>DASYPH010000172.1:0-2642 GCA_036006925.1 Gaiellaceae bacterium
GTCGAACGCCGCCCGGCCTTTGTCTCCCGAGTGCGTGCTTGCTGTGGCTAACGGGTCGTCTTCGCGACCGTCGCCGTGAACGAGAACGTGTTCCCGGTCGTCGGGTCGGTCTGCGAGCCCGAGCACGTGTCGACGGTGCGATGCGCGAAGCCGGTCTTGTGGCCGTAGACCTTCGTGAAGGTCTGGCCCGTCGTCGAGCCGGCCGGGGTGAAGGTGCCCGTGAACCTGAGCACGACCCAGTGCTGGTTGTTCACCCAGGCCGACTGGCCGTTACTCGCGTGGACGGTCACGTTGCCCGCCGTGGTGCACGTCGCAGACAGCGTCTGCGAGCCCTTGCCGGCGACCGCCGAGGAAACCGCGAGGCCGGCCAGGGCAACGACGAGCACGAACATCGTCAATAGGCGCTTCATCCGAAAGCACTCTCCTCCGTGTTGCTTGTGGTTGTTCTCTACCCGCCGCAACCCCCGAAGAGACGGGCATCGCGTCATGTTTTGCGTCCGGCTTACGGCGACCTTGCCGTGACCGAACTCACGGAGCTCGGGCAGACGCGGCGTCGCGAGCCCGTACCCCGAAATGCCCATTGTCCGTTCTGGCTACAGACCCGACCTCAACCGAGAGGGGAGACGCAAATGCTGCTCTGGATCCTGGTACTGCTCTTGATCATCTTCGCCATCGGCGGCGGGGTCGCCGTCAGCAACCTGCTGTGGCTGCTGCTCGTGGTGGCGCTCATCGTGGCCGTCTTCGCGTTGCTGTCAGGACGCCGCCGGGCGCTCTAGCCACTTGTTTGCCGGCTCGGCCTGTGGAAATATGCGGCGCGGACGTGGGGTCTGTCTGGCGACGGTAGCTACCGCCCAGGCATATCGGGGTCGCTGCGGTTACCTGCGGCAAAACGCGCGACCCCGCCCCGTCCACCACGACGATGCCTCGTGACGACTCCGCGCCTGCAACGCCGAGTTCGACGGGACTTCGGCGAGGATGCCGAACTCGTCTTGGAGCGCCTCCGCGAGTACACGCCGGCCATGGGCGAGAAGCAGGACCGTGAGCGGCTCGAAGCGGGAATCGTGCTACTCGCCAAAGGCGACGTCTCCCGTCTCGACGAGCTCTTCGCCAGGGACTGGAGGGACGTTCTCGTCTGGAGCGGGCTGGGGGCGAACTGGCACCCGGTGCTCGAGCAAGAGCTCGGCCCGACCTAGATCCTTCCAGACGCGGCTAGTAGGTCAGCGACGAATGCTCCAACCACACGATCAGCAACGCGAAGAGACCAAACAGCAGGAGGACGAGGGAGCCGACGATCAGCCCGATCCAGGCGGTGAGGCTGAGATAGCCGAGCGTGCGCCGGCTTCGCACGGCAAAGACGATCGCGAGGACGGCGCCGACGGGGCCGATCAGGAGCACGCTCGCCGCGAAGACGACCGAGAAGGTGCCGTTCCTGTCTGCCGGCTTGGCCTGGGCCAAGCCGTGAGTCTCTCTCAACTCGGCTGACGTGCGAGGTCTCGCAGTGTCGGATTTTCTCCCGTGACGTCTCGAGGAACCCGAAGATGGTTCGCGATCGAGATGTCGTGGATCGCTGCCGAGTCGGGGTGGTCGCCCGACCAGGTGCGCTCTGGCAACGCGATGATCTCGACGTTTCCGACGTGGTCGAGGGCCATTCGGGTGAGGTGTGACCGGCTCAGCGTCCCCGCGTAGAGCTCCCCGACACGCCGGCTCATGCATACGTCCAGCGAAGGCGATGTCGACCACGTCGCGTCGAGCACGGCCATCGTGTACCACGCGAGGTAGCCGAAGGTTCGTCCGCGCCCCGCGACGAGTGCGGCTCCGTAGCCGTTCGGGGTGAAACGAGCAGAAGACCAATCCTTGAAGTATGGGTTGGCGGACTTTCCCTCCATCGTCGGATAGGCGACAACGTCGCCGACCTCGACGACGAACGCCTGGGGTTTCGTGAGACTCCCCGTCTTGAACGGCTTGGGGTGCGGCGTGGTCAAGCGCTGCTGAAGCTGATCGAGGATCTTCCCGCGGGCGCGCAGGTCACCGGCCCCGAGGCCGAGTTCAGCCTTCCGTTGAAGATCGGTGCCATTTCGGATCAGCTGCCGAACGAGTTGAACCGTCGGCTCGTGGTCGATGCCGTAGCGATGAAGCCGATCCGCCACGACGAACCAGGCGTCCGTGTAGCTCTCGTCGGCAGGATCGGCCAAGGAAGGCTCCGCCTCGACGAGCATCGTTACGACCTCATCAGCCGGGAGGGGAAGCCGCAGGACGCTGGCGATCGTCGTCTTCAGGTCGGCCGCGAGATCGTTCGCGTAGAGACCGACGCCCCAGGTGCCCATCGAAACGGGAGCGTAACCGGCTGGCCAGATCCGTGGCGAAGTTACGATCGCGCAGTGCCGCGCTACCGCATCGTCGATACGGCGGGCTCCGAGCTGGGAATCGTGGAGGACCCACGCGACGTCATCACGGAAGGCGAAATGGTCGCACTCCCCGACGGCGGCAGCGCCGCGGTCCTCGACGTCTACGACGACGAGGAATGGGGCCGAGAGGGTGCCGTCAACGCAACTCTCGTCGCTGACACGGTCTAGCAAAGGGACGGGTCCGTCGAGACGCCTGGACGGGACAGAGGCGGAGCCGCCGGGGAGAGTTGTGACGGC
>DASYPH010000173.1:0-1709 GCA_036006925.1 Gaiellaceae bacterium
CTTGATGTTCGCCTCGGCGATCGTCGGCTTGGAGGCGAACTTGCGCTCGAGGTACGCGACCGTGCCCTCGGTCGGACGGTGGTAGAGCCACGACATCAGGCCGAGCGCGAACATGTTCTTCGAGCGCTCGGCTTCGCGCGGCGTCACGCCCTCGACCTCCTTCAGCGCGCCGACGGTCAGCGACGTGAGCGGCACGGCGTGCACCTGGTACTCGTCGAGCGAGCCGTCTTCGAGCGGGTTCTGCGCGTAGCCGGCCTTCTGGAGGTTCCGTTCGGTGAACGCGTCGGCGTCGACGATCAGCGTCCCGCCCTTCGGCAGGTCGGCGATGTTCGTCTTCAGCGCGGCCGGGTTCATCGCGACGAGCACGTTCGGCGCGTCGCCCGGCGTGAGGATGTCGTGGTCGGCGAAGTGGAGCTGGAAGCCGGAGACGCCGGGCAGCGAGCCGGCGGGCGCGCGGATCTCGGCGGGGAAGTCGGGCAGCGTCGAGATGTCGTTGCCGAGCAGCGCCGCCTCGGACGTGAACTGCGAGCCGGTGAGCTGCATGCCGTCGCCGGAGTCGCCCGCGAAGCGAACGATGACCTGAGAGAGCTGCTCGACCGGCTTGCTGCTCATTCCCCTCCCCGCAGGTATAGCGCACGTTCCGGCTCCTCGGGTGCCTGCGCGCCCTGGAGTACGATCGCCGTGTGGAGCCGACCCCCACTCCGACCGGGGTGACCCCGCGCCCGATCGACCCGCGCGTGGACATCGGGCACGTGCACCTCAAGGTCTCTGACCTCGACCGCGCGCTCGACTTCTACTGCGGCGTGCTCGGCTTCGAGCTCCAGCTGCGCCACCGCGACGAGGCCGCCTTCATCTCCGCCGGGGGATACCACCACCACATTGGCCTCAATACGTGGGAGTCGAAGGGCGGCCCCCCGCCGGCGCCCGGCACGACCGGCCTCTTCCACACCGCGATCCGCTATCCCGACCGGCGCACGCTCGCGGATGCGGTGCGCCGGGTGCTCGATGCCGGCATCCCCCTCACCGGGGCGAGCGACCACGGCGTGAGCGAGGCGATCTACCTCCGCGATCCCGACTCGAACGGCGTCGAGCTGTACCGCGACCGGCCCAAGGAGGACTGGCCGACCGCCGAGGACGGCTCGTTCACGATGTTCACGAAGCCGCTGGACGTGGACGCCCTCCTCGCCGAGCTCTCCTAGCCCTGCGTGTGCTTGAGATCGTCTTCGCGCTGCTGCGCCTCGGCGAGCGTGAGTTGTCCCGAGCAGACCTCTGAGTTGAGCTCGTTCTCGATCTTGTCGACGTCCGACGCGCGCGGGTAGGGCTCGGGCCAGAGGTTGCGCGGGTCGGTCGGGTTGCCGCCGAGCTCGAGGCTGATCAGGTGGTCCTCCTGGTAGTCGGAGAGCGAGCCCGTCTCGCCGTATTGCCGCATCTGCTTCGTCTTGAGCGCGTTCGTGTACGAGGTCGGCGGGCGGATCGTCGCCGTCCAGCCGTGACGGCAGATCGTCGAGCGGATGTTCGCCTGCGTCACGTCCGGGTTGAGGACGCCGGGGGTGCGCACCGGGTCGGCGAGGATCGAGTGCGCGTCGTGGCCGTGTCGGTGCGCGAACACGACCAGGACCGCGCAGATGAGAACCACTGCGATCGCCAAGTCGGCCGGCCTCGCCATTCGGCGACGTTAGGTCGCGCTCTCAGCCGCCACAAGACGGTCT
>DASYPH010000174.1:0-6007 GCA_036006925.1 Gaiellaceae bacterium
CCCTTGGCGTCGGCGCTCAAGCTGATCCTGCTCGAGCACCGGATGCGCTGCGGACGTTCACAGGGGCTCGTGTTCGGCGACGGCTCGGCACCGTTCGATGATCGGCGCGTGGTAGAGAGGGCGAAGAAGGAATGGAAGGCGGCGAAGCTGGCGGGGATTGGGCTTCACGAATCGCGCCACACGTTCGCGTCGCTGATCGCCGCGGGTGTGAACGCGAAGGCGCTCTCCACGTACCTCGGTCACGCGTCGGTGACGATCACGTACGACCGCTACGGCCACCTGATGCCAGGCAACGAGGACGAGGCCGCCGCGCTGCTCGACAAGTTGCTGTCTGGCCCGAATACTGGCCCGAAGGTCGCGGAAACCGCTTCGTAGAGCCAAACGGCGCGGGTCTTGAAAACCGTTAGGGGTTCACGTCCCTCCTGAGTTCGAATCTCAGTCCCGCCGCTCAACCAAGCGGCGTAGCGGCCTCTTCTGTCGTCTCGTCGGGCGACGAAGGGGCTGCTTGGTACCTCGTTGCGGTACCGGACCCGCCCCAGAGCCGTTCTTCGAGCCTATCGGCCTCGTCGCGGAACTGCTCTCCGGCCAGGTCGATGTAGCGGCGCGTCGTGCTGTACGACGAGTTCCCGGCACGCGACATCAGCACCTCCGGCTTCGTCCCGGCCTCCGCCGCGTTCGTGATCGAGCTGTGCCGTAGGTCGTGCGCGGGCCGCACGTCTCCTTCGATCCCGGCCGCTCGAACGCGAGCGTGACGATCTCCTTGTACCGATCGTCGCCGAACGGCTGACCCGTCCTCGGGTTCACGAAGACCCGCTCGTCCGCACCCTTGAACGGCGTCCGCTCCAGGTGGCCGCAGAGTTCCTCGGCGAGGGCTTCCCGAGCGCGACCGTCCGCAGACCGGCCGCGCTCTTCGGGGTATCGACGCCGTGCCGAACCCAGGTCTCCTCGACCCGGAGCTTCGGGCCGTCCGGATCCGCGAGGGATGGGCGGCGTGAACCGCTGCCGCAAGCGACGAAGTCCTTCGTGGCGGAAGCCGACACGGCGATCATCGGGTCGATCCATGGCTTTCGCCCCTCGGCCACCGTCCGCCGGTTCGACAGGACTTGTGGCGGAGCGTAGAGTCGTCGCTCCAGCAACGGCCTGAGAGGAGACCCAGATGCACGCACTCGTCGTGCGCGTGACCATCCATGATGCTGACCGTACTCGGGAAGCGCTCAAGAGCCAGGTTGTGCCGCAGGTCTCGGGCGCGCCCGGTTTCAAAACCGGCTACTGGACATGGTCGACCGGCGGTAGCGACCTGAACGGGCTCTCGATGATCATCTTTGACTCGGAGGACAATGCACGTGCGGCGGGCGACCGGATACGCGCACTCGCGGCCGACTCTGCGGTCACGGTCGAGAACGTCGAGGTTCGAGACGTCGTCGCATCGGCCTAATGATGCAGTAGGGGTAGCGCCGCGCCGTCATCGCGAAACGACGTCGTCATCGCCTCGGCCGAGGTCTCGGTAGCGGTCCTGTCATCTGGTCAGCGGTGGCGCGGACCTCGGCTGCCGCCCATAAGTGCGCGATCCCGGGACGAGGTACCGAACGCGGTACCGGACTAGGTGGACCTGGCCGTACCTACGATCACCGTCCGAGTTCGGGGCCAAGCGCCCGAGATGTCGTCGGTCACCCCCGACGAGGCGTCGGCGGGGAGATCCTCCGTCCGCGGCGGATGAGAGAGTCGTAGCCGCTGATGAATCTGGTCTGGGGCTTCCTCATCACCGTGGGGGCGACGGCGGTCGCTGTGGCAGCGATGCTCTTCATACGCAGCCGTGCGCCGGAGGGGAGCTACTTCCAGGACGGGGATCGCGCCTCGGGGGTGTTCGGCGTGCTCGCCACGGGGTTTTCGATCCTGCTCGGCTTCGTCATCTTCCTCACGTTCACGAGCTACGACCAGTCGAGGTCGGGGGCCGAGACGGAGGCGCTCACCGTCTCACAGCAAGTCGAGACGGCGCAATTCTTCCCGCCGAGCGCGCGGAAGGTGCTGACGGGCCAGCTGATCTGCTACGGACGGTCAGTCGTGCACGGCGAGTGGGCGAAGATGGAGGCCGGCACCCAGGGCGACACGATCAACTCGTGGGGCGTGCGGCTGTTCCAGACGCTGGAGGGGATCGTCCCGCGTGCGGCGACGGAGCAGTCGGCCTACGACAAGTGGCTCGACCAGACCTCGACGCGCGAGCAGGCGCGCCAGGATCGCATCCACGGGGCGGTCGGGGTGATTCCGTCGCCGCTCTGGATCGTGCTCTTCTTGATCGCGGGCGTGATCTTCGTCTACATGCTCTTTTTCGCGGACAGTGGCGAGGGCGCGGTCACGCAGGGGATGCTGATGGGGGCGGTCACATCGGTCCTCGTCGTGATGCTGCTGCTGCTCATCTTCCTCAACAGCCCGTTCCACAAAGGCGTCGGCGGTCTGCGTCCGGTCGCGATGGAGCGAACGCTGCGCATTGTCGACCAGGCACTCGGCGCGACCGGGAAGACCACGAGGATCCCCTGCGACGGCCAGGGCAACCCGGTGTGAGTGACGCCGCGCCGAGGATCGATCGTGTCGAGATCGTCGCCACGGTGCTGCTCGCGCTCGCCGCCGTCGCGACGGCGTGGAGCTCCTACCAGGCGAGTCGCTGGAACGGCGAGCAGGCGAAGGCCTTCAGCAGGGGCAACACGGCGCGGATCGAGTCGACGCGGGCGTCCGGGCTCGCTGACGCGCAGTCACAGATCGACGTTGCGACGTTCACGCAGTGGGTGAACGCGTACGCGCTCGGAGAGAAGAAGCTCGCCGACTTCTACTTCCATCGCTTCCGGCTCGAGTTCAAGCCGGCCCTGAATGCCTGGATCGCGACCCGGCCGCTCCGAAACGCCGCGGCGCCCCTCACCCCGTTTGCGATGCCTCAGTACAAGCTGGCTGCGAGAGCAGAGGCCGATCGGCTGCAGGCGGAGGCGGACGCGTACTCGGCGAAGGGGCGGACAGACGTCCAGCAAGCGACGAACTACGTCCTCGCCGTCGTCCTGTTCGCCGTCTCCCTCTTCTTCGCAGGGATGAGCACGAAGCTGCGCGCGCGGCGCCTGCAGATTATTCTGCTCGGCCTGGGGACGGCGATCTCCCTCGGCGCCATCGTCTGGCTCGCGACGCAGCCCATCACTGTCGCGGTCTGAGCCTGCATCGGCGCGGCTGGCGCCGGGGAGCAGCCCTTACGTGAGACTCTCCTTCAGGATTCCGGGCGAGTGCAAGCGGACGAACGCGCAGTTCGAGCAGACGAACACCGCGACCGGGAACCATTTGTCGAAATCGGTACTGCCCTCGGTGTCGAGGATCATGAGAGCCAGGCCGCGATCCCACGAATGCCACACGTCACCTCCGCAGACGGGACAGCCGTTCTCCGCACCGCGGCTGTTGAGCCAGTTCGTAACGTCCTTGTAGTCGATGGTGCTTGTGGCCTCGTCCGGCACGGCCGCACACCCTACCCGCCGCCGCCGCGCCTACCGCTGTGAAACCAGAAGAACTCCGGCCCGGCAAGGTGCTGAACGAGCCGTGTCCAGCCGATGAACGCCCCCTCGGGGTCGGGCGGGATCCCCGCGATGCCGGTGTCGATCGTCGTGCCGCGTCTTTCGCGGCGACGCCGAACGAGGTACCGAACGCGGTACCCGGACTAGGCGTATCCAGCCGTACCTAAGTGGCTCCGTTCGCAAGTTCTGTCACGCGGCGAGTGTGGTAGCGCGGCGGGGCGGGTCGAGTCGTTCGAGTAGACGGTCGAGGTCGTCGCGGGTGAACTTCCATTTCGAACGGTTGCGCGACCTGCTCGTGGTGTCGTCCGAGGTCGAGGAGGCGTTGTTCGACGGCAGCGAGGTCGGTGAAGTCGTTGGGCTGCAGCACCTTGCGTTGGACGATCGAGAAGTAGATCTCGACTTGGTTGAGCCAGCTGGCGTGGATCGGCAGGTGGACGAGGACGAGGTTCGTGTACCGGCTCTCATGGAGGCCCCCCGCTTTCGTGGACACGTGGTGGTTAGATGATCAAGCGGCTTTCTGCTCTTCCTGTCTGTAATTGATATCGGTCCCTTCCGTCGACGCCCAGTCATGGTCTCGCTCGTACTGGTCGGGTGAGCGGTAGCCGAGTCGGGAGTGGCGCCGCGCCGGGTTGTACCAGGCCTCGATCCAGTCGAAGATCGCCGTCTTTGCGTCCTGCCGCGTCTTGAACGAGCGGCTGCGGAGCAGCTCCTTCTCGAGTGTGGCGTGGAAGCTCTCGCAGACGGCGTTGTCGTAGCAGTCACCCTTCGAGCCCATCGACTGCGCGATCCCGGCCTTGCGCAGCTTCTGCCCGAAGATCAGCGCGACGTACTGCGACCCTTGATCCGAGTGATGGACCAGCTCACCGGCCGGCTGGCGGCGGCTGATCGCCATCTCGAGCGCGTCGACGACGAGCTCGGCCTGCATGTCGGCGCGCATCGACCAGCCGACAACCTTGCGGCTGAAGCAGTCGATCACCGAGGCGAGGTAGAGCGTGCCCTCCCAGGTCGAGACGTACTTGATGTCCGAGGCCCACAGCCGGTTCGGCACCGGCGGATTGAAGTCCCGCTCGACCAGGTCGTCGGCGACCCGCATGCCGGGGACCGAGAAGGTGGTGCGGAACTTGCACCGCTTCACGTACCCCGACATCCCGGCGCTGCGCATCAGCCGCTCGACCCGCTTGCGGCCCAGCCGGACGCCTTCATCGCGCAAGTCGAGGTAGATCCGACGGGCGCCGTAGCTGTCACGGCTGCGCGCGTACATCCCGCGGATCCGCTCGGTCAGTGCCGCATCAGCCAGCGCCCGCGCCGACGGGGGCCGCTGCTCCCAGGCGTGGAAGCCCGAACGCGAGACACCGAGCACACGACACATCAGCGAGGTCGGGTAGTTGGTCTTCTCCGCCGCGATGAACCTGAAGCAGCTCACCGCGTCTCGCTCTCCCGCGCGAAGAAGACCGCGGCTTTTTTCAAGATCTCCCGCTCCTGCTCGAGCATCCGCACCTTGCGGCGCAGCTCGCGCAGCTCGGCACGCTCCTCCGTCGTCAATCCCTCACGCTTGCCGGCGTCGACCTGAGCCTGCGCCGCCCAGACACGCAGCGTCTCGGTCGAGATCCCCAGGTCGCCAGCGACCTCGTTCAACGAGCGGCCACTACTGCGATAAAGCCCGACCGCCTCACGCCGAAACTCCGACGGGTACGGCTTCTTAAAGTTCGATCCCCTTGGCATGACGGACGATCCTCCCCTGCCCAGCCGGACAATGCCGACCAAGCGCTCAGGTGTCCACCGAAACGGGGGCACTCCACTCAATGAGGGAGACGTGCGGCTGAACCTCATTCTCCCACCCGTCTTGCTAGAGGGATGCTTGCCGTTCAGACGGCTTCGGCCGATTAGGCCGGCGCTACGAGCAGGGAGATAACGAAGCGCTTACACAGCGAAATCGGTCCGATTGCAGACCGCGGGTATTCCTCGGGTCGGCATGAAAACGCTCTCGATCGAGGCGCGCACGACCGAAACGGCAGAGGGGCTGCGCAGCGCGCTCGCGAACTTCAATACCGAGGTGATCGAACAGGACGCCGAGACTTTTGTGGTGAGAGTCGATCTCTCTCTGCACGGCGGCGTTGACATCGGCTCGGTCTTGACCGCGATACGGCAGTACGTCGCGAGCTGTCAAGCCGGATCTGCGCTGATCGACCTTGACGGTCGCACCTACATGATGGAGGCGTCCTAGCTGGTCATGGAAACACCCGTCACCCTCCAGTATCCGAACGGTCGCGTTCACGACACGACTCTGGATCGCGACCTCTTCGTTGGCGAGCAGTTTGAGCTGTACGGTCGGACGTGGACGGCCGTGCGTACGAAGAGCGAACGCCGGTATCGCGTGATTGTCAGTCGGATCGTCTGCGAGTCGGTCGAGGCGGCTCCTCGAACGGAATCGCGTCCACCGGTCAGCCAAGACGCCGCGGCGTCGG
>DASYPH010000175.1:0-20437 GCA_036006925.1 Gaiellaceae bacterium
GTCGTTGCAACGTCGGAGCACACACCTGTCGCGGCGTTCGAGGACGCCGAGCGAGGGCTCTTCGGCGTCCAGTTCCACCCGGAGGTAGTGCACACGCCCCACGGCCAGACCGTGCTCGAGAACTTCCTCTACGAGGTCGCCGGCGCGCCGGCGACCTGGACTCCGGCAGCGGGGATCGAGGAGCAGATCGAACGGATCCGCGCGCAGGTCGGAGGCGAGCGGGTGCTCTGTGCGCTCTCGGGAGGCGTCGACTCCGCGGTGGCCGCGCTGCTTGTACACCGGTCGGTCGGCGACCAGCTGACGTGTGTGTTCGTCGATCACGGGTTGCTACGGAAGGGTGAGGCGGAGCAGGTGGTCGAGACGTTCGACGGCGTTTTCCACGTGCCGCTCGTGCACGTTCAGGCGCAGGCCCGCTTCATCGACAAGCTGGCGGGCATCACCGATCCCGAGCGCAAGCGAAAGGTGATCGGCGAGGAGTTCATTCGCGTCTTCGAAGAGGAAGCACGTCGCCTGGGCGACGTGAACTGGCTCGTCCAGGGCACGCTGTACTCCGACGTGATCGAGTCCGGCGGCACCGACGGGGTCGCCGAGACGATCAAGTCCCACCACAACGTCGGCGGGTTGCCCGCCGACATGCAGATGAAGCTCGTCGAACCGCTGCGGCTGCTCTTCAAGGACGAGGTGCGCCGGGTCGGCGAGGAGCTCGGGATGCCGGAACGGATGGTCTGGCGGCAACCGTTCCCCGGGCCCGGCCTCGCGATCCGGATCATCGGCGACGTCACCGAGGAGCGGCTCGAGATCCTGCGCGAGGCGGACGCGGTCCTCCAGGACGAAGTCCGACGTGCCGGGCTGTACCGCGAGCTGTGGCAGTCGTTTTGCGTGCTGCCCGCGATCCGCTCGGTGGGCGTCCAGGGAGACTCGCGCACCTACGGCTACCCGATCGCGATCCGCGCCGTCACCTCCGAGGACGCGATGACGGCCGACTGGGCGCGTCTCCCGTACGACCTGATCGAGCTCGTCTCGTCGCGGATCATCAACGAGATCCCCGCCGTGAATCGCGTGGTGCTCGACGTGACGTCGAAGCCTCCCGCGACGATCGAATGGGAGTGAGCGCCGTTGCGTACAGGATCGAGACGCCGCGTCTCGTCCTGCGCTGCTGGGAGCCGGACGACGCGCCGCTGATGAAGGACGCCGTCGATTCGAGCATCGAACATCTGCTGCCGTGGATGCCGTGGGCGCGGTACGAGCCGCAGTCGCTGGACGAGAAGCTGCAGTTGGCTCGTGAGTTCCGCGGCCAGTTCGACCTCGGCGAGCAGTACGTGTACGGGATCTTCGAGCCGGACGAGTCGCGTGCGCTCGGCGGTTGCGGCCTGCATCCGCGAGGCGGTGACGGGTCGCTGGAGATCGGCTACTGGATCCGGGCCGACGCGATCGGCCAGGGCCTGGCGACGGAGGCCGCGGCCGTCCTGACGCGAGTCGGCTTCGAGCACTTCGGCCTCGACCGGGTCGATCTGAGCGTCGATCCCGACAACGGGCGCAGCAGGAAGATCCCGGTCAAGCTCGGCTTCGTCGAGGAGGGGCTGCTCCGCCGGCGCCTGCCGCCGAAGACCGACGGCGGGCCGCGCCGGGACCAGCTGATGTTCTCGCTGCTGGCGGAGGAACTCGCCGCATCGCCGTGCCTGGCGTTCGAATACCGCGCGTTCGACGCGCTCGGCCGCGAGCTCTGAGCGGAACCTACGTCTGACTCCTGTCTGACTCGTGTCAGACGAACGGGCCTCGACTTGGTGCTGCAGATCGCAAACGGTCGCTCGTCCTCCGGAGCCGGCTGTGGAGCAACATCACACACGCGCGGAAACCTGCTCCAGCCAGGGTCTGCGCGAATGCCGTCACGAAGACTGCACGAAGTCGTCACGAGTGCGTGTGTCAGACACGAGTCTGACTGGAGTCAGACTCAGGGGGTTCGGGTCGGAGCTAGGTTCGCGGACCGCCGGCGACGTAGAGCACTTGGCCCGAGACGTAGGAGGCATCGTCCGAGCAGAGGTACGCGATCGTGCCGGCCACGTCCTCGGGTTGGCCGACACGGCGCAGCGGAGTCTGAGCCGCGACCGCTTCCATGAACTGCTCGAAGGGCACACCCATTCGCTCGGCGGTCTGTCTCGTCATCGCCGTCTCGATGAAGCCCGGCGCGACGCAATTGACGTTGACGTTGAACGGGCCGAGTTCGATCGCCAGGGTCTTCGTCATTCCCTGCAGGCCCGCCTTGGCGGTCGAGTAGTTCGTCTGACCGCGGTTGCCGAGCGCGGAGGTGGACGAGATCAGGACGATCTTCCCGCTCTTCTGCTCGACCATGTGCTTCTGCGCGGCACGCGCGGCGAAGAACGAGCCCTTGAGGTGCGTGTCGATCACCGCGTCCCACTCGTCGTCGCTGAGCTTGAAGAGCATGTTGTCGCGGATGATCCCCGCACAGGTGACGAGGATGTCCAGCGCGCCCCCGGCGGCCACGGCGGCGGCGACGGCAGCCTCGACGTCAGCGTTGACGGTCACGTCGCAGCGCACCGCCTTCCCGCCGAAGGTCGCCGCGGTCTCGATCGCCGCCGCTTCGTCGAAGTCCGCGACGACGACCGTCGCGCCCTCGGCTGCGAGCCGGGCCGCGGTCGCCGCGCCGATGCCCCGCGCGCCGCCGGTGACGAGCGCGGTCTTCCCCTGGAACCTCATGCGCGCGACCCTATACCGTGACCGGCGTGGAGTTCCGCGAGATCCTCGCCCGGCGACGCATGCACCGCGCGTTCGAGCCCGATCCGCTCCCTCAGGACCAGATCGAACGGGTCGTCGGTGTGATCCGGCGAGCGCCGTCCGGCGGCTTCAGCCAGGGCGGCAGCATCGTCGTGGTCACCGACGCTCAGCTGCGCGCCCGGATCGCGGATGCGTTCGGCCACGAGCACTACTCGCAAGGAGGGCGGAACTTCATCGCCGACGCGCCCGTCCACCTCCTCATCTCAGCGAACGAGCAGCTCTACCACGACCGATACAACCAGCCCGACAAGCTCGCGGTCACCGGCGGCGTCGAGATCACCTGGCCCGTGCCCTACTGGTTCGTGGACGCCGGCGCGCTGATGATGCTCGTGCTCGCCGCCGCGATCGACGAGGGCCTCGCGAGCGCGTTCGTCGGGCACCCTGACCAGAAGCGGATCTTCGACGACCTGCTGGGGCTGCCGCCGGAGGTCGTCCCGATCGGCCTCGCGCTGATCGGCCGGCCGGGTCCGGCTGCACCCATTGGCTCGCGCCTACGCGAACTCCAGCGTTCTCCAGATGCGCTGGTGCACTGGCAGGGCTGGTAGCTCCGCTACACGGGCGGGAGCTCGACCGGCCCGTACACCGCGCGCACCGTGTCGACGAAGGCCGCCAGCCGGTCCGCGATCGCGGCGTCCTCGATCTCGAGCACGTTCTCGGCATTGCGCTCACCGCTGCGCGAAAGGTTGAACGACCCGACGAACACCGTGTCGTCGCACACCGTCACCTTGGCGTGCATGAAGTCGTGCACCGTGCCGGCGCCGTAGGGCGTCGAGTTCTTGCCGGTGAACGGCCCGGCCATCACGTGCTGCAGCAGCGGCAGCTTCCAGGAGACGTTCTGGTTCGTCCGCCACTGGTGAACGACCTCGCGGATCTGCGTCGCGTCGACGCAACCGGCCAGGTCGACCGACCGGTCGGCGATCACCTGGGCGAGCGTCCCGAGCACCGGGCCGGTCGTGATCACGGGCGAGCAGATCCGCACGCGCTTTCGTGCGCGGCGGATCAGCTTCGCAATCCGAATCGAGACGTCCTCGCCGTGGCCCGGTGTCATCCAGACACGGACCCCGTCGTCCCACCGCGGATCGACGAAGCCGCTCTGAGCGACGTCGCCGATCGTCCACAGCTGGTCGAAGTCGAGTTGAAATGCCTTCGCGATCGCGGCCGAGTGGACGACCGCGATGACGTTCTCCTGCCGCGACCAGGAATCGTCCGTCCAGTTGAGCGACCCGGTCCAGACCGACTCGCCGTCACGGATCACGTACTTGTGGTGCATCAGGTCGGGAACGCCGGCGATCGGCCTGCCCTCGACCGGGAGGGTCGCGATCAGCTCGGCGTCGGGCTCGGGCGGCGGTGGCACCGGAATCGGGTTCGCGTGGTCGACGTTGTAGGCGAAGCGGGTGCGCACGCCACGCTCGGCTGCACGGCGGAATGCGTCGCCGACGATCAGCTTGGTCGTCTCGCCGAGGTTGAAGTCGTACTGGGCGAGGTCGAGCGACGTGGTGGCGCCGTCGAGGAAGGCGGCCACCGCCGCGGCGATGTCCGCCGGCTGCTGGCCGCCGTCCGCCAAGGTGCGGATCTCGATGCGTTCGGCCATCGACGGGCTAGGAGTTCTACCCGAAGGCTCGATGGCTGCCTGCTACGATTCCGAGCCGGCGGACGCCTGTTCGCCCCTTTTTCCGTATGAAGACCTACAACGCCAAACCGGGCGAAATCGAGCGCGACTGGCTCATCGTCGACGCCGAGGGGAAGACCCTGGGCCGTCTCGCGACCCAGATCGCCGAGCGTCTGCGCGGCAAGGGCAAGACGGTCTATACCCCGCATGTCGACACGGGCGACTTCGTGATCGTCGTCAATGCCGAGAAGATCGCCGTCACCGGTAACAAGCTGGACGAGAAGATCTACTACCGGCACTCGGGCTACCCGGGCGGTCTGCGTGAGCGCACCTTGCGCGAGCAGCTCGATCGGCAGCCGACCGAGGTGCTGCGGAAGGCCGTCAAGGGCATGCTGCCGCGCAATAAGCTCGGGCGTGCTCAGTTGACGAAGCTCAAGATCTATGTCGGGCCGGAGCATCCCCACACGGCACAAGCGCCAACAACTCTCGAGGTCTGAACATGTCGACTCCCGCCCAGTATCTCGGCACCGGCAAGCGTAAGACGTCGGTTGCCCGTGTGATCCTTCGCCCCGGCGACGGCGCGACCTGGATCAACGGCAAGACGATCGAGGAGTACTTCCCGCGCATGGTGCACAGAATGCTGGCGACCGCTCCGCTCAAGGTTGCGGGGCTCGAGGGGCAATACGACCTGCGGGTGCGCCTGCACGGCGGCGGCCCGTCCGGTCAGGCCGGTGCGATGCGGCACGGGATCGCCCGCGCCCTGCTCGAGGTCAACCCCGAGCTTCGCCCCCCGTTGCGTCGGGCAGGCTTCCTGACGCGCGATGCGCGCGTCGTCGAGCGCAAGAAGGCCGGACTGCACAAGGCGCGCAAGGCGCCGCAGTTCAGCAAGCGTTAGACCCCCGCTCATGGCGCGCAGGTACTTCGGCACCGATGGGGTGCGCGGCGTCGTGGGGGAGTTCCTGACGCCCGAGCTCGTCGAGCGCCTCGGCCGTGCGGCGTCGCTCTGGACGGGAGCCGCACGCGTCTTCGTCGGTCGAGACACACGCGCGAGCGGCGTCGAGCTGGAGGAGGCGTTCGCGCGCGGCGTCATCTCGGCGGGCGGCGACTGCATTCTCGGCGGCGTGCTGCCGACACCGGCTGTCGCGCTGCTCGCGCTCGACCTCGGCGTTGTCATCTCGGCGTCGCACAACCCGCCCGAGTACAACGGCGTCAAGTTCTTCGACTCGCAGGGCCACAAGCTGTCCGATGCCGCCGAGGAGCAGATCGAGGAGTTGCTCGCCGCGGCGCCCGGGATCGACCAGGGAGTGATCGAGCACGTCGAGGTGGCGACGGACTCGTATCAGCAGCACATCGTCGACCGTTTCGGCACCGACCTGTCCGGGCTCCGGATCGCGGTCGACTGCGCGAACGGCGCCTACTCCTCGCTCGCACCGCACGCATTCGAGCTGTGCGGCGCCGAGGTGCATGCGATCGGCGACGCGCCCGACGGCTCGAACATCAACGTCGGCTGCGGCGCGACGGATCTTGCGCTGCTGCAGCAGACGGTGCGAGAGGGCGGCTATGACCTCGGCCTCGCGTTCGACGGCGACGGCGACAGGATGCTGGCCGTCGACGAGCACGGCGCCGCGGTCGACGGCGACCAGATCATCGCGATCCTCGCGCTGGACCTCGAGGTGGACGCAGTGGCCGTGACGGTGATGACGAACCTCGGGTTCCACGCGCTGATGCGCGAGCGCGGGATCAGCGTGCTGACGACGGACGTCGGCGATCGCTACGTCCTCGAAGCGCTCCAGAGCTCGGGAGCGATCCTCGGCGGCGAGCAGTCGGGCCACATCATCTACCTCCACGACCACGTCACGGGCGACGGGCTCGCTGCGGGCCTCCTACTCTGTGCCGCGCTCAAGGGCCGGCCGCTCAGCGAGGTCGCCGCAGTGATGCCGCGGTTCCCCCAGTTGAAGGAGAACGTGCGGGTGGCTGAGCGAGAGCTGACGCCGGCCATCGTCGCCGAGGTCGGGCGGCTGAACGCAGAATGGGACGGAAAAGGGCGGATTCTCGTGCGTCCATCGGGGACGGAGCCGCTGATCCGGGTGCTCGTCGAGGCCGAGGAGCCGGGGCTGGCAGGCGAGGCCTGTGCTAGCATCGCGGCGCTCGTTCGACGAGAGCTCGGCTGACCTTCCCCGACGCTGGAGATGGTCTGGAGCCGGGCTTTTGCGTTTCCAGGAACCTTTCGGGGGGCAAATTCCGGCAATCCGCCGGATTGAGAAGGAGGCTCCGAATGTGCGGGATCATCGGGTATGTCGGGAGCCGGGCGTCGAAGCCGCTGCTGATTCAGGGCCTCGAGCGCCTCGAGTACCGCGGCTACGACTCCGCGGGGATCGCGCTGCTCGAGGAGCATGGGATCGACTACACCCGCGCCGTCGGGAACCTCCAGAACCTGAAGGAGAAAACGGGCTCG
This sequence comes from Gaiellaceae bacterium, assembly GCA_036006925.1. GTDB lineage: Bacteria > Actinomycetota > Thermoleophilia > Gaiellales > Gaiellaceae > PALSA-600. The sequence goes on from DASYPH010000175.1 coordinate 6,858, forward strand.
AACGGGTCCCAGGCGACGACGGGCCTCGGCCACACCCGCTGGGCGACCCATGGTGGCGTGACCGAGGCGAACGCTCACCCGCTCGAGGCCTGCCACGACGCGAAGCTCTCGATCGTGCTGAACGGCATCGTCGAGAACTACCGCGAGTTGCGCGATGCCCTCCTCGCGGAAGGGCATACCTTCCGCTCCGAGACCGACGCCGAAGTCGTCGCGCACCTGCTCGAGGAAGCGTACGACGGTGATCTGGTGGCGGCCGTGAGCGCCGCGTACGCGCGGCTCGAGGGGCACTTCACATTCGTCGTCATCCACCACGATCACCCGAACCACCTCGTCGGGGTCCGGCATCAGACACCGATGGTGGTCGGGCTCGGCGCAGGCGAGAACTTCCTCGCCTCCAATCTTGCGGCCTTCCTCGCCGAGACACGCCGCGTGCAGTTCCCCGGCGACGGCGAGGTCGTTTCGATCAAGCCCGGCGGAGTCGCGATCACCGATGCGGCCACGGGCGACCCTGTCGAGCACGACGTGCTCGAGGTCGACTGGGACGACGCAGCCGCGGAGCGATCCGGATACGAGACGTTCATGCTGAAGGAGATCTACGAGCAACCGGAAGGCGTCGCCGAGACGATCGGCGATCGCGTTCGTCACGGCCACCTCGTGCTCGACGGGCTCGGCATGACCGAGGACGAGCTCAGGAAGCTGCGCCGCATCGTGATCGTCGCGTGCGGCACGTCGTACCACGCAGGCGTCGTCGCCCGGTACGCGATCGAGGAATGGGCCCGTGTCCCGGTCGAGCCCGACGTCGCGAGCGAATGGATCTACCGCAACCCGGTCGTCGATCCCGGCACGTTGGTGATCGGGATCTCACAGTCGGGCGAGACCCGTGACACGATCCAGGCGATGAAGCTCGCGCGCGAGAAGGGCGCCCGCACCGTGGCCGTCACGAACATGATGGGCTCGCAGATCACGCGTGAGGTCGATTCGGTGCTGTACACGCGCACCGGCCTCGAGGTCGGCGTCGCCGCCTCGAAGACGTTCACCGCGCAGGTGGCGCTGATGTTCCTGATCGGTCTCAAGCTGGCCCAGTGCCGTGGCACCCTGCCGCCCGCGGAGATCGAGTTCATCCTCGACGAGGTCTACGACCTGCCCGCGAAGATGCACCGCTTCCTCGACGGCGACCACCCGATCGAGGAGATCGCACAGCGCTTCCACGAGCAACCGTTCTTCCTGTACCTCGGACGGCACATCGGGCTGCCGGTGGCGCTCGAGGGTGCGCTGAAACTGAAGGAGATCTCCTACATCCCGACGGAGGCCTATTCGGCAGGTGAGATGAAGCACGGGCCGATCTCGCTGCTTGAGGAAGGGACCCCGGTCGTCGTCGTCGCAACGCGGATCCACGTCTACGAGAAGATCGTCTCGAACATCCAGGAGACCCGGGCGCGGGGCGCCCACGTGATCGCGATCGCGACCGACGGAAACGAAGACATCCAGCACCACGCGGACGACGTGATCTACGTGCCGGACTCGCCGGCGTTCCTGCAGGCGGCGCTCGCGATCCTGCCGTTGCAGCTCCTGGCGTACAGGATCGCGCGGCTGCGCGGGTTGAACGTCGACCAGCCGCGCAACCTCGCGAAAACCGTCACAGTCGAGTAGCCACCTCGCGCGCGGTCTGGACGAACGCGCGCGCCGCGGGTGAGCTGTAGCGGTCACGGTGCTGCGCGATGGCGACGATGCGGGGCGGCACCTCGGTGGCAAGCTCGACGACCGCGATGCGGGGATCGGCGGTGTTGAGGGTGAGGCGCGGCATCACGGCCACGCCGACCCCCGCTGCGACGAGTCCCTGCACGGTCGGGTTGTCGTTCGAGCGGAACGCCCATCGCGGTTCCATCCCCTCCGACCGGAACGCGGCTTCGATCTGGTCGACCGTCGAGCTGGCGCGGAAGCCCACCAACGGGTAGTCAGAGACCTCACGCAGGCTCGGACGCGCTGAGGCGAGCGGCGAGCCGGCTGCCACGATCAGCACGTACCGGTCACGGAGCAACTCCACCGTCTCGAGCGGTGCGTCGCCGACCGGCAGCAGCACGAAACCGACGTCGAGCTCGCCGCGCTCGATCGCTCCGACGATCGCTTCGTCGTCGACCTCGTCGAGCATCACCTCGATGTGCGGCCACTGTTCGGTGAACCGTCGCATCAACTCCGGCAGCACCCGCGCGCCGACCGACTGGAACGCACCGACGACGAGCGTCCCGGCCTCGCCCGCCTGGAGCGCGCGTAGGTCGGCCTGCGCAGCCTGGAGCCGCGCGACGATCGACTCCGCGTGCCGCAGCAGCAGCGCGCCGGCTTCGGTCAGCGAGACCGGTCGCGGGCCGCCGGGCCGCTCGACCAGCCGCTCGCCGACGATCCGCTCGAGCGTCGCGATCTGCTGGCTGATCGCCGACTGGGTGTAGCCGAGCTCGTGGGCTGCGCGGCCGAACGAGCCCTGGTGGGCGAGCGCCTGCAGAGCTGCGAAGTGGCGCACCTCGACGCCGAGCCAACTATTAGGTTCCATGATCGAAATCAATCATATCCCCATTTGCGCTGATAGTCCCTGCTCCGGCAGACTCCGGGCATGGTCGCAATCGCCCTCCTCGTCGTCCTGATCGCCGTCTGCGTGCTCGCCGCCTGGCGCGGCGTCGACTCGCGGCCCGTCGAGCACGGCCGGCACCGCCCCGACTGGTCGTAAGTCCCGCTCGCGATCGACCCAGATACCCTTAGGGGGTATGTGGATCGTCGATGGGCTGACGAACGCCTTCCGCATGTTCTGGGAGGTGTGGTGGGCGCTCGTGCTCGGCTTCGTCCTGTCCGGCATCGTGCAGGCCTGGGTGCCACGCGAGCGGCTCGAAGGGGCGCTCGGCGGCCGGCGGCTTCGTGAGGTGGCGACGGCGACAGGCCTCGGGGCGGCGTCGTCGTCGTGTTCGTATGCGGCGATCGCGATCGCCAAGTCGATGTTCGCGAAGGGCGCGAGTCTCACCTCGGCGATGACGTTCCAGTTCGCGTCGACGAACCTCGTCTTCGAGCTCGGGCTCGTTCTCTGGCTCTTGCTCGGCTGGCGATTCACACTCGCCGAGTTCGTCGGCGGCATCGTCCTGATCGCACTGATGTGGTTCTCCCTCCGGCTCGTGGTCTCGCGATCGCGCGAAGAGCAGGCGAGAGCCCACGCCGTGCTGGCCAGTTCCGGCCACATCCATCACTCGGCCGAGACCGAGCACCTGCCGCTTCGCCGGAAGCTCGTTTCCCTCCAGGCGTGGTCCGACGTCGCGTACAACTTTCGCGGCGACTGGCAGATGCTCTGGAAGGAGATCCTCGCCGGGTTCGCGATCGCCGGCTACGTGTCGACGCTGCCGATGACCTTCTTCGACCGGCTCTTCCTGACGAATGCGCCCGCACCCGTCCAGACGCTGGAGAACGTGATCGTCGGTCCGCTCGTCGCGGCACTCGCATTCGTCTGTTCGATCGGCAACATCCCGCTCGCCGCGGTGCTGTGGAGTGGAGGCATCTCGTTCGGCGGGGTCCTGGCCTTCATCTTCGCCGACCTGATCATCATCCCGATCGTCAACATCTACCGGAAGTACTACGGCGCCCGATTCGCGGTGATCCTCGTCGCGGTGATGTTCGGGACGATGGTCGTCGCGGCGCTCGTGGTCGACGGCGTCTTCTCTGCCCTCGGGCTCGTCCCGACGCACCGACCGCCCCTCGGGTCGATTTCCGAGCGCGCGATCGCGTGGAACTACACGACGGTGCTCGACCTCCTCTTCACGGGCGTGTTCGTCGCGCTGATCGCGCTGACACTCCGGCGCGGGGCCAAGGATCCGGTCTGCCAGATGGCCGTCGACCGCCACGCCGGCGGTCCCACTTCGATCCGGCGTGGTCACACCGTCTACTTCTGCAGCGCGCACTGCAAGCACACCTTCGATGCGAACCCGGAGGCCTACCGATGACCCACGGATATGTCCGTACCGACCAGAAGAGCACCCTGATTCGCAGGTTGAAACGCGCGGAGGGGCAGGTGCGCGGCCTGCAGCAGATGATCGAGGACGAGCGCTACTGCATCGACATCCTGACTCAGATCGCAGCCACGCGAGCCGCTCTCGACGGGGTCGCACTGAAGGTCCTCGAGGATCACGTTCGCCACTGCGTGCGCGAAGGGGGAGAGGAGAAGGTGACCGAGGTGACGGCGGCGATCGAGCGCCTGATCCGCTCCCGTTGAGGGGCGTAGACTGACGCGCATGCCCGACGTCACCGAGCAGCTCCAGGCTGTCCCGCTCTTCAGCGAGCTCAACCAGCGGCAGCTGAAGCGGATCAGTCGCGACTTCCGAGACCGCCGGTTCAAGGCAGGCACCTCGATCGTGCGACAGAACGAGATGAGCGGGATCGGCTTCTTCATCATCACCGAGGGAGAGGCGTCAGTCCTCGTCGACGACCGAGAGGTCGCCTGGATCGGCCCCGGCAAGCACTTCGGCGAGCTGGCGCTGATCAGCGAGACCGTGCGCACTGCCACGGTCACCGCACGCACGCCTCTGCGCTGCCTCGAGATCACGTTCTGGGACTTCCGCCGGATCGCGAAGGACAACCCCGACATCGCCTGGAAGTTGTTGCAGTACGTCACGGGTCTGCTGATCGACGAGCGGCTCTCACGGGCGCAGGCGTTCTCCGTCGTGAGCTGAGCCCTCGGCGCACGGGACCTGAGGCGGCGGCCGCCGCGTATCTCCCGCGTGCGCATTCTTCGAGCACTCGCTGTCGCGACCGTCCTGTCATCGATCGCGGTGCCCGTCGCCGCAGCGGATGGGCTGCCCGTGCTCGGCGTCGACGTCGGCGCCAGTGGCGTCGCTGCACCGGACGGCGGGTCGCGCTACGTCACGATCCCGGCCCCCGGCGGCACGATGGTCGAGCGCAGCCGGCGCGCCGGCGGGCAGATCCTGTCGGCAACCTTCCACCGGGGCAGGTTCACGGTGCCGGCGGTCGCCTACGACGGGTCGGCGAGCGGGCTCTCCGGCGATCGGCACACGCTCGTGCTGATCGAGCCGCGTCGAAGCTTTCCGCGCGCGACGACGTCACTTCTCGTCCTGCACGCGCCCAGCCTTGCGTATCGCGCGCTCGTCAAGCTTCGCGGCGACTTCAGTTTCGACGCGGTCTCGCCGAACGGCTCGCGGCTCTTCCTGATCCAGTACCTCTCACCTGCCGATCCGACGCGCTACGCGGTTCGCAGCTTCGATCTCGGGACGATGCGGCTCGTTGCCGCGCCGATCGTCGACCCTCGTGAGGCCGGCGAGTCGATGCGCGGCAATCCGCTCAGTCGTGTCGAGAGCCGCGACGGCGGCATGGCCTACACCCTCTACGACGGCGGCGGCGCGCACCCGTTCATCCACGCGCTCGACACCGCGCGGGCGACGGCACGCTGCATCGACATCAGCGGTCTCGAGCTAGCCGCGCTTCCCCGGCTCCGCCTGCACCTCGGCGACGGTGGCCGGCTCGTGACGGTCGCGGACGGGACACGGACGCTCGCGTCGGTCGACACGCGCACGCTGTCGGTGCGACCACCGTCGCGATCGCACGCGTGGCCTGTGTCGGCTATCGCCGCAGCGTTGGCCGGCGCCACGCTCCTCGCGCTGGTGCTCCGGCTGCGTCGGCGACGGCCGGTCCGTCGCCCGGTTCCGGTCGACTAGCCCTCGTCGACGGTCCCGCGGCGGCGCTTGGTCTGCCCGCGCCGTTTCTTTTCGTCGAGGCGTCGTTCCTGGGACGCCTTCGTCGGCCTCGTCGGCCGTCGCGGGCGCTCCACTTTCGTCGCGTCGCGAAGCTGGTCGAGGATCCGCTCGGTCGCAAGCCCTCGGTTGCGAAGCTGCGAGCGTTCGTCCTGGGCGATCGCACGCACGACCGGCCCGAGGCGGGCCAGCACGAGCCGACGCTCGCGCTCCGTGAGCGCGGTCGATCCCTCGACGTCGAACAGCGCCTCGACCCGGGTCGAGCTCTTCTGCGCGTGCTGCCCGCCCGGTCCGCTCGAACGGGAGAACCGGAAGGCGACTTCCGAGCGAATAGACTCGCTGTCCATGGCCGCCATTCTCGTGGACGTCGACGGCGTCCTGCACGTTTCGGGTGCGCCGATCGCGGGCGCGGCGACCGCGGTCAGGCGTCTCCGCGACGACGGGCACCGGCTGCGGTTCGTCACCAACTCGACGACGACGTCACGGGCGCAGCTCGTCGAGCAGCTGTGTGCGATGGGCATCGAGCTCGAGGGTGACGAGCTGCAGACGACCGGCAGCGTCGCCGCCACCGCTCTCGCCGGTAAGCGTGTGCTCGCGCTCACGATGCCCGGGATCCTCGATGACCTCGACGGGCTGCAACTCGTCGGCATGAACGTCGACGCCGTTCTGATCGGAGGCGCCGACGAGGGTGAGGAGACGGGGCGGATCTTCTCGTACCTGAACCTGAACCGGGCTTTCCACGAGCTCGAAGCCGGCGCGGAGCTGTATTGCTTGCACAAGAACAAGTGGTGGCAGACCGCCGACGGAGCGCGCCTCGACGCAGGCGCCTTCGTCGCGGGCCTGGAGTACGCCGCCGACACGGAGGCGACCGTCCTCGGCAAGCCGAGCTCGGCCTACTTCGCTGCCGCGCTCGACGCGCTCGATGCCGAGCCGGGTCTGACCTGGATGGTCGGCGACGACATCGAGGGCGACATTCTCGGCGCGCACAACTACGGGATGCGCACGGTGCTGGTGCGGACCGGCAAGTTTCGGCCCGACGACGTCGAGCGTTCGCGCGTGCAGCCCGACGGCATCGTCTCGTCGATCGCGCAGCTACCCGACTGGCTCGAGCGGAACCGACACTAGACCGATGCGCGTCGGCGTCGACCTGATCGAGATCGACCGGATCCGCCGCGCGCTTGCGCGCCATGGCGACGACTTCAAGCGGCGCTGCTTCACCGAGGCGGAGCGTGCGTACTGCGACTCGAAGCCGAATCCGCCCCAGCACTACGCCGGGCGGTTCGCCGCCAAGGAGGCGGTCGGTAAGGCTCTTGGCTCGGGGGTCTATTTCACCTGGAAGGAGATCGAGATCCGCGGCCGTCCGAAGCCAGGAGTCCATCTCACGGGCCGCACGGCCGCGTGGGCGGAGAGGGTCGGCGCGGGCTCGATCGAGCTCTCGATGACGCACTCGCGCGAGCTGGCCGCGGCGGTCGCGGTCGTGGTCGAGCGATGAGGCTTCTGCCGCTCCTCACCGCCGAGGAGACACGCCGCGCCGAAGAGGCACATCCAGGCTCGCTGGACGATCTGATGGCGCGTGCGGGTGCCTCGGTCGCCGAACTGGTGCTGCGCGGCTTCCCGGGCCGCGTCACGGTCGTCTGCGGCGCGGGGAAGAACGGCGGGGACGGGCGGATCTGCGCGCAGGTGCTGCGCGAGGCGGGTCGTGATGTGATGGTCGTGGACGGTGTCGGCGATCTGGGCGATCCAGACGTCGTGGTCGACGCGCTCGTCGGGATCGGCCTCGACGGGCAGCCGCGCGAGGACGCCGCGCGAATGATCGAGCTGATCAACGCGGCGGACAGGCCCGTCGTCGCGATCGATGTCCCATCGGGGGTGAACGCCTCGACAGGCGAGATCGCCGGAGCCGCGGTGCGTGCGACGGCGACGGTGACTTTCGGGGCTGCCAAGGTTGGCCTTGCCGTCGCACCGGGCGCCCTATGCGCCGGCGCGGTCACGGTGGCGCCGCTCGGCCTCAGGCCGCGCGAGCACGAGCACTCGCTCGTGCCCGCGTCGGTGCTCCTCGACGTGCCGCGCAAGCAGACGTCGTCGACGAAGTACTCGTCCGGATCGGTATTGATCGTCGGCGGCTCGCGTGGTCTGACGGGCGCGCCGATACTCGCCGCGCAAGCAGCGTTTCGGGCCGACGCCGGGTACGTCGCGCTCGCCGCCCCCGAATCGACCCTGCCGGTGCTCGAGACCGCGGTGCTCGAAGCCGTCAAGCGTCCGCTGCCGGAGGATGGCGCCGGTCGCCTGCTGCCACGTGCAGTGGACGCGATCCTGGCTGCCGCCGAGAAGGCCGACGCGGTCGCGATCGGCCCAGGCCTGGGGCGCAGCGAGGGAACGGTCGAGCTCGTCCGCATCCTGCTCGAGCGGCTCGAGCTGCCGGTGGTGCTCGATGCCGACGCGCTCTGGGAGCTCGAGCCGTTCGCCCGCGCGGCGCCAACCGTGTTGACGCCGCACAGCGGTGAGCTGGCAGGGCTCCTTCGGACCGAGGCTCGCGAGGTCGACGCGCACCGCCTGGATGCCGTGCGTCGCGCCGCCTCGCGCTTCGGCGCCGTCGTCCTGCTCAAGGGCGCCGACACGCTCGTCGCCGCTCCGCGCAGCGGCGTGCTCGTCGCCACCTACGGGACGCCGGCGCTTGCGACGGCAGGCTCGGGAGACGTGCTGACCGGCGTCGTCGCGACGTTCCTCGCGAAGGGGATGGAGGCCCAGTACGCGGCGGCTGCGGCGTCGGTGGCCCACGGCGTCGCGTCGGAGCTGATCGAGCCCCAGGTAGGCGTCGTCGCTTCCGACCTCCTACCGGAACTGCGACGCGCGCTCGGCGGTCACGGGTTGCAGCGCGTCCCGCTCGCGTAGGCCGATGCCGCGCAGTGAGTTCACCATCGACCTCGGCGCGCTGCGCAGCAACGCGCAGGCGCTCGTACGTGCGTTGGGGGGCGCCGAGCTCTGGGCTGTCGTCAAGGCGGACGCGTACGGTCACGGTGCGATGGACTGCGCCCGTGCAGCGCTCGAGGGAGGTGCGAGCGTGCTCTGTGTGGCGACCGTCGCCGAGGCGCTGATGTTGCGCGCCGCGTTGCCGGAGCCTCGGATTCTCGTCCTCGGTCCGACGGCGGCCGACGATCTCGCCGCCGCGCGCGAGGCGAGGCTCGAGCTGACCCATGCGGGCGGCTCCGTGCCCGAGGGAATCCCGATCCACCTCAAGCTGGAGACGGGGATGGGGCGGTGGGGGCTGTCCGAGCTTCCGGCTGCGACCCGGGATGTGGTCGGTGTGATGACCCATCTCGCAACCGCCGACAGCGATCTGCCCTTCGCACGGGAGCAGCTCGAGCGGTTTCGGGCCGCGACCGCGGGTCTTGCCGGTGTGACGAGGCACGTGGCGAACAGCGCAGCCGCCCTGCGCCTGCCGGAGTCGCGGCTCGACGCGGCTCGCTGCGGAATCGCGCTGTACGGTCTGTCGCCGTTCGGAGAGGAGCCGACCGCCGACGGCCTCGAGCCGGTCCTGGCCTGGCGGACGGAGATCGCGCAGGCGAGGTTGTTGCGGGCGGGTGAGTCGACCGGCTACGGACGGCGCTTCGTCGCGGCGGCCGACACCTGGATCGGGATCCTGCCGGTCGGGTATGCCGATGGCTTCCGGCGCGACCTGACCGGCACCGAGGTGCTGGTCGAGGGGCGGCGACGTAAGGTGGTCGGGACGATCTCGATGGATGCGACGGCGATTCAACTCGAACGCGAGCATGAGCCTGGAACGCCGGTGACACTCGTCGGCCCAGGTTTGACGCTCGAGGAGCACGCACGGGTGGCGGGCACGATCACGTACGAGCTCGCGTGCAGGTTCAACTCGTCGCCCGCGCGCGCACGGAGGGTCGTCGATGACCGGGGCTGAGCGTCGGGCGGCATTGCAGGCTGCGCGAGCCGCCGAGTTTGCGGCGATCCTCGACGTACTGCTCCACGTGAGCGGCGACGAGCGGGCCCTCGACGTCGGTTCGGGTACCGGCGCGCTTGCGTTTGCACTCGCGTCACGCGTGGGCGAGGTTGTGACGGTCGATCGCGACCCGGACGTCGTCGAGCGCGCCCGAGCGGCGGCGCCTTCAAATGTCGAAGCGCTCGTCGGGGACGGCGAGCAGCTCCCGTTCGGGCCGTTCGAGTTCGATATCGCCGCCAGCGTGCGTACGCTGCACCACACCCAGCGTCCGGAGCTGCTCGTCGCCGAGCTTGCGCGGGTGACGAGACCCGGCGGCACGATCCTGGTGGCCGACCAGCTCGCGCCGGTCGATCCGCTGGCGGCGTTCGAGCTGAACCGCTTCGAACGGGCACGGCATGCCGCGACGACGCGCGTGCTCTCCGAGGGAGACCTGCGTGCGCTGTTCGACGCGAACCGGCTGGTGCTGCGCCGGCAGGAGATCGCGCAGGAGGCTCGCGGCGTCGAGGACTACCTCGACCTCGCCGGCTGCGAGGGCGAGGAGCGGGAGCACGTGAAGGTGCTTGCGCCGCCCGGCTATCGGGCGACGCTCGGCTGGTTCCTACTGACGCGCGCCTAGCGTTCGCACGCGCGCCACGGTTCCCGGCACGAGTGCCTGCACCCACGCGAACGGCCTGTACCAGCGCGGCACGAAGATCTCCCGGCGATCGTGCTCGATAGCGCCGAGCAGACGCGCGGCAACGAGCGGCGGGTCGACGACGAGCCGTGCGCCGAGCGAGCCGAGCCTCTGACGCTGCTGGAAGCCCGGCGTCTCGATCAAACCAGGGTTGACGGTGTGCACCAGCACGCCCCGCGGCGCCAGCTCGACAGCAAGCGATCGCGAGAGCGCGAGCTGGGCGTGCTTCGACGCCGAGTAGGGACCGTCGGCGACCGTCCCTGCGACCGAGACGACCGTGGCGATGTGCGAGCCGCGGCCGAGACCCGGCAGGAATGCCCGCACCGTCCAGAGAGAGCCGAGATAGTTGACGCGCATCACCTGCTCGACCTGCTCCGGCTGGCCGTCGAGGAAGGTCGACCGCGTGCTGTAGCCGGCGTTGCAGACCAGCAAGCCGATTGCCGGATGGCGGGCGAGGACGCGGGCCGCCACCGCGTCGACGGCCGCGCGGTCGGAGACGTCGCACTCCTCTGTCTCGTCGGCCTCGGATGGCCGCCGCGAGATGCCGACGACCAGCCAGCCCTTGGCCCGCAGCTGACGCACGAGCTCGGCGCCGATCCCCGAGCTCGCGCCGGTGACGACCGCTACGGGCAGACCCTGATCGCGCGCTCGGCGCTAGCCGTGCGGCCCTTCGAGTCGTGGACGATCACGGTCAGATGGTGGACGCCGCGCTTCAGGCCCCGCGTCCGCCACAGCTTCGAGTAGACGCCGCCGCTGCGCCCGGGATCCTCGCCGATCAGTCGCGAGCCGTCGCGGAACACGACGCGCTGGACGTCGGTCGTCGAGTCGGCGACGACGAAAAGCTCGTCGCGGGCGAGCGCGCACACGTGAGCGGGCGGCTCGAGCCACGAGACGGTCGGGCCGGAGACAACGTGTAGCGGTGCCTCGAGGAAGGTCGTGTTCGGCATCAGGGCGTTGCCAACGGTGTTGATGTTCTTCGACTCCTGATAGTCCGAGGCAAGCACGATCGACGGCGTCTTGCCCGGGGTGAGCTTCGGTGCCTGTGGCGGCAAGCCGAACACCACGAGGCCGCTTGCGGGGTCGTAGAGCGAGGCTCCGATCAGCACCTTCTTGTACGAGAGGACGAGCGAGAGCGGATCGACGCCGGACTGCGTATCGAACGCCTGGGCCACGAGCAACGGTCGCCCGGCGGTCACACGTGTGGTCAGCAGCCGCACCGAGGGTGGCGTCAGGTCGTTCGTCCAGGCGTTCAGGAGATACTTCCCCTTCTGCGGCCGGTTGGTGTACTCGTCGGCTCGTGAGTCGACGGCGACATAGAAGCGTTGCAGCCTCGGGAACTGCGCGCCCGCCGCGCCGATGTCGAGTCCGCCGTCGAAGGTGAGCGGGTTGACGTCGGTCGGGATGCCGGCGTAGCCCTGAACGTCGTTCTCGTCCTTCGAGCCGAGCACGAACGGGTCGATCACCGCTCCGGCCGACGAGGCGAGGATCGACACGCCGAAGTTGACCACTGGCTGGTCGATCTCTGTGAAGTAGAGGTGCTCGGCACCGTCCTCGTTCGTCGGCGCGCCGACGTAGTTCGGCGGTGGGCCGAACGGCTCCGACGGGCAGCAGTACACCGAGACATGGCTGGTGCCGCCGGCCGTGTTGCCGAGCTGGACCCGCTTCAAACGCGTCGCAGGTGAGGTGCGGAGAGCCGGCCGTTCGATCAGGAACGAGTACGGGACACGCCGCGTGACGCCGTTTGCGGTCAGCAGGACGAAGCCGTAGTTCTCACCGACCGAGGCTGTCGCGGCGGCGCGGACGACGACCGGAATCGCGACGTCGCCGCCCGGTGCGATCGTGATCTGACCGGGCACATCGATCACGACGCCGGCAGACGCCGCCTGCGGTGCGAGCGAAACCGTCCACGTGCCCGAACCGTCGCCTGCGTCGGTGGCGCTCAGCAGCAGCGCGGCGCGCTGTGCGCCGGTCGACACGTCGATCCGCTCGAACGAGAGCGACTGCGGATCGGTGAAGAGCTTCGGATCGTTCGCTGCGAGGACGTTGGCGAGCCCGGCCCCTTCGAGCAGCACCGGTGCCTCCTGGGTGCGGGCGGTGTCGCTCCAGGCCGCAGCGGCGGTCGACATCAGAGCCGACTTGACCTGCCAGGACGACCAGCCCGGGTGCTGCTGCAGCAGGAGCGCAGCCGCGCCGGCGACGTGGGGAGTCGCCATCGACGTGCCCGCGAAGACGGAGAACGTCGAGCCCGTGGTCGCCGGCGGGGTGGACGAGAGCACGTCGAGGCCGGGCGCCGAGATGTCGGGCTTCAGCCGGTGCTCGAAGTCGGTCGGGCCGGCCGACGAGAAGCTCGTGATCACGCCGCCTCGGTTCGTCTGCAGTTCCCGGATCCCCATCGAGACGCGGATATGCGCTTCGCCACCGCTCGCGTCGGCGAAGGCACGCAAGGCGCGCCCGTCGAGGTCGGCGATCATCCCGGCCGGGATCGGCAGCTGGATGGGAATCGGATTCGCCTCGCCCGGTCTGTTGTCGACGAGCACGATGCCTGCCGCGTCGCCGAGCAGCGCCCGCGCTGCCTTCGAGGCGAAGCTGCAGCGGCCGCGCAGAACCAGCGCGATCTTGCCTGCGAGTGAGCCGTTCGGCAGATTGCCGAGGCCGCTGTTCGGGTCGGCGGCGGGGCCGCATAGATACGGATCGGCGGGCTTACCGTCGGTGCCCACGATCGTCGCCACGTCGACGAGCCGCTGGTCGCTGTTCGCCCACGTCTCGGGTGCAGCGGGGATCTGGATCGGCACGGCGCCGAGCGAGGGCGGGCCGCCGACGACGCTGAGCGCAGGCGCGAACACATGCGCATTCGAGACGGCGGCGACGGAGATCGCGTCGGGAGCCGTACCTGGAGAGCCGGCCGAGCCGAGACCGTAGTCGTCGCGGTCGTTGCCGGCGGCGATCACCGGCACGACGCCGGCGAGGGCCGTGTTGTGAACGGCTTCGTTCATGGCGTCGTTCGCGGGATCGGTCTCAGGGCCGCCGCCCGAGAAGTTGATCACGTTCATCCCGTCCGCGACCGCCGCCTCGAACGCGCTGACGATCTCGGGCGTATCGGCTTCATGGCCGAACGGCGTCGGGATCGTGAAGACGCGGTAGTTGCCGATCCACGCGCGCGGCGCGACTCCTGAGAGGTTCGCCGTCGCGGGATGATCGGGTCCGGCCGGTGCGT
>DASYPH010000176.1:0-2339 GCA_036006925.1 Gaiellaceae bacterium
CGTGGCGGGCCACATCTGCCATGCGACCTGCTCTGTCTCGGTCAAGCGCGGCTCTATCGTCGAGCTGAGCGCTACACCGCCGCCGAACCACGATACCCAGGCGCCTTACACGGGTGGTTATTTCTCGCAATGGAGCAGAGGTTGCGTTGGGAGCGCACCGGTGTGCCTTATCGCGGTCAACTCACCGACGACGGTCACCGCTGACTTCGAACCGTATTGGGGCGAGTTGTTGATCGCGGAGACGGGACCCGGGATCGTCGCCGGTGGGGCTGGTGCTCGTTGGTATCCCTTGGGCACAACCGTCAGGCTGCTGGCGCTCGCCAAGGAGGGTGGGAAGTTCGGCAACTGGGAAGGCGCCTGCTCAACGGTCAGGGCCAACGTCTGCACCGTCGAAGTCGGGAAATCTGGTTTGCATGCTGACGGACGAGCGGGGTACAGCGATGAGAACGCAGCAGCGGTATCGGAGGTATCGGCCGTATTTGGTCGATCGGGCGCGGTCCGCGGCCTCCCCACCTTGACCGTCAGCTCTGATGGCCCTGTCGTGACCAGCACGCCCGCCGGGATCGATTGTCGGTCTGGATCGTCAGATTTGTGTCGGGCGAGCTTCCCCGCGGGAACCGCGGTCAAGCTTTCGACGGCAGGACTCGCGCAATGGCAGGGTGGTTGTTACCGCGAATTCAATGACTCAGCCTGCCACTTGATCCTCGGTGGCCCGCTCAGGGTTCAAGTCTCTCCCGCCACACAAAGCGCTGGCAGCAGTTACTCCGGCGGGGACCTCCCGCTCGACATCTCTGGCCACGGAAGCGTCATGGCAGTCGGCGCATCGCTCACGCTCGTCTCAACCGGCCAGTCGGCGTGCACAAAGAGTTGTAGGTGCGCGAAGGGTTGCGAGTGCAGGAAGGCGAGTTGTGATTTCCACACCTCCGGCCCGGGCGCGGTAACGCTTACGGCGAAACCGGCCCCTGGGAATGGAGTCCAGTGGGGCCAGCAATGTCGGTCAGCGCGCACACGCTTGACTTGCACGCTGAAAAGCCCGGATCCGGGCGCGCCAGTCTGGGCTAGCTTCGGCCCGCAACCGCCGAAGCGCCAATGACGAACGGCTCCACGGACCCCTCAAACGGTTCGGACGAGACGTCCTCCAACGGGGCTGACGCGCCTAGGGGTAGACGTCTACCTTTTGGCAAAGCTCTCGCCGGGGTCAGCCTTCTGATCGCCACCGTCGGAGGGGGGCTGACGCTCCTGTTTCAGGTCTACCACCCGAGCTGGGAGCCGTGCGTCGGCAGCTCTGAAGCCGCGTTCACCGGGGCGCCGGTGTTCCCCGAGACCGCGAGAGAGTACAACTCCACCCCCTTAAACAAGACCTATGCGGATCCCGGCACGCTTGGCGTCGACATCCGCGCCACCTATCGATCCGACAACCTCCCCAAGGCAAACCTGTACCTCTATTACTCGCTCGTCACCGTTGGCTCGCACGGGACGGTCAACGGGATCGTCAAGGGCCTCGATGAGCGGTCGTTCGACAGCCAGAAACAGAGCGGTTGCAGCGATGCGGGAGGGTTTGAATTCTTCGTCTATCCAGACAGGCAGGGCCTGCCAGCCCTTCAGCGGGATCGGCCTTATCGAGTCGTGCTCGAGCTCTACCGCGGGAAACGTCAGCAATACGGCACCAACCGACTCGCGGTCCTCGAGACACCCGTCTTCTACGAGCCCAGGCCCGGCCGTTGACGATGTTGACGTACCCGTGAACACGTCCACCTGCTCGAACTGCAACCGGGAGAGCCCGCAGGGCTTCCGCCACTGCGGGTTCTGCGGAGCCCCGCTCACCGTGACCACGATGGAGCGGCGAAAGCTGGCGACCCTCGTTTTCTGCGACCTCTCCGGTTCGACGGCGCTCGGCGAGCACGTCGACCCGGAAGCCGTACGCAGCCTCATGCTCTCGTACTTCCACGAGATGCGGGCGGCTCTTGAGCGCCACGGGGGCACGGTGGAGAAGTTCGTCGGAGACGCGGTGCTGGCCGTGTTCGGCGTGCCCGAGGCGCACGAGGACGACGCCCTTCGGGCGTGTCGCGCGGCGCTCGAGATGCACGCGCGTGTCGCGGCGCTGAACGAGCAGTTCGAGCGCCAGCTCGGGAGAGGGATCGCGGTGCGAATCGGCGTGAACACCGGCGAGGTGGTCGCCGGCGACGCGTCGAGCCGCGAGACGTTCGTCACCGGCGACCCGGTCAACGTCGCCGCGCGGCTCGAACAGGCCGCGAGGCCCGGGGAGGTGCTACTCGGCGAGCGGACGTACCGGCTCGTGCGCGCTGCGGTACACGCGGAGCCCGTCGAACCCCTGAAGG
>DASYPH010000177.1:0-13675 GCA_036006925.1 Gaiellaceae bacterium
TAGAACTGGAGATCACATGAATCGCAATGCACTCGCACAGCTCGCCTCGATCGGCGAGGACGTGCTCGACAAGGCGTCGCAGAACCCGAAGGCAGCACGCGTCCTGCAGGGCGCGGCGCAGCTCCGAGACCGCGTCGACGACCTCGGGAAGCGTGTCCGCGGGCTCGAGCAGATGGAGCAGCGGCTGGCCGGGCTCGAAGACCGCCTGGCGAAGCTCGAGGGTGGGTCGGCCAAGAAGCCGGCTGCGAAGCCGAAGCCGAGCCCGGCGAAAAAGCCGCCGAGCGACGCGCCGACGTCCTAGCGGGGCACGCGCACCCGCAGCGCGCCCGGCACGATCTCGAAGACGGCGGGCGTCGTTCCGATCTGTTCGCCCTCGACCTCGATCGGCAGGCGCTCGTCGGCGTCCACCTCGACGCGCGCGCTGCGAACGACGTCCACCTTCGGATGCGAGACATGGCGACCCTTGTAGATCTTCGGCGCGGTGGTCAGGAAATCGAGCTTGCCGACGTCACCGATCAACACCACGTCGAAGAGGCCGTCGTCGGGCGACGCATCCGGCGCGAGCTTCATGCCGCCGCCGTGCCAGACCCCGTTCGAGACGACCACATCGTGCATCCGGCCGTGGCGCTCGCCCTCGTCGAGCCGCACCCGCACCTCCGTGTTCTCCCATTCGAGGAACACGCGGGTCAGTGCGTAGAAGAAGGTGACCTTGCCGCCGAGCACCTTCGACATGCCGTTGGCGCGCTGCGCGACGGCGCCGCTCATCCCGACCGAGCCGACGTTCGCGAACCAGCGGCTGGCTTCGGCGCCCTGCCAGGTCCGGTAGTGGACGCGGCCCGCGTCGATCACACGTGACTTCCCGTCTCGCGCGACCGCGACGGCGTCCTCGAACTTGGTCGGGATGCCGTAGGTGCGCACGAAGTCCATCCCGGTCCCGAGCGGAATCGTCGCGAGCTCGACATCGCTGCCGGCCGCGCCGTTGACGACCTCGTTCAGCGTTCCGTCTCCTCCGACCGCAACGAGCAGCGTCGCGCCGCCCTCCACGGCCTGACGCGTCAGGTCGATCAGGTGGCCCGGGCGTTCGGAGAAGAGCGTCTCGCCGCGCAGGCCTGCCCGCTCGGCCCGATGCGCGAGCTCGGGCCACCGCTTCCCCGTGGCGCCGTTCGACGACGC
The DNA here is from genome assembly GCA_036006925.1 of Gaiellaceae bacterium. Lineage (GTDB taxonomy): Bacteria > Actinomycetota > Thermoleophilia > Gaiellales > Gaiellaceae > PALSA-600. Next base: position 1,174 of record DASYPH010000177.1, read on the forward strand.
CGGATTGACGAGGAAGACGGTCCCGGTCTCGCTCATGCGAAACGCTAGGAGGGCGCGGTCGCGACTTCGAGCGCGATCTTCGTCATCCGGTCGACGGCCGCGCGCAGGTCGTCGTCGCTGATCCGTTTGAACTCGCCCTCGACCACGATGTCGCTGACTGTCAGCAGGCAGCCGGCTTCGACGCCGCGTAGCGCTGCGATGGTGAAGAGCACCGACGCCTCCATCTCGACGGCCAGCACCCCGCGCTTCGACCAGCGCTCGTACTGCCCGGCGTCGCTGTTGTAGAACACGTCGCTGGAGACGATCGGGCCGACATGAAGCTCCTGCCCCTTCTCCTTCGCGACGTGGACGGCGCCGTGGATCAAGCTCCACGACGCGGTCGGGCAGTGAGGCTCGTTGCCGACCATGTGCATCGCCGTCGAGTCGGCCGGCACCGCCGTCAGCGCGACGATGAGGTCGCCGAGTCCGTGGTGCGGCTGCAGCCCGCCGCATGTGCCGACGCGGATCAGCCGCTTGCAGCCGAGCTGCACCAGCTCTTCGAAGACGATCGCCGCTCCCGGGCAGCCCATGCCGGTTCCCTGCACCGAGACGGGCTTGCCGTCGAACGTCCCGGTGAAGCCGAGCAGGCCACGCTCGCCGTTTCGCTGCACCACGTCCTCGAGGTAGGTCTCGGCGATGTACTGGGCACGCAGCGGGTCGCCTGGCAGCAGGACAGCCTCTGCATAGTCTCCCGGCTCGGCGCGAACGTGGATCGGCATGCGCGCGGACTCTATAGAAGACTTCGCCAATGAATCTCGTCGAGCCGGCCACGGATCAGGTGCTCGAGTTCTGCGCGCGCGATCCGGTCGAGCGGGTGTTCCTCGAGGACGTCGCGCGCAGGAATCTCGGCCACTTCGTGGCCACGATCGGTGAGGCGGGCCCGCTGTCGGCGCTCTGCCACATCGGCGCCAACATCGTCCCCTCGGGCGAGAATTGCGGTGTCTTCGCGCGGCCCGCGGCCGAGGGGCGCGCCCGGATGATCATCGGCGAAGCAGGGGCGGTGACGGCGCTCTGGGAGGCGGCACGGCGGCGGTTGCCGAGGCCGCGCGAGGACCGGCCCGGCCAGCCCGTCTACGCGATCGACGAGCCGCCCGCCCCGGGAGAGACCGGGCTTCGCCCGGCGACACCGCACGACCTCGACCGGCTCGTGCCCGCCTGCGCCGCGGCGCACGCACTCGAGCTCGGCGGCGATCCGCTCGCCCACGACGCGGAGGGCTTCCGCTGGCGGACGCTCACGCAGATCGAGGAGGGGCGCTCCTGGGTGTGGCTCGAAGGCGGCCTCGTGCGCTTCAAGGCCGAGGCGTCGGCGTGGACTCCGTCCGCAGTGCAGCTGCAGCAGGTCTGGGTCGATCCCGCCGCTCGGGGCCGCGGCGACGGTGCGCGCGGCCTGCGCGACCTGTGCCGGCTGCTGCTCGCCACGACGCCGACCGTGACGCTGTTCGTGCGCAGCGAGAACACGGCCGCGAAAGCGCTCTACGATGCAGTCGGCATGCGTCGGGTCCTCGAGTACAGGAGTGTGCTCTTTTGAGGCGGGCGGTCAAGGTTGCCGCCGCCTTCTGGGTGCTGCGCTGGGCGGCGGGCGAGCTGGCCACGCGCGTGGCGCGGCGCCGGGGTGAGCCGTGAGCGCCGACGACCTGACGCTGCGGGTCGAGCGTCACATCCGCGGGCACGAGCTGATCGCCCCGGCCGGCGAGGTGACCAGCCTCGTCTCCGGCGGGGCCGACTCGACGTGCCTCTACCACGTCCTCGCGGAGCTTGGCTACCGCGTGTCGGCGCTGCACGTCGACCACGGCCTGCGCGGCGAGGAGTCGGACGCGGATGCGGCCTGGTGCGAAGCGCAGTTCGGCGCGGAGGTCGTGCAGGCAGCCGCGCGGTGCTCGACGGAGGCCGGGTTGCGCGATGTGCGCTACTCGTTCCGACCAAACACGTTGCGCGCGACCGGTCATACGCTCTCGGACCAGGTCGAAACCGTGCTCTTCCGGCTCGTCTCGAGCGGGAGCACGAAGGGGATCAAGCTGCGGCGTGAGGACGGCGTCGTCCGCCCTCTGCTTTGTCTCTGGCGCGACGAGACCGAGGCGTACTGCCGCGAGCGCGGCCTCGCCTGGCGCACTGATTCGAGCAACCCCTCGACCGTGCGCGGCCTGATCCGGGACGAGGTGCTGCCGTTGCTCGAGCGGATCCATCCTGCGGCCCGCGAGAACGTCCTCCGGGCGCTCGAGACGCGCCGCACGATGCCGCCCGCGCTCGCCGAGCTGCTCGACGAACCGAGCGCCTCACGCCGTGTCGACCTTGGCGCGGGTGTGCAGGCGGTTCGCGAGCACGACCGTCTGTGGCTCGAACGGGGGCCGGTCGACCTGCGCGGCACCGTCGAATGGGGACCGTGGCGGATCGAGTCGGGCCTGCCAGGGCTTAGAGTACGTGGCTGGCGGGCCGGTGACCGGCTCGCGGGCCGCAAGAGGAAGGTGCAAGACGTGTTCGTCGACGCAAAGGTCCCGCGTTCGGATCGAGAAGCCTGGCCGCTGGTCGTGCGAGGTGGTGAGGTCGTGGCCGTCCCCGGGATCGTCGAGGCCGAGGGGGTGACTGCGACTCGTGTCGGCGACTGAGCTCGAGCGTGGCGTCGGCGAGGTCCTGATCGACGAAGAGCGGCTGCAGACGCGCATCCGCGAGCTCGGCCGTGAGCTCTCCGCCGACTACAAGGGACGCGAGCTGCTGCTCGTCGGCGTGCTGAAGGGAGCCGTCTTCTTCATGGCCGACCTGATGCGCTCGATCAGCGTGCCCTGCGAGATCGATTTCATGGCCATCTCCAGCTATGGCGCCTCGACCGACTCGTCGGGCGTCGTGCGGATCCTGAAGGACCTCGACATCAATATCGAGAACCGGCACGTGCTCGTGGTCGAGGACATCATCGACTCGGGGCTCACGCTCTCGTACCTGCTACGCAACCTCGAGTCGCGTGAGCCGGCGACCCTCGAGATCTGCGCCCTCCTGACGAAGCCGTCGCGGCGGGAGATCGACGTCCCGGTCAAGTACGTCGGCTTCGAGATCCCCAACAAGTTCGTGATCGGCTACGGCCTCGATTTCGCCGAGAGATACAGGAATTTGCCCTATGTCGGCGTCCTGCACCCAGACCTGATGCCGGAGGGTGTCTGAACGCTTGGGTTGGGGCCTGGTTCTGCCGATGAACCCCCGGGGACCGGTACTCGGCTACCCTGACTGGACACCATTGTGAACCGTTTCTTCCGCAGCGCGTTTTTCCCGCTCATCGTGATCGTTCTGCTGGTCTGGCTTGCCAGCCAGACCCTGATCCCGAAGGGCAAGGGCACCGAACCGTTGACCACGTCGGAGGCCTACGCGAAGGTGCGCGCGGGCGAGGTCCAGTCGGCCGAGTTCAGCCCGAGCAAGCGTGCCGTCGCGCTCAAGCTGAACGACAACAAGAAGGCGACGGTGCACTACGCCTCCGACCAGGCGCAGCTGCAGTTCCAGAATCTCCTGGAGAAGCAGAACGTCAAGTGGGACTCGAAGGGCACCGGCGGGTTCTCGTGGACCGCGCTGATCGGCTCCTTCCTACCCTTCCTGCTCCTGATCGGCTTCTGGATCTTCCTGATGAACCAGGTGCAGGGCGGCGGCTCGAAGGTGATGAGCTTCGGCAAGTCCCGCGCCAAGCGGATGGCGCCCGACTCGCCCAAGATCGGCTTCAAGGACGTGGCCGGCGTGGACGAGGCCGTCGAGGAGTTGCAAGAGATCAAGGAGTTCCTCGAGAACCCGAAGAAGTTCCAGGCGCTCGGTGCGTCGATCCCGAAGGGCGTCTTGCTCTACGGGCCTCCCGGCACCGGTAAGACACTGCTCGCTCGCGCGGTCGCCGGCGAGGCGGGCGTGCCGTTCTTCTCGATCTCGGGTTCGGACTTCGTCGAGATGTTCGTGGGCGTCGGCGCCTCGCGCGTGCGCGACCTGTTCGAGCAAGCGAAGCAGGCGTCGCCCTGCATCGTCTTCATGGACGAGATCGACGCCGTCGGCCGCCATCGCGGCGCCGGCCTGGGCGGCGGCCACGACGAGCGCGAGCAGACGCTGAACCAGCTGCTGGTCGAGATGGACGGCTTCGAGATGAAGGACAACATCATCCTGATCGCCGCCACCAACCGGCCCGACATCCTCGATCCGGCGTTGCTTCGCCCGGGACGCTTCGACCGGCAGATCGTCGTCGACCGTCCCGATCGGAACGGCCGCCGCAAGATCCTCGAGGTGCACTCGAAGGGGAAGCCGCTCGCGTCGGGGATCGACCTCGACTCGCTCGCCGCCGGCACACCAGGATTCACGGGCGCCGACCTGCGCAACCTCGTCAACGAGGCCGCGCTCCTTGCCGCCCGTCGAGGCAAGAACGTGATCGAGCAGGACGAGCTCGAGGAAGGGATCATGCGTGTGATCGCCGGCCCCGAGAAGAAGGCGCGCCTGCTCTCCGAGAAGGAGCAGCGGATCACCGCGTACCACGAGATGGGCCATGCGCTCGTCGGGCATTTCCTCGAGAACACCGATCCGGTGCACAAGATCACGATCGTCTCGCGCGGTCAGGCGCTCGGGCTGACGATCTCGCTGCCGACGGAGGATCGCTATCTGACGACGCGCAAGGCGCTGCTCGAGCAGATCGCGATGACGATGGGCGGCCGCGCCGCCGAAGAGATCGTCTTCAACGAGATCACCACCGGAGCGTCGAACGACATCGAGAAGGTGACGTCGACGGCCAAGGCCATGGTGATGCGCTTCGGCATGAGCGAGAAGCTCGGGCCGCGCGTGCTCGGCCGCAACCACGACATGCCGTTCCTCGGCCGCGAGATGGGCAACGAGCCCGACTACTCGGAAGAGGTCGCCCGCGAGATCGACGACGAGATCCGCCGCATCATCGAAGACGGTCACGATGTGGCGACGCGCGTGCTGCGCGAGCACATCGACGACTTGCACCGGATCTCGCAGATCCTGATCGAGCGCGAGACGATCGACAAGGAGCAGTTCGAGCGCCTCGCCGCCGGCGAGTCGGAGGACGCGGTCTTCCCGCCGGCGCCCGAGCCTGCCGAGCCCGAGCCGGAAGCACAGCCCGAGCGGCGCCCGCAGCTGAAGCCGCGGCCGTTCCCGCTGCCGGGCGGCGCTGCCATGCAGCCTCCAGAGCCTGAGGCGAGCTAGGCTCGATTCAGGCGAGTGACGCCGCGGACACGCGGCGTCACAGTCGTGCGCGGCCGAAGCCTCGTAGCAGCGAGAAACGCGGTTCAATTGGGGGCCGTGACCCGGCCGCCGATCGAGGAGCGCTTTCCCGCGCCGTCCGTAATGGGCGTGATCAACGTCACGCCGGACTCGTTCTCCGACGGGGGTGTGTACCTGCGGGTCGAGCCGGCCGTCACGGCGGCCTGGGGGATGCTCGACGCCGGTGCGGCGATCATCGACGTCGGCGGCGAGTCGACGCGGCCCGGCTCGGAAGGCGTGACAGCGGAGCAGGAGCTGGCGCGTGTCGAGCCGGTTCTGACCGATCTCGGGGGCGCCCCGCTCTCGATCGATACGTCGAAGGCGGCGGTCGCGCGGCAGGCGCTCGAGCTCGGCGTCGAGCTGGTCAACGACGTGACCGCCCTCCGAGGAGACCCCGAGCTCGCCGGCGTCGTCGCCGGCGCCGGCTGCTATCTCTGTCTCATGCACATGCAGGGTGAGCCGCGCACCATGCAGCTCGCTCCGAGGTACGACGACGTCGTCTCGGACGTCAAGCGCTTTCTCGCCGAGCGCCTCGCGTTCGCAGTCGGCGAAGGTGTGCGTGAGGATCTAATCTGCCTCGACCCGGGGATCGGGTTCGGGAAGACCGCAGCGCACAATTTCGAGCTCGTCCGCCGCCTCGGCGAGCTCGCCGATCTCGGCCGGCCGATCGTGATCGGCTTCTCGCGCAAGAGCTCGCTCGGTGCGCTCTTCGGTACGGCAACCGGTTCGGCCGCCGCGTCGGTCGGTGTCGCCGTGTCGGCGTACGAACGCGGCGCGTCGATCATCAGGACGCACGATGTCCGCGAGCACGTCGAGGCGCTGACCGCGGCGCAGGCGGTGGCCCGCGCGTGAAGGTCGAGCTGCGAGGGCTCGAGCTGCACGGGCACCACGGGGTGGAAGCCGAAGAGCAAGCGCATGGACAGCTGTTCCTCTACGACGTCGAGCTGGAGGTCGGCGATCGTGGTGCGAACGACCGGCTCGCGGAGGCGGTCGACTACACGCTCGTCGCAGCGGCGGTCCGCGAGGTCAACGAGCGACGCTACGACCTGCTCGAGGCGCTCGCGTCAGCCGTCGCCGACACGCTGCTCGAGCGGTTCGGTCCGGAGTCGGTGCGAGTCCGGGTGCGCAAGCCGGAGGTGCGGCCCGCGGGTCTCGCGGTCGAGTTCAGCGCGGTAACAGTCACGCGGCCGTGATCCTCGCCTACGTCGGACTCGGCTCGAACCTCGGGGACCGCGAGTCGCTGATCAGACAGGCGGCCGAGCTGATCGGCGCGGTCCGGCTCTCGGCGATCGTCGAGAGCGAGCCCTGGGGCTACGAGCACCAACCGCGCTTCCTGAATGCGGCAGCCGAGCTCGAGACCGTGCTCGGACCGAGGCAGCTGCTCGACCACCTGTTCGACGTCGAGCGCAGGCTCGGCCGCGAACGGGTCGGGCCTCGCTGGGGGCCGCGGACGATCGACCTCGACCTGCTCCTCTATGGCGACGAAACGATCGACGAGCCGGGACTGATCGTGCCGCACCCATACCTCCTGCAACGCCGTTTCGTCCTCGAACCGCTCGCCGAGCTGATTCCGGAACAGAAAATCCCCGGAAACGGCACGGTCTCGCAAGCCCTCGCGCGTCTACAATCCGAGTCGTGAGCAACCTCGACGAACTCGACGAGTTCGAGGCCGAAGCAGAGCTGCGCCTGAAGAAGGAGTACAGCGCGGTTTTCAGCCTGTTCCGCTACTGCATCCTCACGCAGGACGCGACGTATCTGTGCAACAAGCTCGACTTCCAGTACGTGCCCCAGCCGAGCTATCCGTTCTTCCACCTGAAGATGGAGGACGTCTGGGTCTGGGACAAGAACCGCCCGACCAGGATGATTCCGCGCGCCGAGGTCTACACGTCGAGCGACGTGACGATCGAGGAGCTGCGGGGCGAAGGCGACGAGCCGGTCTTGACCGCCGAGGCGCTCGCCAAGCGCATCGGCGAGGGCCGCTCCGAGATCGAAGATCTGTAGCGTCCCGCGGGCATGTTGCTCGCGATCGACTGCGGTAACACCCAGACCGTTTTCGGTCTGTTCGACGGCGCCGAGCTGACGGCGCAGTTCCGCGTCGGCACCGACCGGAACCACACCGGCGACGAGCTCGCAGTCCTGATCCGCGCCTTCCTCGACCTCGAATCGCTGGAGGGCGTCGTGCTCTGCTCATCGGTCCCGCAGCTGATCCGCGAGTACGAGTCGTTCGCCGAGCGCTGGACCGGTGTCGAGCTGCTCGTGCTCGGGCCTGGGGTGGCGACCGGCGTGCCGATCCGCTACGACGATCCGCGCGAAGTCGGGCCGGACCGCATCGCCAATGCCGTCGCGGCACGGGAGCGCCACGGCACGCCGGCGGTGGTGGTCGACTTCGGGACGTCGACGAACTTCGACGTCGTCTCGGCCGCCGGCGAGTTCGCCGGCGGCGTGCTCGCGCCAGGCATCGAGATCTCAATGGACGCCCTGTTCGCCCGCGCCGCCCGCCTGCCCAAGGTGCCGTTCGTCGCGCCGGAGCGCGTGATCAGCCAGACCACCACGGCCGCCCTCCAGTCCGGTCTCGTTTACGGCTTCGCAGGGCAGGTCGATGCGATCGTCGACCGGATTCGCGCCGAGCTCGGCGCGCCCGACGCGGTCGTGGTCGCAACCGGCGGGCTCGCCGACCTGATTGCGCCGCACACGAGGACGATCGGCGTCGTCGACGCGGAGCTGACGCTGCACGGGCTCCGGCTCGTCTGGTCGAGAAACCAGCCTTGACGACGCCCGGAGATCCGCCCGCGTGCGCGGGCATGACGATTTCCGGGCGTGCTCTCGACCCCCTGCGGGCCGCTGGTTCTAGCCGGGAGCGGGAGCCGATTCGTCGTTCTGCCAGAGGCCGAACTCGTTGCCGTGCGGGTCCTTGCAGGTTGCGAACCAGCCCATGTTCGGGACGGGCATCGGATCGCCCGCCTCGCCGCCGAGCTCCTTGACCCGCGCTGCTCCGGCCTTGATGTCGTCGACCGAGAAGTAGGCGCGAGCGCCGCGCTTGCCGGGCTCCATGTTCGTGATCGCCCCGCCGAGCTCCTTGGGGACGATCTCGGTCATCCAGTACTCGGAGGGCCCGGGAAAGTTCTTGAACTGCCAACCGAACAGCGAGCCCCAGAACTCGCGTGACTTCCCGGTGTCGTCCGCCGGGATCTCGAAGTGCACGATCTGACCGGCCATGCCAACTCCTCTCGCGTCGTCATACGGCGGCAGCGTTCCCGCCGGTTGGAGGTTAGACCCGCTCCCGACCCGGAATTCATCGAACTCGTGACAACCCGGTGGCGGTCCGGTAACGCCGAGCCCACGAACCACGCTCGAACCTCGTTCGAACGAGGTTCGTGAGTTGAAGGCTCGCGGCGAGTGCGGGCCTTCGCCCGTGTTCGCCCTTAACCGCCAGGGTTCACGCCACCCCCGAGACGCCGAGCCTCCCCCGGGCCGCACGAACGACGCTCGAACCTCGTTCGAACCTCGTTCGAACGAGGTTCGTGAGTTGGCGGTTCGCCCCAACCGCCGCGGGTTCACGCCGCCCCGAGAATCGTCATGTCCGCGGGAAGGGCGGGCGGATTCTCGGGGTCCTAGCCGCCGCCATAGAGGGAGATCGGCAGCGAGTCGAGGAGGACCTCGTCCTGCGGGTCGGGCGCCTCGTCGAGCAGGCGCTCGAGCACGAAGCGGGCACCCGGAGCGGCGGCGAGCAGCCGCTGTTCGACTTCGGCCAGGGTGGGAAGCTGCACGAGCTCCTGCTTGAACGCCCGGGGGAAGCGGCCGCGGCCCAGGTACCAGCCGTAGAACTTCTTCAGGAAGCCGAACGAGCGGTGCTCGCCGAGTTCTCGCACCGTCTCGCGCATGAAAAGCAGCAGTTCGGCGACGACCTCTTCCCGGGTCGGCTCGGTCTCGTCGCCCATGATCTCGCGGAGCGCCCACGGGTTGCCCTGGGCAGCCCGGCCGACCATCACTGCCGCGGCGCCCGTCGTAGCGAGCACCGTCTGCGCCCGCGCCCTCGAGGTGACGTCGCCCGAGGCGATCACCGGGACGTCGACGAGCGAGACGAGCTCGGCCGTCAAGGAGTGGTCGGCGGTCCCGGTGTACATCTGCTTCGCCGAGCGCGGATGGAGCGTCAGCGAGCGGGCGCCGGCGCCGACGAGCCGTGGGCCGAGCTCGAGACACGCACGTGAGCCGTTCTCGACGCCGCGGCGCATCTTCACGCTCACCGGCAAGGGCGACGCGCCGGCAACGGCCTCGACGAGCCGGCACGCCTGGTCCGGGTCGGCGAGCATCGAGGCGCCCGCGCCCGTTTTCGTCACCTTCCGGACCGGGCAGCCGAAGTTGATGTCGACGATGTCGGCGCCCGCGGCAGCGACCATCCGTGTGGCCTCGGCCATCGCGGCCGGGTCCGAGCCGAAGATCTGGATCGCGAGCGGGTGCTCGTCGGAGGCGACGCGAAGGTAGCCGAGCGTCCGCTCGTTGCCGTGCTGGATCCCCGCCACCGACACCATCTCCGAGCAGACGAGGCCGGCGCCGTAGCGGCGCCCCTGGCGGCGAAACGCCTGCACACTGACACCCGCCATCGGGGCCAGAACGAGCCGGCCCGGGATCTCGACGTCGCCGAGCAACCAGGTTTCTGTGAGGTCGATGTTCACGGGGGATGAACTGTAGCCCGGTCACCTTGCGGGCCCCTTGACGGCCTAGCTACCATTCCCGCCCGTTTCTGGGGGTCAAGGAGGCCGCTGTTGAAGGAAGTGATTCTCACAGCCGAGGGCTACAAGAAGCTCCAGCAGGAGATCGACCTGCTGCGGGGCGATAAGCGCCGCGAGGTCGCGGAGCGGATCAGGGTCGCTCGGGAGTTCGGCGACATCGCCGAGAACGCGGAGTACGACGACGCGAAGAACGAGCAGGCGATGCTCGAGCACAAGATCGCTCAGCTCGAGGAGCGTCTCCTCTCCGCGCGCGTGATCACCAAGAAGGAAATCTCGAAGGACGCAGTCTCGATCGGCTCTCGCGTGCTGCTGCGCGACGTGAAGGCCCGGAAGGAAGTCGAGTACCACATCGTCGGCTCGGCCGAGGCCAACCCGACGCAGAACAAGCTGTCGAACGAGTCACCGGTGGGCAAGGCGATCATGGGTCACAAGAAGGGCGACGTCGTCGAGGTGACCGCTCCCCGTGGTGCGCTCAAGTTCAAGATCGTCGAGATCCGCGCGGCATAACCCCTCGAGCCACGTAACCCATAGGCTCGCACGGCATGGAGGTCGTGCGCATCGGCAGGGAGCGGCTCGGCGAGGCGAGCGACGTCCTGGCGCGCGCGTTTCAGGACGACCCGGCCTGGGTCTGGCTCCTTCCCGACGACGCGCGGCGCGCACGGCTTCTGCCGTGGCTGTTCCGCGTCGGCTTCGACGTGACCGCGGCGGACGTCTTCGTCACCGCCGGGCCGGTGCTCGGCGCGGCCCGGTGGCTGCCGCCCGGCCGGGCGGCAATGCGCGTCGGCCCGACCTTGCGCGCGCTCGTGACGACACCACTGCGCCTCGGAGCGGCGACGGGGCCGTTCCTCGCCTACGGCCGAGCCGTCGAGCAGCTCCGCGCCGATGTCGCAGGTGGGCCGCATTGGTACCTGGCCGGAATCGGGGTCGATCCAACCGCCCAGCGGCAAGGGGTCGGCTCTGCGCTCGTCCGGCCCGGCATCGAGGCCGCTGCCGCTGCGGGGCTGCCGACCGTGCTCCTGACGAACAACGAGGCGAACCTCCCGTTCTACGAGTCACAGGGTTTCGTCGTCGTGCGCGAGGGACGCACGCCTGAAGACGGGCCGAGGGCCTGGGCTATGGTCAGGCGACCGTGACGCCCTCGCCGGCAAAGCGCTTCCCGGACCGCGACGAGATCGCAGCCGTCCGCGCCGAGGCCGAGGTGCTCGCCAACGAGGTCGAGGGCGACCAGACCCGTCGCCTCGCGGGCCGCGTGCTCGCCCGCCGCGACATGGGCAAGCTCGTCTTCCTCGACCTCGTCGACCGCAGCGGCCGCATCCAGCTCCTGTGTCCGGCGGCCCGGACCGGCGACCTCGACGTCCACCTCGGTGACGTCGTCGGCGCGATCGGCAAGCCGACCAAGAGTCGCCGCGGCGAGCCTTCCCTGGTCGTCGACGAGCTCGTGACGCTCTCGCGCATCCGGTCGCCGCTGCCGGACACGTTCCATGGGCTGACCGACGTCGAGCAGCGCTACCGGCGCCGCCACCTCGACCTGCTGATGAACGAGGAGGTCCGGGCGGATTTCATCCTTCGCGCACGCATCGTCTCGGCGGTACGGCGCTTTCTCGACGACGACGGCTTCATCGAGGTCGAGACGCCCATCCTGGTGCCGCGGTACGGCGGTGCGTTCGCCGAGCCGTTCGTCACTCACCACAACGTTCTCGACCAGGCTCTCTATCTCCGCATCGCGACCGAGCTGTACCTCAAGCGGCTGATCGTCGGCGGCCTCGAGCGCGTCTACGAGCTCGGCAAGGACTTCCGCAACGAGGGCGTCAACTTCAAGCGGAACCCCGAGTTCACGATGCTCGAGTGGTACGAGGCTTATGCCGACTATCAGGACACGATGCGCCGTACCGAGAACCTGATCGAGTACGTCGCGCTGGAGACGCTCGGCACCACGAAAACGACCTTCAAGGGGCACGAGGTCGACCTGAAGGCTCCGTGGCGGCGGGTGCGGCTGGTCGACGAGCTGCGCGAGTTCGACCTCTGGACCGACGACTACGACGATCTCAAGGAGCGGCTGTCGTCCCGGGGTGTCGACGTTTCGCAGGACAAGACCTGGGCGCAGCTCGTCGACAAGGCGATCACCGCCTATGTCGAGCCCAGGCTCGTCTCGCCGACGATCCTCTACGACTATCCGATCGAGCTCTCGCCGTTCGCGCGGACGACGGACGACGACCCCCGGATCGTCGAGCGGTTCGAGTACTACGTCGGCGGGATGGAGCTCGGCAACGCCTTCTCGGAGCTGAACGACGCGGAGGAACAGGCCGAGCGGTTCGCGCTGCAGGCCGCGGAGGGGGCCGGCGGGAACGTCGAGGCCGAGCAGGGCGATCCCGAGTACGTCGAGGCCCTCTCCTACGGGATGCCGCCGACCGGGGGCTGCGGCCTTGGCATCGACCGGCTGGCGATGGTCCTGGCCGGAAAGGACTCGATCCGGGACGTGATCCTGTTTCCGGCACAGCGCCCTG
>DASYPH010000178.1:0-13289 GCA_036006925.1 Gaiellaceae bacterium
CCGCCAACACGATGGCGGTCGCGCTCGACTGTCTCGGCCTTGCCCGGATCGGCGACGGACTGATCCCCGCCGACGACGACGATGCGAAGGGCGCCGCTGCGGAGGCAGCGGCCGCGCTCGCCGTTCGCCTTGTGGGCGACGGCGTCACCGCCCGCCGCTTCCTCACCCACCGCTCGCTGCTGAACGCGATGGCCGGCGTGGCCGCGAGCGGCGGCTCGACGAACGGCGTGCTCCACCTGCTCGCGATCGCCAACGAGGCCGGCGTGCCGCTGAGGCTCGACGAGCTGGCCGAGATCGGCGAGAGGACGCCGGTCCTCGCCAGCCTGACACCGTCGGGGACGCACACCGCCGAGGAATTCAGTCGCGCCGGTGGCAGTGCCACCCTCATCCGGGAGCTCATCCGGAGCGGCCACGTCGACGGCGGTGCGCCGACCGTGACGGGCGACTCGCTCGCCGAGTCGACCGAGCAGGCCGCGGAGCCGGACGGTGAGGTGCTCTACGACTCCGCCCATCCGTTCCGGACGAGCGGCGCGCTGTACGCGCTGCGCGGGAACCTCGCCCCGGACGGGAGCCTCGTCAAGGTCTCGGGCACGACCCGACGCCGACACTCCGGCCCGGCGCGCGTGTTCGACAGCGAGGAGGCGTGCGCGGATGCGGTCCGGTCGGGCTCGGCGACGGCCGGTGACGTGCTCGTCGTCCGGTACGAAGGCCCCGCCGGCGGCCCCGGGATGCGCGAGATGCTGAGCGTCACTGCTTCCGTGGTCGGCGCCGGGCTCGGCGACTCGGTGGCCCTGGTCACGGATGGGCGCTTCTCCGGGGCAACCCGAGGGTTGATGATCGGCCACGTGTCGCCCGAGGCGGCACGAGGCGGGCCGATCGCGCTCGTGCGGGACGGCGACACGATCTCGATCGACGTCGATGCGAAGTCGCTCTCGCTCGAGCTCACCGACGCCGAGCTCGCCGCGCGGCGGGCGGCCTGGGAAGCGCCGGACTCGCCGCTTGCGGGCGGTGTCTTCGCGCGCTACCGCGCCCTCGTCGGCTCGGCGTCCGAGGGCGCCGTCCTGCGCTCGGGACCTGCGTGAAAGACGTTCGCCGCCGGCCCGGCGATCTGGGCATCGGTCACGTAGACCCGGCCGTCCGGCGCCGCCGTGGTGATGAAGAGCGAGCGGCGGTCGGCGCCGCCGAACGCACAGGCGGTCACGCGCTCCGCCGGGACCTCGATCACGCGATCGAGTCGGCCGTCCGCGGCGTAGCGGCGAACCGCAGAACCGGCCCAGAGACCGACCCAGACGCCGCCCTCGTCGTCGATCGCGAGCCCGTCCGGCACGCCGGCGCCGCGCTCGATCACCGCAAACGGCCGTCTGTCGCTCGCCGTCCCGGTCTCCAGGTCGAAGTCGAACACATCGATGCGGTAGGTGAGCGAGTCGACGTAGTAGAGAAGCCGCGCGTCGGACGACCAGGCAAGGCCGTTCGAGAGCGAGACGCGGTCGAGGACGACCTCGAGCGCACCTCCGGCGAAGCGGTACAGCGCGGCGCGGTCCGGGCCCTCGGCCAGCTCCATGCTGCCGACCCAGAATCGACCAGCGGGATCGCACGCGCCGTCGTTCAGCCGCATATCGGCTTCGTGGGGAACAAGGCACAGCGTCTCGAGCGACTCGTCCTCGAGATCGAGCGCGACCAACCGGTCGGCCAGCGCGACCAGGACACGCCCGTCCGCCATCGGCGCCACGGAACCGGGCCGGTTGTCGAGGGCGATCGCGCTGTCGCTGCCTCGGGCAGGATCCCAGACGTGGAGCGCGCGTCCTTCGATGTCGACCCAGAGCAGACGTTGCGTGCGCGCGTCCCAGCGTGGCCCCTCGCCGAGCTTCGCCCGCACATCGATCGCCACGTCGAGACTCATTCGGCGAAGCTTGCACGATGACGAGAGCTCTGGTGACGGGCGGTGGTTCGGGCATCGGGGCGGCGGTAGCCCGCCGACTCGTCGCCGACGGCCTAGAGGTCGTGGTCAGTGACGCGTCACTCGAGGCAGCCGGCGCGGTCGCGTCCGAGCTCGGCGCGCAGGCGCTCGGGCTCGACGTACGCGAGGAGCAGCAGGTGGCGCCTGCGATGGCGGACGTCGACGTGCTGATCAACGTCGCCGGCATCGGCTCGACGACGAACGCTCCGGAAACGCCGCTCGAGGTGTGGGAGAACGTCTTCGCGGTCAACGCCCGTGGCACGTTCCTCTGCTGCAAGCACGCGATCCCCGGCATGATCGCGCGCGGCGGCGGCTCGATCGTCAACGTCGCGTCGGTCGCAGCGCTCGTCGGGCTGCGCAACCGGGCCGCCTACTCCGCGTCGAAGGGCGCGGTCGTCTCGCTCACGAGGGCGCTCGCCATCGACCACGTGGGCGACGGGATCCGCGTCAACGCCGTCTGCCCCGGCACGGTCGACTCGCCCTGGGTGCGCCGGCTGGTCGAGGAGTCGGGCGAGTCGCTCGACGCCCTCCGGCAGCGGCAGCCGATGGGCCGGCTCGGCACACCCGACGAGATCGCCGACTCCGTCGCATACCTCGTCTCCGAGCGTGCTGCGTTCGTCACCGGCAGCGTGCTGGTGATCGACGGCGGCCTGACGGCGGCGTAGTGCAGGCGCTCGTCACGCAGCCGGGCGTCGCAGATTCGGCTCGCGTCGAGGACGTGCCGGAGGTCAAGCCACGCGCGGGTGAGGTGCCGCTGCGGGTGCTCGAGGTCGGCGTCTGTGGCACCGACCGCGAGATCGCTCACGGCCTGTTCGGCGTTCCGCCGGAAGGCTCGTCGCGTCTGGTGCTCGGCCACGAGGTGCTCGCGATCACGACGCGCGACGGAGACGGCTTCTCCCGAGGCGATCTGGTCGCTGCGACCGTGCGTCGCTCCTGCGGCCACTGCCGTGCCTGCGCCGACGACTCTCCCGACGCGTGCTTCACCGGCGACTACAGCGAGCGCGGCATCACCCGCCTCGACGGGTTCGCACGCGAGGCGGTCGCCGAGTCGGCCGACGAGCTGATCCGGGTGCCGCCGGCGCTGGGTCGGCTCGGTGTCCTCGGGGAACCGACATCGGTCTGCGCACGAGCGCTGCGTCACGCCCGCGTGATCGCGGGCAGGCAGCCGTGGCGGCTGGAACGCGCGCTCGTGATCGGCGGCGGAGCGATCGGGATGCTGACGACGCTCCTGCTCCGGCTCGAAGGCGTCGAGGTGTGGACCGCATCCCTCGAGCCGGCCAACGCGGTGGCCGAGGCGTGCGGCGCAAGCTACGTGTCGACGCGCGACACCCCGCTCGCGGAGCTCGGCAGCTTCGATCTGGTCGTCGAGGCGGTTGGCAATGCGCAGCTGATGGCGGACAGCCTGGCGCTGCTCCGGCGAGGAGGCGTCGCGTGCCTGATCGGCATCGACGGTCGCGAGCAGACGGTGACGCTCGACGGGCCGGTGCTCGGGGTCGATGCGGTGCTCGAGAACCGGGTGGTCTTCGGGAGCGTCAGCGCGCAACGTCAGGACTGGCTCGCGGGCCTGGAGGCGCTCGACCGTGCGCGCGAGCGCTGGCAGGACGCACTGGAGCAAGTGGTCGGCCTGCGAGTCCCGCTCGACCGCTTCGCGGACGCCTTCGCCCACTCGTCCGGGAAGGCCACGCTCGTGCTCTCGGACTAGCAACCGTCAGCGCCGCCCTCACGAGGCGCGAACACCTGAACCTCGTTCGAACGTGGTTCGAACGAGGTTCGTGAGGTAGCGGCCTGCCGTCAGCGCCGCCCCCACACAAAGCGCGAACACCCGAACCTCGTTCGAACGAGGTTCGAGGGCTTAGAGCGTCCGGTACTTGACGCGGATGCGCGCGCCGGTCTCGCCCGAGCGCACGATCGCGTCGCAGACCTCGGAGGCGCGGTAGCCGTCCTCGAACGTCGCGCCGTAGGGGGCCACGTCCGAGTCGTCGACGATCGCCTGCAGGAAGTGGTGCACCTCGTGCACGAACGTGTCGCCCCAGCCGACGATGTGGCCGGGCGGCCACCAGTGCTCCCAGAACGGATGATCTGCCTCCGAGACGAGCACCGTCTTGAACCCACGGGCGCGGTCGCCGTCGGCCCGGAAGACCTGCAGCTCGTTGAGGCGCTCCATGTCGAAGGCCAGCGAACCCTTCGAGCCGTTGATCTCCCACTGGAACGCGTTACGCCGGCCCAGCGCGAGCCGGGTCGCCTCGATCGTCCCGACGGCGCCGCTCCCGAACTCCACGGCCGCCTCGATTGCGTCGTCGACGGTACGGCCTGCTACGAACGTCTTCGCGAAGCCGGCGACCGTTTCGACCTCCCCGACCAGGAAGCGCGCCAGGTCGACGACATGCGTGCCGAGGTCCCCGAGGGCGCCCGAGCCGGCCTCGTCGGGCTGAAAGCGCCACGTGTCGAGCGACGCGTCGTCGCCCCAGTCCTGCAGGTAGCGACCGCGAAAATGGCGGATCTCCCCCAACTCGCCCGCGTCGATCATCTCCCGAGCGAGACGAACAGCCGGCACGAACCGGTAGTTGAACCCGCAGAGGTGCTTGACGCCCGTCGCCGCCACCTGCTGCCAGATGTCGTAGCTCTCGGCCGCGTCGCGCCCGAGGGGCTTCTCGCAGATCACATGCTTGCCCGCCTGCGCGGCCGCAATCGTCGGCTCGGCGTGGAGCGAGTTCGGCCCGCCGTTGTCGAACAGGCCGATCCGGTCGTCCTCGATCAGCTCGCGCCAGTCGCCCGTCGCGTACTCGTAGCCGTACCGGCGCGCGGCCTCCTCGACGGCCCCGGTGTTGCGGCCCGCGATCCCGACGAGCTTCGGCACGAGCGGAGGCGGCCACGTGATGTACGCGAGCTTCTTGAACGCGTTCGAGTGGGCCTTCCCCATGAACGCGTAGCCGAGCATGCCGACACCGATCTCACCCATTCCGCGATAGTAAGCGCATGGCCGACCCGGTGACGTGGGGAATCATCTCGACCGCCGACATCAACGGGAAGGTGATCCCGGGCGCGCACGCCTCGGCAAAGGTCGACCTCGTCGCCGTCGCCAGCCGAGAGCAGACACGAGCGGAGACCTATGCGAAGGAGTGGGCGATCGAGCGCGCGTACGGCACGTATGACGCGCTTCTGGCCGACGACGAGATCGAGGCGGTCTACATCTCCCTGCCGAACACCATGCATTGCGAGTGGTCGATCCGCGCGCTCGAAGCGGGAAAGCACGTCCTCTGCGAGAAGCCGCTGTCACGGCACCCGGACGATGTCGCCGAGGCGTTCGACACGGCCGACCGGACCGGACGGCTGCTCAGCGAGGCTTTCATGTACCGGCACAACCCGCAGACCGCCCGGCTGGTCGAGCTGGTCGCGGGTGGCGCGATCGGCGAGCTGCGCCTGGTTCGATCTGCGTTCAGCTACGGCCTGTACGACGAGTCGAACATCAGGCTGCGTACCGACGTCGAGGGCGGCGCGCTGATGGACGTCGGCTGTTACACCGTCAGCGGCTCACGGCTGCTCGGCGGCGAGCCCGAGCGCGTGTTCGGCGAAGCGTGGTACGGGCCGTCGGGCACGGACTGGGTGTTCACCGGCGTGCTTCGCTTTCCAGGGAACGTGCTCGCGACGTTCGACTGTGGCACGGCGCACGCGAACCGCGACGAGCTCGAAGCGATCGGCAGCGAGGGCTCGCTCTTCCTCGACGACCCCTGGCACTGCAGGAAACCGGTGATCGAGCTGCGCCGCGACGACGGCGTCGAGCTGATCGAGCTCGAGCCGGAGGACTCCTACCGCCTCGAGCTCGAGAATCTGAGCGACGCGATCCGCGGCGAGGGGACGCTGCTGCTCGGCCGCGAGGACGCAACGGGACAGTCGCGGACGCTCGAGGCGCTGCACGAGTCGGCGACGAGCGGCTCACCCGTCACGCTATGACCGACGCCGAGGCGCGCGAGCGAGCCGCAGCGATGCTCGAGCGCGCCGGCATCGTCCTGACACCCGCCGAACGCGACGGCATCGAAGTGGCCGACTTCGGCCTCGGCCGTCTCGAGGAGATCGGCCTCCAGCTCGTCGTCTACGTGAACACCGAGCGTGTCTGCGCCAAGGAGCTCGTCCTCTTCCCGGAGCAGCTCTGCCCGGAGCACCGCCATCCGCCGATCGGGACCGACCCCGGCAAGGAAGAGACGTTTCGCTGCCGGCTCGGGACGGTGCACCTCCACGTGGCCGGCCGCAGCGAGATCGTGCTCTCACCGGGCGAGCAGTTCACGATCCAGCCGGACACGCTGCACTGGTTCCAGGCAGGTGCCGACGGAGCTGTCGTGTCGGAGTTCTCGACACGGAGCCGCGACGAGTTCGACGTCTTCAGCGATCCGCTGATCGTTCGATAGCGCGCAGGGCAAGACTCTCGTCGACCTCGCCCGGAAGACCGCTGACCCCCACCGCGCCGATCCGCCGTTCGCCCTCGAAGACGGCGACGCCGCCGAGGAAGAAGGTGAAGAACGGATCAAAGCTCGCGCGCTCGGCGGCGTCGGCGCGCGCCTTCTCGGCCAGCTCCCGCGTCGTGCGTGCGTCGCTGCGGGCGGCCGTGTAGGCCTTGCGCTGGGCGTTCAGACGGGTGTCGGGTGCGGCGCCGTCCATCGTCGCCGCTGCGACCAGCTCGCCGTGGGCGTCCGCGACGAACACCGAGACCGGCGCCGGGGCCTCCGAGACGACGAAATCGACGATCGCGCGGGCACGGAAAAGATTCATGCGACGATCGTAGAGGGCGCACTACCATCCCGCCGATGACTGCGGTCGTGATCCGGGGGACGCCCTATCCGGTGGTGCTCCCGAAGCTCCGCGACCCGCGCCTGCACCTGGCCGCGACGATCATCTCGTTGCAGGTGATCGGGCAGATCGGGTTCCACTTCCGGGTCTCGATCGCCCAGATCCTGATCGCGATCCTGACCTGTGCGGTCCTGGAGATCGGCATTGCTGCGCGGACTCAACACGTGCTGATGTGGCCGGCGAGCGCGATGCTCACCGGCAACGGCGTCGCCTTCGTGCTGCGAGTTCCCGGAACGCAGCACGGCGACTGGTGGTCGCTGCGTGGGTGGTGGATCTTTGCCGGAACCGCCGCCGTCTCCCTGCTTTCCAAGCACCTGATCGCCTGGCGGGGCAATCACATCTTCAACCCGTCGAACATCGGCCTCGTCCTCTGCTTCCTGATCCTGCCCGTCACCCGGGCCGAGCCGCTCGACTTCTGGTGGGGGCCGATGTCGGCCTGGCTCGTGCTCGCGCTCGCCGTCATCCTCGCCGGCGGCTTCACGATCCTCTCGCGGCTCTCGTTGCTGCGCGTGGCGATCTCGTTCTGGATCGCCTTCGCGGCCGGAATGGGGGTGCTCGCGCTCGCCGGCCACGAGATGACCGCCCGCTGGCACCTCGGCCCCATCTCCGGGATCCACTTCTGGCTCGTGCTGGTCACGTCTCCGGAGGTGCTCGTCTTCCTCTTCTTCATGATCACCGACCCGAAGACGGCCCCGCGCGGGCCCCGCGCGCGAATCGTCTACGCCGTCTCGATCGGGCTGCTCGCGACGATGCTGATCGCCCCGCTGCAGACGGAGTACTGGACGAAGGTCGCGCTACTCAGCTCACTGGCGCTCGTCTGCCTGGCGCAGCCCTTCGGTGCGCTCGCAGCGCGCGCCTGGGCACGCATCCCCACCCGCAATGTGCTGATCGCCGCGCCGGTGGCGCTGACGGCGTTCGTCGGGCTGCTGCTTCTGCTCAACGCACCGGCGGCGCCACTCGCCGCACCCGTCGCCGTCACCGGACCGCTACCCCCGGTCGACGTGCTGCCGTCGCGCGGCGTCCAGACGCAGCTGACGCAGCCGATCGCGCGCACGATCGCGCGCGACCTGGTGGTCAGCCCCGGCATCCACGTGAACAGCGGTGACCGCATCAAGCTCTGGCTCGAGCCGGGAAAGGATCAGAGCCCGCCACTGGCCGTCGCGCAGCTCGCCGGCAACACGTATCGCCTGCACGAGGTGAACGGCGGGTGGGCGCTCGGCGCCGCCACGCAACCACCGGCCATCGAGGCCACTCCTGCTGCACCGGTCCCGCCCGGCCACCGGCTGACGAACGTGGCGGCCAGCTCCGGCCTCGACTTCCAGCAAGGGTCGTTCAGGTTCGGCATCTCCAACGACTACCGGGCGATGATGGGTGGAGGCGTCTGCTGGCTCGACTACAACGACGACGGTTGGATCGATCTGTTCGCCGTCAATTCCTACGCCAGCGCCGACCTGGCGGGCTGGGAGAGCCACGGCGGCCCGCCCGCGACGGCGTTGTTCGAAAACAGGCGTGGCAGATTCAGCGACGTGAGCGCTCGAGCTCACGCGGACCTACGTGTTCAAGGCAACGGCTGCGTGGCGGGTGACCTCAACGGCGACGGCCACCCCGATCTGGTGGTGACGACGACGACCGGCATCGACCTGCTCTGGAACACCGGCCACGGCACCTTCAGCGAAGGCGCAGCCGCGGCCGGGATGAACGCTTCAGGCTGGTACACGGGTGCCGCGATCGCCGACGTCAACGGGGACGGCAGACCGGACGTGTTCGTCGCCGGCTATACCGATCCGAACGAACCGGTCCCGAACTCCCTTGCAGGCTTCCCGACGAACTTCGCCGGCGTGAGGGATCTGCTCTATCTCAACGAGGGCAACGACGCCGCCGGGCACGCGCGGTTCCGCGAAGTCGGCATCCAGGCCGGCCTCGAGTCGGCCGAGCCGCGGCATGGCCTCGGCGCCGTCTTCACGGACACCAACGGGGACGGCCGCCCGGATCTCTACGTGGCGAACGACGAGGATCCGAACCAGCTCTACGCGAACGTTCCCTGGCCCGGCGGGGTAGTGGCGGATCCGGCAGGGCTCGGATTCCGCTTCGAGGAGCGGGGCGCGAGCGAAGGGGTCGCGGACGCTTATGCCGGCATGGGCATCGCGACGAACGTCGGTGCGAACGGCCGTCGCGACCTGTTCGTCACCAACTCGCGGAACGAGCCGTCTGCGGCCTTCCGCGGGCTGGGGGGCGCGGCATCGCCCTCGTTCGCGGACGCGCGCCCGACCTTCGATCCGGCACTCGGCAGCGGTTTCGCCGGCTGGGGCGCCTCCTGGGTCGACCTGTGGAACACCCGATCGCCGCAGCTCGTCCTCGCGGCGGGCGCGATCCCGGTGACGAAGCTCGCGACCGACGCCGAGCAGGTCCGCGTGCTGAGTCCGATTGCGGCGCCGGCGCTGAAACGGCAGTTCGGCAACGCCAAGGCCGTGTTCGGCTCGGGTGGGCTTCGCCTGAACGGGCGCGGCCTCGCCGCGGCGGACGTGAACAACGACGGCCGTATGGAGATCGCGATCAACACGATCGGCGGCAAGCTCGCTCTCCTCCGCCCCACCGGCGCGAGCGGCCACTGGCTCGACGTGCAGCTGTCCAGGTTCTCACCGGGCGCGCTCGTCACGGTCGTCCTGCCAGACGGGCGGAGGCTGGTACGCGAGGTGCAGGCAGGGAGCAGCTATCTCTCCTCCGAGGATCCGCGTCTGCATTTCGGCCTCGGCAAGGCGACGAGCGCCCGCCTGGTGATCGTTCGCTACCCGTGGGGCGGTGCGAGCCGCTCCGCCGGCGTCAAGGCAGACCAGATCGTCACGATCACCAGCGCGGCGCCCGTGACGACGAGCGCGCCCTCGACCCCCTACCAACTCGTGAACTGCACGCCAAGCGGCGGCCGAGGACGCTCGATCGCCGAGCGCTGGGACGAGGCGGCGGTCGCCGCACTCAGAGAGGGCGGCGCGGCCGAGCCGGTGGAGGCGCGGGACCTGTTCCACGTCTCCGCCGCGATGTGGGACGCCTGGGCCGCGTACGACCCGAAGTCGCGGGGCTACTTCGTGACCGAGAAACAGCACGCGACTGACGTGCAGTCGGCGCGCGACGCAGCGATCAGCTATGCGGCCTACCGCCTCCTCCTCTGGCGTGCGTCGTTCAACGCCAACCTCGACTCCACGTTCGCGCTGCTGACCGACCAGTTGCGCTCGCTCTGCTACTCACCGGACTTCACGAGCAGCACCGGCGATTCTCCGGCCGCGCTCGGGAACCGCATCGCCGCCGCGGCCGTCGCTTTCGGTCGCAACGACGGTTCGCTGGAGAGGCTGCACTACGAGGACCCGAGCTACGTGCCGATGAACGCACCACTCATCGTGAGCCAGCCCGGATCCACGGCGCACGACGCGACGTTCTGGCAGCCGCTCGCACTCGGAACCAAAGGTGTCGCCGGCGTCCCGACCCAGATCCAAAGCTTCGAGGGCAGCCAGTGGGGCCATGTCCGCGGGTTCGCGCTCTCGCCGTCGCGAAAGGCCCTCAAGCTCGATCCAGGGCCTCCGCCGCTGGGATTGCCGGCGAGCGCGTCGTACAGGAAGGCAGCGGTCGCGGCGATCCGGGCGACCTCGGGCCGCAGCCGGCCGTCGAGCGTCGACCCATCCCCGGCTGGGTGGAACGCATTCGCCACCTCACTGCCGTCGCCCACGAACGCAGGCGCAGGCCTGCGGAGTGATGTGCGGCTCTACTTCACGCTCAACGGCGCGCTGCACGATGCGGCAATCGCTGCCTGGGGCGCGAAGCGCGCGTACCAGTCGCCGCGGCCGATCTCGATGATTCGCGACCTCGCCTTCAACAACCAACTGCCGCTCATCCCTGGACTGATCAAGAGCGTCGGCGGGCAGCAGCTCGTCCTGCGCGCCGGCCGCTGGGTGCCCGGCGACCGCTGGACCGCGCTCGCCCCCACGCCCGCGTCGCCCGGCTGGGCCTCCGGCGACAGTTCCTTCGCCTACGCCGCAGGCGGGGTGCTCGCCGCCCTCACCGGGCACTCGTTCGCCGGACAGGTAGCCCTGGCAGCGACACACGGCGCCGACCGCGGCACCGAGCTCTCGGCCGACGTCGCGGCGGGACGCACGCTCGGCACGAAGGTCAGCAAGCTCGTGCGGGGCAAGCTCGCCGACTGACATGCTGGCGGCCATGCTCCAACGGCTCCAGACCCCCACCGCGGGCACCGTGATCGGTGCGCTGCTCATCCTGCTCGGCGGGATCGTCTACGTGAGCGGATCCGCGTCCGTCGGCACGTTCCTCTCGCTCGCCGGCTTCGGACTGGTCCTGAAGTACCGCGTTCTGCCCGCACGGCGCGACCGCAACAAGTAGCCGACGCCGCCGCGTCGCGCGCGGTGAGCTAGCGGCCTGAGCGGGCCTGGAGGCGAACGGCGACCGTATCCAGCGTCACGGCGCCGAGGAGCACGAGCCCGGTGATGATGTAGATCCAGCCGTTCGACACGCTGAGCGTGTTCAGCCCGTTCTGGAGCGTGCCGATCAGTACGGCGCCGAGCAGCGCGCCGCGCACCTCGCCGCGGCCGCCGAAGAGGCTGACGCCACCGATCACCGCCGAGGCGATCGCGTTCAGCAGCAGGTTGCCCGGGGGGAACGTCAGAGCGACCGAGTTCACCTGAGACGCAAAGATGATCCCGCCCATGGCGGCCATGGCACCGGAGAGCATGAAGACGAGGACGCGAATGCGCGGCACGTTGATGCCGGCACGACGAGCGGCCTCGGCGTTCCCGCCGACCGCGTACACGTGACGTCCGAACGTCGTCCACTTCGCCAGGAACGTCAGCAGGATGAAGAAGACGATCACGATCACGCCCGAGAGGGGCAGTCCGAGCGACGTCGCAATCACCTTGCCATGGTTGGCGATCGCGACCGTGCCGAACGCGGCGACGGCGATCCCCACCGTCTTCACCGCGAAGCCGACCCAGTTGACCCTGGCGATCTGCGTGCCTCGGGCCGCGACTCGCTTGTACAGGATGCTGAGCGGGTACAGCGCCGTGATGATCAGCGCGACCAGATAACCGCCGACATGCGAGAAGGCGTAGCTGTCGGTGTAGTTGATCCAGCGGTCCTGGATGATGATCGTGCCGCGCTGCTCGAGCGTGTTCAGGATCACGCCCTGCCAGATCAGGAAACCGCCGAGCGTGACGACGAACGACGGCACGCCCACGAACGCGACGATCGACCCCTGGACGCCGCCGATCAGAGCGCAGACGAGAACCGCGATCACCATCGCGAGGATGCCGTTGAGCTGGTGCCCGCTCCCCGGCAGCTGGAGCTCCGCGACGACAAGCGCTCCGATGCCCGCGAGGTACCCGATCGAGAGGTCGATCTCACCGAGCAGCAGGACGAAGACGACGCCGAAGGCGAGCATCGCCGTGCCGGCCATCTCGTTGATCAGGTTGGTGAAGTTGACAGCCGTGAAGAAGTTCGTCGCCGTCAGGCCGAAGAGGATGACGACGAGGATCTCGCCGACGATGATCGGCCCCGAGCCGAGGTTGCCCGTCCTGACGTTGAACCAGGCCCTGTGGTAGAGGCCGGCGAGTCCGCCCGGGGCATCATCTCCCTCGGCGGGCTTCGGGACGTCAGGGCCGACGACGTCCGCTGATGTCATGCCGCACCACCTCCGACGCCTGGCCCCTGGGGGATGCCCGAGACCTTCGTGGGCACGCCTGCCGTGATCGCCTCGACGACTGCCTGTTGCGTCGTCGAGCGGCGGTCGAAGATGCCGACGTTGCGGCCGAGACGGAGCACTGTGATCCGGTCCGCCGTCTCGAAGATGTCGTGCAGGTTGTGCGAGATGATCACGACGGCGAGCCCCTGCTCGCCGAGACGGCGGACGAGCGCGAGCACCTGTTCCGTCTGCGCAACGCCGAGAGCCGCGGTCGGCTCGTCGAGGATGACGAGCTTCGAGTTCCATTGCACGGCCTTCGCCACCGCGACGGACTGACGCTGGCCGCCGGAGAGCGTCGCGACCGGCTGCCGGATCGACGAGATCGTCGTCACCGCAAGGCTTTTGAGCGTCGAGGCGGTGGTGTTCTCCATCGCGGCCTCGTTCAGGATCTGCCAGCGGTTCACCTCGCGGCCGAGATACATGTTCTGGACGACGTCGAGGTTGTCGCAGAGGGCGAGATCCTGGTAGACGACCTCGATCCCGAGCCGGCCCGCGTCCTTCGGGCCGTGGATGTGGACCTCCTGGCCCTCGAAGAAGATCTGCCCGCTGTCGTAGGCGTGCGTGCCGGCGATGCACTTGATCAGCGTCGACTTGCCGGCGCCGTTGTCGCCGACCAGCGCCATCACCTCGCCGGAGCCGACCTCGAAGTCGACGTCGGTCAGCGCCTCGACCGAACCAAAGGTCTTCGTGACGCCACGGAGTTGGAGAAGTGGGGTCTCGCTCATCGCCGGTTAGTCGTGGGGGGGGGGGCCC
>DASYPH010000179.1:0-13411 GCA_036006925.1 Gaiellaceae bacterium
AGACGGACGTGCTGGTCGTCTTCCGCCTCGGAGGGCGCCCGGGCCATCGCTGTGACGGCCCGGGCGCCGACGCGGCTGCCCTGTTCCGGGTCCGCGACGGTCGGATCGTGCTGTGGCACCAGACGACCGTGCCGCCCGCGAGCGGCGACAGCGGCACGATCGTCTAGCTTCGGCCCGTCGCCGGGTCAGTCGTCGTCGTTTCCGTTGCCCTTCCCGTTCAAGAGCACTTCCCACGTCGTGTTGTCGCCGTGCTGCTGGGTGTAGAACCAGCGCCACTGGCCGTCGCCGACGTTCGGGTTCTTCGCCCCGAGGATGCCGTCGGTACCGGGATCGCCGTTCGAGACCAGTAGCCGGTCAGCTCGTTGTCGCCCTCGTTCTTGCCGAAGCCACCGGTGGCGGAGTCGATCGTGGCGGACGGGTCACGTCCCTCGGCGATCCACCGAACCGGCTGGTTCTGCGGGTTCGAGTAGTCGGCGTTCACGTCGAACGAGTAGCCCGAGTCGAGTGCGTTCCGGGATGCGTGCAACCCATCGCCTGCGTCCTCGACCACTCCGAGCTGGTCCTTCGACAGGAAGTTGATGTTGTCGAGACCGGTCACCGCCCGGGTGCCTTGAAGAAGACCGAGATCTTCCCCGTATCTGCCGACGGATCGGACTGCTCCAGCTTGAACAGACCTCCCCAGCCGCCGGACGTGGTGTTCTCGACACTCGAGTCGCTCGTGTCGCCGGTCTCGGTGAAGAAGAACTTGCCGAACTTCGAGCCTGGCCGGAAGACACCGTTCTCGGGACGCTTGAACGGCGTCGCGTGCGCGGCCTTCGCCAGCGTGTTCGCGTTGAACGGCGCGTTGCCGTCGTTCGCGGTGTTGTGAATGGTCACCCACTTCGTAGAGAAGACCTTGCCGTACGTGTGGAGCGCGACCTGATCGGGAGCGTCGAGTGCGGTCTGCGACTCGACGGTGATCGGGTTGTTGGCGGCGTTCAGAACCTGCAGCGCCTCCAACTTGCCGTGTTGCAGGTCGCCGTGGTGCGCCGGCACGTAGCGGAAGACGAAGCTGTTCGGGATCTTCGCCACGGTCGTGCCCTTGAACGCGCCGCCCTGGTCCTCGACGATCCAGAGGTTGCCGTCGGAGTCGTCCCGGATGCCCTCGTAGCCGCCGCGTCCCAGCGCACCGGAGACGTCGTCGACAGTCGACGGGTAGTTCACCGTCGCCGCGTAGGTCGGTGCACTCGGATTCTCGGTCGTGAAGAGCAGCCGCTGCGGGTTCTCGAGCTTCATCCTGCCCTGCGCGACCGCGATCTGCGACAGCTCGGCCGACAGCCGCGAGGACGGCGCGTACCCGGCCGCCTTCGTGTTCGCCGTCGGCACGTTCGAGAGCTGTGGGCTGTCGGGCGATGCGGCACCGCCGACGGCGGCGAACATCGCGACCGCACCGACCGCAACCGGTAGCAAGAAAGCCTTGTGCTTCAAGAGATCCTCCCCCTCGTCCGGTGGGTGACGTGTCGCGCCTACTCTCGGCGCGCGCCGCACCAACGTGGGTAACGGTCCCGTGAAACTGCTGTGACTACTTGGGCTCTGGCTCGAGCTTGTAGCCGACGCCGAAGCGTGTCTGGATGAACGAGTGCGTCGGTGCGGGGCGATCGATCTTCTGGCGGAGACGGCGGACGAAGACGTCGACCGTGCGGTCGCGGTGCGTCTCCCTCCGCCCCCAGACTTTCTGAAGCAGCTCGTCGCGGGTCACGACTCGGCCCCGGTCGAGCGCGAGTGTGTACAGGAGCTTGAACTCGGTCGGCGTGAGGCCGGCGCTCTTGCCGCCGACAAAAGCCTGCACCTCGCGGGGATCGATCCGCAGCTCCTCGATCTCGATCGCGTCGCCGCGACGCTCCTCGGCGGGCCGCACGCCACGTCGGGCAGCGGCTCCGACGCGAGCGACGAGCTCGCGCATCGAGAACGGCTTGACGAGGTAGTCGTCCGCGCCGATCTCGAGCGCGTGCACGCGGTCGTGCTCGGTGCCCCGCGCAGAGACGACGACGATCGGTGTGCCGATCCCTTCGGCGCGCGCCATCTCGATCAGCTTCCAGCCGTCGAGCTCCGGCAGCATCAGGTCGAGCACACAGACGTCCGGATTCTCGTAGCGAAGCCGTGCGAGCCCGAGCTCACCGCGGCCGACGACGACGGGGTCGAAACCCGCGGCGACGAGGTGGCGTGCCATCCCGTCGGCGATCACGTTGTCGTCCTCGACAATCAGGACTCGCGGCACGGCCCGTACGATAGACCGGGGGCCGGTACTGCCCCGGTGTCGGAATGGTGACGATGTGGTGAATGACGAGCGGACATTCCACGAGCTTCGCACCGGCTTCACGGCGTCGGTCTCCCACGAGCTCCGCACACCGCTCGCGCGCATCCTCGCGCTGCTCGACAGCGCGTCCCTCCCGGACGCGGACGTCCAGGAGCTGATCGACCAGGCGCGCGCCGAGGTCGAGAGCGCCGGCGAGCTGATCGACGAGATCCTCTTCCTCTCCGAGCTGGAGAGCGGCCGCGAGGTCGTCGCGCTGACGCCGACCGAGGCGCGGCCGATCCTCGACCACGTGGTCGACCGGCTCGCCGACGCGGCCGCGCGTGCCGGCGTGACGCTTCGCGTCGACGGGGAGACGACCGTGCCCTTGCGGCCGCGGATGATCCGGATCGTCGGCGAGAACCTCGCCGAAAACGCGATCCGCTACGCGGGCCACGGGTCGACGTTCGTCTTCGCGCTCGCTCCTGGGGAGCTGATCGCGAGGGACGACGGCATCGGCGTCGGCGAGCGTGACCTCGTGCGCCTGTTCGAACGGTTCTACCGCTCCGACGCGGCACGCACCTCACGCGGCACCGGCCTCGGCCTGGCGATCGTCAAGCACATCGTCTCGGCTGCCGGCGGAACGGTCGAGGCCCGCTCCACACGTGGAGCGGGCCTCGAGATCCGTTGCTCGTTTCCGGCGGCCTAGGTGTGAACCGTCTTCAACGTCTTCTCGGACGCGGCGAGCACCGGCTTCGGCAGCGGCACGAAGAGCAGCTTCGCGGTGTATTGAGTCTTCTGACCCTGGGTCAGTGCCCAGAAGATCATCTTCCGCAACTCGGCCGCGTGTGACGTCTGCTGCGGCACGATCACGTAGGTGTAGGTCGCGATCGGGTAGGCGAGCGGCGCCGACTTCGGCGGGTTCACGATGTGCATCTCGTTCGAGGCCGGCACCTTCGTGAAGGCCGCGGCGGCCGCCGCGATCCGGCGGAGGCTCGGGAAGAGGAACTTCCCGGCGTTGTTCCGCACCGCTGCGAACTTGATGTGGTTGTTCAGCGCGAATGCGACGTCGACATAGGTGATGCCGCCGGAGGTGCGGGAAACGAGGCCTGCGACACCGGCCGATCCGCGCGCACCGATCCCGGTCGGGAACGTGACCGCGGTCGAGTTGCCGACCTTCGACTTGAACTCGGGGTTCACCGCCGACAGGTAGTCGGTGAAGTTGTAGGTCGTGCCCGATCCGTCGGAGCGGAAGATCGGCGTGATCTTGAGGTCCGGCAGATTCGCGCCCTTGTTCAGCGCCTTGATCGCCGGGTCGTTCCAGTTGGTGATCTGGCCGAGGAAGATTTTCGAGATCGTCTTCCCGTCGAGGTTCAGATGGGAAGGAGCGCCGGGCACGTTGTACGCGACGGAGGTCGCAGAGAGAGCCCACGGGATCTGCACGCAGCTCTTGCAGGCGGTTGCCTGGTCGGGGGTGAGCGGCGCGTCAGATGCGCCGAAGTCGACCTGGCGGCTGGTAACGGCCGAGATTCCGGCGCCGGAGCCGACCGCGCTGTACTGGAGGCTGTAGCCGAACGCCGAGCCGATGGCCGGCGTCCAGACAGAGACGAGCGGCGACACGAACGTGCTGCCCGCGCCGGTGATCGTCGTGTCCTTGCTGGTCGCCATCGCTGCTGTCGCGACGACGAGTGCGGCGGCGGCGGCCGCGAGCGTGAGCGTGAGTGTCTTGGTCATGGCGCCAGACTGCCGCGTCGCCTGACTGGTGTGGGCTGACGCTGTGTTACCAGCAGGTGACGGTCTGGTGAACGCGTGCAGGAGCCGCTCAGCGCGTCGCGCCCAGCTTGCGACGCGAGCGTTCGAGCAGGAATCGGGCTGTCAGACTCGTGATCAGCACGAAGGCGATCAAGACGAAGGCGAGCGCCCATGCCTGCTGGTGGAGCGCCGGATCGGGAGCCTCGGAGTACTGGAAGATCGTGTACGGGATCGAGTTCACCGAGTGGGTCGGATCCCAGTCGACCGTCTGCCCCGCGAGGACGCAGGTGAAGAGCAGCGGCGCCGTTTCGCCGGCGGCACGGGCGATCGCGAGCGTCGTTCCGGTCAGGATCCCTCCGAAAGCGGTCGGCAGCACGACGCGCAACACGGTCTGCCACTTCGAGACGCCCAGGGCGAGGCTCGCGTCGCGCAGCTCGTTCGGCAGCAGGGCGAGCACTTCCATGGTCGCCCGCGCGACCAGCGGCAGCATGATGATCGAGAGGGCGAACGCACCCGCGAACGCGCTCTGGTGATGACCCCAGCCGACGATCGGGAGGCTGGTCTTGACCATCAGCGCGAAGACGAAGATTCCGATCACGATCGACGGGAAGCCGTTCAGGACGTCGAGCCACAGTCGGACCTGGGCGCCGAACCGGGGCGGCGCGAACTCGCTGACGAAGATCGCCGTCAGCACGCCGATCGGCAGCGCCATCACCGTCGCGATCCCGACGAGCAGCAGGCTGCCGACGAGCGCCGGGGCGACACCGCCACCGGTTTGCCCGAACAGCGCGGGGCCTTTCGTGAAGAAGTCCCAGCTGAGGGCGTGCACGCCGCGCGAGAACACCGACCAGACGAGGATCCCGAGCACGAGGATCGCGGCCGAAGCTGCGGCCAGAGCCGTCCCCTCCGCGAGCCGGTTCTTGATCAGACGCCGCCGGCTGCGGCCGGTCGCACGCAACGAGAGGTTCGGGGCGTCCGTGGTCATCGCTTGAACTCGAACTTCTTGACGACGAGCTGCGCGGTCAGGTTGGTGATGAACGTGATCACGAGCAGGATGAACGCGAGGTAGATCAGCGAGGCGACGTGGAGGTTGGACACCGCGCCCTGGTACTGGTTCGCGGTGCGGCTCGCCAGCGTGTCGCCCGGCTCGAAGATCGACAGCTTGAGCGGCGTGAAGTTGCCGATCACCTGGGTGACGGCGATCGCTTCGCCGAGCGCGCGCCCGAGCCCGAGGATGACCGCCGCGACGACGCCGCCGCGAACCGACGGCACGACGACCGTCTTGACCATCTCCCAGCGAGTCGCTCCGAGCCCGACCGCGCCCTCTTCGAGCTCGTCGGGGACGCCGAGGAAGAGCTCGCGGCAAATCGACGAGGTGATCGGGATGATCATGATCGTCAGCACGAGCATGGCGGAGAAGACCGTCGACTCGACCTTGTCGCCGCCGTGGGCGAAGATCGGTATCCAGCCGAACAAGCTTCCGAGCAACGGCTGCAGATGCTGGGCGTCGAACGGCGCGAGAACGTAGATTCCCCAGAGGCCGATGACGACACTCGGGACAGCGGCGAGCATCTCGACCAGCGTCCCGACCGGGCCGCGGATCGAGGGGGGTGCGAGCTCACTCAGGAAGAGGCCGATCGCGATCGAGACGGGTGCCGCGAGCAGGACCGCTCCGAACGACGTGACGACCGTGCCGATGATCAGGTCGCGGGCTCCGAACTTGTTGACGACGGGGTTCCACTCGTTGTGCCAGAGGAAGCTTCCGTGGAAGACCTTGATCGCCGGCCACGCGCCGTCGGCGACGCGCCAGACGATCGCCGCGGTCAGCAGCAGTCCGAGCACCGCGGCGCCCGCCGTCAGCCCGTAGAGAATTCGGTCGCCGAGGCGGTCGCCGAGGCGCCGCGTCCGCGGCAGGCCTTTCGGTGCGGGGATCGATGCCGCTTCCATGGGCGCCAGCATTCCAGCGCGATCGCGGCCCCGGGGGACTCGTCACCACTCCGTCACACGCTGTTCACATCCTATGAACCCTGCCCCGTCGCGCCGACGTGAGACTGTCCCGGGTGACGACGATGGACTCGGACCAGCAGCAGCAACACCAGCCGCGCACGATCGAGATCGCAACGCCGCCGTCGGCCGTCGGGATCAGCCGCGAGGTCGTCTTCGACATCAGCGACCTGACGGTCTTCTACGGCAAGGCCCCGGCGGTCAAGGACGTCTCGCTGGCGATCCACCGCAACGCGATCACGGCGCTGATCGGGCCGTCCGG
Organism: Gaiellaceae bacterium; assembly: GCA_036006925.1. Classification (GTDB taxonomy): domain Bacteria; phylum Actinomycetota; class Thermoleophilia; order Gaiellales; family Gaiellaceae; genus PALSA-600. Next base: position 6,291 of record DASYPH010000179.1, read on the forward strand.
GTGTGGGAAGTCCACCGTCCTCCGCAGCCTCAACCGGATGAACGACCTCGTGCCGGGGGCCCGCGTCGAAGGAACGATTCTCTACCACGGCATCGACCTCTACGGCGGCGATGTCGACCCGATCGAGGTGCGGCGCAGGATCGGCATGGTCTTCCAGCGTCCGAACCCGTTTCCGAAGTCGATCTACGACAACGTCGCCTACGGCCTGCGCATCCTCGGGCTCAAGGACGATCTCGACGGCCGTGTCGAGCGCGCCCTCCGGAGTGCGGCCCTCTGGGACGAGGTGAAGAACCGGTTGAAGAAGTCGGCGTTCGGGCTCTCCGGCGGCCAGCAGCAGCGCCTCTGCATCGCGCGCGCGATCGCGGTCGAACCGGACGTCGTGCTGCTCGACGAGCCGGCGTCGGCACTCGACCCCATCTCGACGTCGGCGATCGAAGACCTGATGCACGACTTGAAGCGCGACTACACGCTCGTGATCGTCACGCACAACATGCAACAGGCCGCGCGTGTCGCCGAGATGACGGCGTTCTTCAGCCTCGACGTGAAGGACGACGGCTCGCGCAACGGCATTCTCGTCGAGTACGACTCGACGGAGAAGATCTTCACGCGGCCCGCCGACGAGCGCACCGAGGGCTACGTCACGGGACGGTTCGGATGAGGCTCACGTTCACCGAGGAGCTGGCTCAGCTCGAGGCGTCGCTCCAGGAGGAGAGCGACCTGGTGCTGCGCGCTCTCCGCTCGGCGCTGAATGCGCTCGCCCGCGGCGACGAGGAGCTCGCCGACGAGGTGATTCGCTTCGACGACGAGGTCGACAGCCGCTACATCTCGATCGAGGAAGGCGTGCAGTCGCTACTCGCCCGGCAGACGCCGGTCGCAGCTGATCTGCGCTTCGTACTCGCAGTCCTCCGCGTGAACCTGCACCTCGAACGCATGGCCGACTACTGCGTCACCGTCGCCAAGCTGACGAAGCTGATGGGCACCCTGAGCGTCAGCGGCGAGGCGATCAACCGCTCGATCGAGGACATGGGCCAACGAGCAGAGCAGATGATCCGCGTCGCGATGGACGCGTTCGCCGACCGCGACGCGGAGAAGGCCCAGACGCTCGTTGAGCTCGACGAGCTGATCGATCGTGCGAACCGGGGTGCAGTCGAGGACGTGCTCTCGCTGGGCGACTCCCCCGAAGAGCGAGAGTATGGTCTACGGATGCTCGTCATCTTTCGCTGCGTCGAGCGGATCGGCGACCACGCCGTCGACATCGGCGAGCAGGTCGCCTACCTCGTCACCGGCGAGTTCCGTGAGTTCACGGACGCCTCCCACCCCGCCTAGCGGATTCGAGGTGACGGAACCGGGCGTCGAGGACGCGACCCGCCGCACGCGGCTCGCGAACGAGCGCACCTACCTGGCGTGGTGGCGAACCGGGCTGACCGCGTTCGCGGTCAGCGTCGGGATCGGCCGGCTCGTGCCCGAGCACACGAACGCCGCCCGCTGGCCGTTCGAGGTGGTGGGCGCGGCGTTCGGGGTGCTCGGGATCGCCTTCGTCTGGGCGGGCTTCGCTCGCGCACGGGCGGTCGAGCGGGCGCTCGACGAGGGAACCTTCGCCCGCTTCGGCCTGCTGCCGACCGCTCTGCTGCTCGCAGCGGGGCTCGCGCTCGGCGTCGCGGTCGTGGTGCTCGTGATCACCGGCTGATCGTTCAGACCGCGCCGACCTCGGTTCGTCGCCGCACCATTACGCGTTCTTCACCAGGATGTTGCCGACCCGGTGCGCGGCCGTCTCGCACGCATCGACCGCGTCCTCGAGCGCTTCGTAGATGTCCTTCCAGCGAATCACGATCACCGGGTCGATCCGGTCGTCGACGAACAGGCTCGCGCGCGCGGCGCGGGCGACGTCGTCCGCCTCGTCTTCGATCTCCTTGATCCGCATGATCTCGTCCGACGACCCGTGCATGCCCTTCAAGCCGGTGAGCAGCGTGGCGAGCTGCTCGGCCGCCCGAACGAGGAGCCCGGCGAGTTGGATCGCCTGTTTGGTCGTCGACTCGACCCCGTAGAGGCCGAACAGCTCCGACGCGTTCTCGGCGGCGTCGGCGACGTCGTCGATCGCGAACGCAAGCGTGATCACGTCCTCCCGGTCGAACGGCGTCACGAAGAGTGTGTTCGTCTGGCTGAGGAGCTCGGAGACGATGTTGTCGGTGAGGTGCTCGAGCGACTTCACCTCGTCCTGTGTCGGACCGGACGGCCAGTCGACGATTCGCCGTTCCACGGTCCGGGCGACCTCGAGCGTTGCCTCACCCGCCTGCGCGAGCAGCACGTAGATCACGCCGGAGCCGGTGCCGACGCCGATCTTCATGCGCCGAAGATCCACTGGACCGGCCACCAGGCGAGCGCTGCGACAGCGGCCGAGGCCGGAATCGTCAGGATCCACGCGAAGACGATGTTGCCGGCGACGCCCCAGCGAACAGCCGACAGCCGCTTCGTCGCGCCCGACCCCATCACCGCACCGGAGACGACGTGGGTCGTGGACAGCGGATAGCCGAGACGCGTCGAGAAGTAGATGACGGCACCGGACGCCGCCTGGGCGGCGAAGCCCGCCGGGGGATCCATCTTGAAGACACGCTGCCCGAGGGTACGCATGATCCGCCAACCGCCGGCATAGGTCCCCGCCCCGATCGCCAGGCCGGCGGCGACCTTCACCCAGGTCGGGATATAGAAGGTGTCGATCGAGCCGTTCGCGAACAGCGCGAGCGCGATCACCCCCATCGTCTTCTGCGCGTCGTTCGCACCGTGGACGAAGGCGACCCAGGTGCCCGTGACGAGCTGGCCGCCCCTGAACGACCGGTTGGCGACGCCGGGCGTCAGCCATTGGAAGAGCCAGTAGATGGCGAGCAGCAGCGCGAACGCACCGGCGAATGCAATCGTCGGCGCCCAGAGGGCGGGGATGATCACCTTGTGCAGGACGCCATGCCACTGCACGCCCTCGACGCCGGACTGGGCGACGGCGGCGCCGATCAGACCGCCGATCAGTGCGTGCGACGACGAGGAGGGAAGTCCTAGCCGCCACGTCAGGAGGTTCCAGACGATTGCACCGAGGACGGCGGCGAGCACGGTCTGCTCCGTCGCGAGACCGGTGTCGATGATGCCCTTGCCGATGGTCGTCGCCACGGCGGTCGTCACGAACGCGCCCGCCAGGTTCGCGATCGAGGCGATCAGAACTGCGAGCCGTGGCGACAACGCGCGCGTCGAGACCGAGGTCGCGACCGCGTTGGCGGTGTCGTGGAACCCGTTGGTGAAGTCGAAGACGAGGGCGACGACGACGGTGACGACGAGCAGCGTCACCGACTAGCGGTTCTTGACGAGGATCGCCTCGAGGACATCGGCAGCTTCCTCACAGGCGTCGACCGCCTCTTCGAGCTGCTCGTGGATGTCCTTCCACCGGATGATCGTCAGCGGATCGGCGCCCGACCGGAAGAGCTCGGCGATCGCCTCCCGCGAGAGCCGATCCCCCTCGTCCTCGAGGTCGCGCAACGCGGCAAGCTGGTGCGAGGAGTCCTTGAAGCCCTCCAGCCGCTCTACCGCCTCGTGCAGGCGCGACGCGGCGCGGTGGATCACCTCGGCCTGCTGGTGTGCCTTGAGCGGGACCTCGCGCACCTCGTAGGCGTCGATGTTGTCGGCAGCCTCGTCGATGTGATCGCACACGTCGTCGAGCACCGACGCAAGCTGGTACATGTCGTCGCGATCGAACGGCGTCACGAACGTGCTGTTCAGCAGATTGATCACTTCGCGTGTCAAGCGGTCGCCCTCGTGCTCGAGCTCGCGGATATCGGCCAGCTTGCCCTGGGCATCGGGCCATGCCTCGAGCAGCTCGACGAGCAGCCGCGCGATATCGCGCGCGTTCGCGGAGGCTTGGGTGAAGAGATCGAAGAAGCCCCGCTTCTGAGGAGTCAGCCGCAATGGCACCGGAGGGTTCTAGCAGCTAGTTGACGTAGAACCAGACCGAACACGAGAGACCGGCGACGAAGCAGTAGATCGCAAACGGCATCAACGTCTGCGTCTCGAAGAACCTCATCAGGAAGCGGACGGCGAAGTACGCAGTTGCGGCGGAGCACAGCGCGCCGACGAGCGCCTGGCCGCGAACGCCGTTCCCGTCCGGCCCGAGCAGCTCCGGGAGCTTCAGCACTGCGGCGGCCGCGATGATCGGCGTCGCGAGCAGAAAGGCGAACCGCGCCGCGTCCTTGTTCGACAGGCCGGTGAGCAGGCCGCCGCCCATCGTCGCCCCCGAGCGTGAGAACCCGGGGATCAGCGCAAGTGCCTGCGCCGCCCCGACGAAGAACGTCCCCCGCCAGGTGACGGTCTGAGCAATGCGCGTGTCGTCCTCCTCATCCGTGACCGGCGCTCGACGGCGGAGCAACTCGGCGCCGTAGAGCAGGAGCCCGTTCGCAGCCAGGAAGATCGAGGCAGACTGCGGCGAGGCGAAGACCTTGCGCAGCGAGTGTTCGAGCAGCAGCCCGATCAAGCCCGCCGGGATCGTGCCGACCACGAGGAGCCAGCCCAACTTCGCGTCAGAGTCGTTCGGGTCGATGCCGCGGTCGCGCAGCGACCGGCCGAGGCCACGCAGGATGCGCATCCAGTCGCGCCAGAAGAACACGAACAGCACGATCGCCGTCGCGAGGTGCGTCGCGATCAGGAACGTCAGGAAGTACTTGTCGTTCTGGTGGATGTCCCAGCCGAGCAGGCTGGGCAGGATCACGCTGTGCCCGAGGCTCGAGATCGGGAACAGCTCGGTGACGCCCTGGAGGAGCCCGAGGACGATCGCCTGCGGGTACGAGATCAGCTCGGCGACGATCACGCGGGCGGCGCTACCGGCCGTTTCGGGCCGGTCTTGAACCACGCGAAGACAAGGCAGGCGAGCCCGACGAGGAACGCAGCGATCCCGTGCTTGACGTGGTGGTGCGACGAACCGGCCTCATGGCCCGGGAAGAAGCTCGGCAGCGAGCCCGCCGGCTCGACCCAATAGACGATCGCGATCACGATCAGCACGACCCCCACGACGAGGGCCACGATGGCGAGTAGACGGTCGTTCGACACGACGGCAGCATACGGACCGGTCCCGACGGCCGCGCTGTCAGAAACCTGACTAGTCGCGCGGGCCCGGCTATGCTGAGGTGCTCGTGTCGACCATCCAGCGCATCGTGTCCGACACGACGAGCGAGCCTCTGCTCAACCGAGAGCTGTCGCAGATCGATCTGATGCGGCGCGTCCTCGAGCTGGCAGCCGACCCTGACGAACCGCTCCTCGAGCGGGTCAAGTTCTGCGGGATCGTCTCGTCGATTCTCGACGAGTTCTTCATGGTGCGCGTGGCTGGCTTGCACGACCAGGTCGTGACGGGGCTCGCCGTCCGCTCGAGCGACGGACGCTCGCCACAGCAGGCGCTGGCGGAGATCCGGCGAGCGGTCGTCGCCCTGATCGGGGAGCAGACCCGCATCTGGCGCAACGAGCTCTGTCCGGCCCTCGCACGCGAAGGCATCAGGGTCGGGACGGTCGACGAGCTGGAGGAGAGCGAGCACGCGAATCTCGAGCAACTGTTCCTGCGGCACATCTTCCCCGTCCTGACGCCGCTCGCGGTCGGGCCAGGCCAGCCGTTCCCCTACATCTCCGGGCTCTCGCTGAGCCTCGGGCTGCTCGTCCGGGACCCGGAGGCCGGCGAAGAGCGCTTTGCGCGCGTCAAGGTGCCAGAGGGGCTCGACCGGTTCGTCGCGATCGGAGACCGTGGCTTTCTGGTCCCGCTCGAGGATGTGATCGGGCACTTTCTCTCGCGGCTGTTTCCCGAGATGGAGGTGGCGGAGCGGGCGTCGTTCCGGCTCACCCGCGACGGGGACACCGAGATCTCAGACGACGCCGACGACCTGCTCGAAGCGGTCGAATCCGAGGTGCGCAACCGGCGCTTCGGCGCCGTCGTGCGCCTGGAGGTCTCGAGCTCCATCTCGCGCGAGATGCTCATTCGGCTGCAGGAATCCCTAGCCGTCGCGGCCGATCAGGTCTATCCGATCGCCGGGATGCTCGATCTCGCCGACGTCGTCCAGCTCTATGCGCTCGACCGGCCCGATCTCAAGTACGCGCCATGGGTGCCGTTCACCCAGCGGCGGCTCAGCAACGAGAACCCCGTCGAGCTCTTCGCGGAGGTCGCGCGCAGAGACATCATCGTCCACCACCCGTACGACTCGTTCGGAACGAGCGTCGAGGCGTTCGTCCGCGCCGCCGCCAGCGACGACCACGTGGTCACGTTGAAGACGACGGTCTATCGCACGAGCGAGGACTCGGCGATCGCACCCGCATTGATCCAGGCGTCGGAGGCGGGTAAGCAGGCCGTCTGCGTCGTCGAACTGAAGGCGCGCTTCGACGAGCGGCGGAACATCGGCTGGGCGCGATCGCTCGAACAGGCGGGGGTCCACGTCGTCTACGGCTTCCCGGACATGAAGATCCACGCGAAGACGACGCTGGTCGTGCGCCGCGAAGGCGACGAACTTCGGCGCTACGTGCACATCGGCACGGGCAACTACCACGCTACGACTGCGCGAACCTACGAGGACATCGGCCTGTTCACCGCCGATCCCGACATCGCCGCCGACGTCGCCGACCTGTTCAACTTCGTCACCGGCTTCGGACGCCCACAGCGCTTTCGCAAGATCCTGGCCGCGCCGTTCAACCTGCGGAAGAAGCTGATCGAGCAGATCCGCGAGGTCGCCGCGGCTGCCGAGGCGGGCAAGCACGCGCGGATTCGGATCAAGTGCAACAGCCTCACGCACACCGAGGTGATCTCCGAGCTCTACCTCGCGTCGCAGGCCGGCGCCGAGATCGACGCGATCGTGCGTGCCAACTGCACGCTCGTGCCGGGCATCAAGGGACTGAGCGAGAACATCCGCGTCCGGTCGATCCTCGGCCGCTTTCTCGAGCACAGCCGGCTGTACTGCTTCGAGGCTCACGACTCACGCTCGTACTACCTCGGCAGCGCCGACCTGATGCCGCGCAACCTCGACCACCGCATCGAGGTGGTCGTACCCGTCGAGGACAGCCATGCGCGCAACGAGCTGGAAGCGATCTTCAAAGCACTGCTCGCCGACAACTCGCAC
>DASYPH010000180.1:0-3172 GCA_036006925.1 Gaiellaceae bacterium
AGGCTGCCGAGGCGACTGCCGACCGTCGAGAAGGCCGGAAACTGAGCAACGGTCGCCTGGCTGCTCGTAGTTCGTCGGCGTCTCGCCGGCTGGCGCGGCGAGCGGCCACCGCTGCGACGGGGCCAGCCGCGTGGACATACACCTATGCCTTCCGATCGGTAAGGTGCGGGCTAGCTTTAGTAACAGCGGTCGTGCGTCGGAGTCAACGGTACGAGCCCAGTCAACTCGCTGGCCTCACTCGAGGAGGCGTGATGAAGATCGCGGTAGTCGGAGCGGGGAACATCGGTCGGACGCTCGGCGGCAAGTGGGTCGCGGCCGGGCACGAGGTGGTCTACGGCGTCCGCTCCCCGGAAGCGGCGGGAGCGGCAACGATCAGCGACGCGGTCGCCGGAGCCGAGGTCGTGCTGCTTGCCGTCCCAGGGCCCGCGGCAAAGGACGTGCTCGCCACGCTCGGTGACGAGCTCGCCGGCAAGGTCGTGATCGACGCGACCAACGACATGCAGGGTGCGGGCAAGCTGCACGCGCTCGACGAGCTGGCCGACGGCGCCCACCCGGTGCGCGCATTCAACACGCTTGGCTGGGAGAACTACGCCGACCCCGTCTTCGACGGCGTCAAAGCCGACCTCTTCTACGCCGCCGAAGAAGGCCACGCGAAGCACGTCGCTGATGCGCTTATCGCCGACGTGGGGCTCGAACCGGTCTGGCTGGGCGGCGTCGAAACCTTCGACATCGTCGACTCGCTGACACGCCTCTGGTTCCAGCTCACATTCCAGCGCAAGCTCGGCCGGCGACTCGCCTTCAAGATGCTCCTCGGCACGTGACCCATGCGCCGGCGAGCGCGTGGACGACGCCCCCGACAGCGGTGCCGCTCTCGCTGGGAAGTGGCCGTTTAGGGCGGAAGCGTCTCTCGGAGGATCCTGAGCCAGTTGGCGCTCGTGATCGCCTCGCGTCGCCGGCCGCCGTAGCCTCGCGCCTCGAGCGCTGTGACCAGCGATGGGTAATTCTCGGGCCCTGTGAAGCCGTCGAGTGAGAAGCGTGACTTGGCGACCTGGGCGATCTCGGACTGCGGTGCTTCGTCGAGGCCAGGCTCCCGTTCGGTCGGCATCACCTGGTCGACGAAGTCGGCTCCGAGTCCGACGTGTTCGATTCCCATCACCGCGACCGCGTGGTCGAAGTGGTCGAGCCAGCGTGAGAGCGTCGGGGCGTCAGGATCGACGACGAACGGAAGCGCCATCATCCCGAGTACGCCGCCGCGTTCTGCGAGGCCCTCGAGTTGCCAGTCGGCGAGATTCCGCGGATGGTCGTGGACTGCGCGGCAGCCCGCGTGCGTCACCGAGAAGGGGATTCCTTCCTCGAGGACGTCGTGCCAGGTTTGCGCGGATGCGTGCGCAAGGTCTAGTACGACGCCGAGTTCGCCGAACCGGCGGATTAGCGCTCGGCCCCGGTCGGTCAATCCCTGCGTCGGCGTGTCGATCCCTCCGGCGAACTCGTTCGCGTGGTTCCAGGTCAGACTCGCCGTACGCACACCACGTTCGTACCACTCGTCAAACGCGCTCGAATCGCCCTCGAGCGGCTCGGCGCCCTCCATCGACAGCACCAGCCGCAAGCGTGGGTCGCGGAGTTCGGCGCCCGTCTGGACATGGCAGACCTGTTCGGCGTTGGCCTCGACAACGCGCCTGAACTCCGCCGCTTGGGCGAGTGTACGTTCACGCGCGTCGCCACGGTGGGCGCCTTCGCCGTAGAGGGGGCAGATCTGGACTCCAACGCCGCCTGCTATAAGCCTCGGCAGCCAGTAGCGCCCAAAGATGCCCGCCTCTCCGCGGCGCAGGACGAGATTGAAGGACGGCTCGTCGCCCTCGCCGAGTAGGAGTTCAAGCAACACGTCGGTGTGCGCGTCGACGATCATGGTATGTGATGGGCTGCGCGAAAAGGCGATACAGAGCGTATCGGGACAACGAGATTCGAACTCGCCACCCCTGCTCCCAAGAGTAGGCCTGTGAACACCCTCCCGCACTAGTGGTTGAGCCGAAAAACAGGGGGTTGGCGCAGACCAGGGATTGGGCCAATGATCCGGTTTGCTGAGGTGCGTTTGCCGCTTGGTTACGTGGGCTGCCTGCCGCGTTCGGGCCAAGAGGGGGTGATGCCAGGCTAGGCAACACGAGCGGATCGGCGGGTGTTCACAGCCGCCGCCCTATAGCGGCGACTCTAAGACGACCCCGCCGGAGCGTTTCGCACCACTCTGCTGATCTGAGGGCCTGTGACACCTGGCCTACGGCGATGCAGGCTTCGATCAGTTGCCCACCGCCGGGTCGGGCAGGATCTCGTGGCACTCCTGAGCACAGCGGCAGGCGACGGCGATCTTGGCAGCCCACTCCAGCGCGTCCTCGTGGGAGGGCACGTCGACGATCATTCCCCCGCCGATGTGCGGCTTGCTTTTCGGGGCGTCGGTGACCGTCCCGTCGGTGGCTACCACGCTCACTTCCTCAGTGAATCCGCCAGCGAACACAAACACGCCTGCGTCCATGGCCTCCTGGCTCACCGCATGCGCAGCCTCTCCCACGGCGGGCCCTTCCTCATCGGGGATGTGATCCATCGCGCCTTGATCGAACGAGATCAGGTACCGCGTCATCGCATGACTCCTTTCTCGGCTGGCTCGCTCCGGCCGGCCACTCACCCTAGACCCACGAGGTGCAGACTGACAAACCACCGAAGACTCATCGCTGCTCCGGCCGATTCTGGTGTGGCTCCCAAGCCACCGGCCTGGCCCGCTTTTCGCGTGAGGGCGGCAGCTACCCGTTAGGAGCGCCTGCCACCCTCACTGGGAGCGCACCGTCTCGCAGGCAGTGAGGAAGGAGCTAGGCGCGCATCCGCGGTCAGCATTCCCGATACCAGGGCGGGTGCTTGTTTCTATGGCGTTTCGGCTGGCCGAACACGGATGAAACGCGGATCTCTCGGAGAGGCGAGGCTGGTTCACAGCGAGATGCAGATCTGGCGGGATTGAACGGTTGTGCCGTTTGGTGCAAGATGGATGCTCGCTCGAACGTCCTGCTAGCGGCCCTGGGCGTGATACAACTGGCGTGTGAGCGGGGACGTTCGGCATTCCGGCGTCTCGCAGGCCCGCCGTATTGACCTGGCCGAGGCGATCGCCCGTGACGGGCCGGGCGACTCGCGC
>DASYPH010000181.1:0-5160 GCA_036006925.1 Gaiellaceae bacterium
CCTGCGCTGTACACGGATTCGCTCGTCGTGCTCGACGGAGCGTCGGGCCGTCTCCTCTGGTACGACCAGGTGACTTCCCACGACGTACGTGACTACGACTTCCAGGCTTCACCGATTCTCGCCACGGTCGACGGTCGGCGCACGGTTTTCGGCGCGGGCAAGGGAGGACTGGTCGTAGCCTGGGATCGCGGCGCGCACACGCGGCTCTGGTCCCGGGCCGTGGGCCTCCATCTGAACGATCTCGGGCCGCTGCCGTTTCAGCGGAAGCCCGTCTGCCCGGGGCTGCTCGGCGGCGTCCTCACGCCGATGGCCTACGCCGCCGGTCGCCTGTTCGTCCCGGTCGTCGAGCTCTGCTCGCTGGAGAGCGCGGTCACGACGAGGGACGCGTTTGCTCGACCGCCTTCGCAGGGGAAGGGAACGGTCTATGCCCTCGATGCCGCCACCGGCAAGACCGTCTGGCAGGTTCACCTCGGATCGGCGCCGTTCGGTTGTGCGACCGTCGCGCGCGACGCGGTGATCGTTCCGACCTATGACGGGCAGGTGGTTGCATTCGCGGCAGCCGACGGGCGCACGCTTTGGCGCACGCAGCTGCGTGCGGGCAACAACAGCTGTCCGGCCGTCGGCAAAGACGTTCTCGTCGTCGCGGGTGGCGCACCGCACCCGGGCATCGCGCATCCGGTCACCGAGGTCGTCGCCTACGGGCTCGCACGTTGATCGAGAGCCACGCGCTAAAGTGCCGCGATGGCGGGTAGCAAGCTGCGGTCGTCGTTGTTGATCGTGTCGGCCGCGTTCGCGGTTGCGCTCGCGGCCGTCTCCGCAAGGGCCGGTACGACAGCTCCTGCGAAGTGGATTGTCTTCGCAGCGGTGCCGTCCGGCCAGCACGTCGATCAGCTGTACCGCATTCGGACGTCGGGCGCCGGCCTCAAGATCTTGACGAAGGGTCAGTATCCGTCGATCGCTCCCGCTTTCTCGCCCGACGGCACGCGGATCGCGTTCGCGCGCGCCGGCGTCGGGCTCGTGACAATGGACGTGAACGGGAAGGGGTTGCGGCGCCTGACGACGAACGGCCGAGACAGCTTTCCGGCATGGTCGCCGGATGGCAAGCAGATCGCGTTCGTGCGGCCCTCCAACGCAGCGTGGTCGCTCTACGTCATGCCGTCGTCCGGTGGTCGGCAGCGTCGGCTGGTGAAGGCGCCGCCGTCGGGTCGTCCCACGTGGAGCTCCGGCGGGCTCATGATCCCGTCCGGCGGTGACCTGCTGAAGGTCGATCCGGCCACCGGACACGTGCTGAAGTACTTCGGTGCCACGATCGACGCCGTGTGGGGTCTGAATACGGTCTCGCTCGCACCCGACGATTCGCTCCTCACCTACGTCGGCTCGCGTGCCCCCGAGCCGGGAGACAAGGAATGCGGCGAGGGGCCGTGCCAGCGGTTCGCGCTCTACAAGGAGAGCATGCTCACGAAGAACAAGACGCCGCGGCTCGTCGTCAAAGACGTCGGACCGGCGACGTTCTCTCCCGACGGGAGGCAGCTCGTCTTCGTTGCCCAGAACACCAAGCTCCAATTCTGGACGCTCGCTACCGGCCGCGCGTCGAAGTCTGTCTCGATCGGTGCCAATTACGCCACGGTTGCGGCGGCTCCGGCGTGGCAGCGGTGAGCTCCCGCCGCCAGGTCGTCAGCGGATTCTGAAGGTGCCTTTCAGCACGCGGCCACCGGCCGCGGAGCTGGAGTACGGAAGCAAGCCGCGGTAATCGAGAAACATCACGATCGTCTTCTGCTGGTCCGGCGTGAGGTTGGTCGCGAACCCGATCGTTTTCCCTTGGCCGCGTCTGGGGGTCCCGAGCACCCATCGCTGGGTCCTCTTGCCGCGGTTGGTCAGGACGAAGATGCAGTTCGTCCCGCGCGCAGCGGAGCTGGGCCTCATGGTGATCGCGCTGTCGCCGATCGTCACCTTGATCGTCAGGATCGCCGGTGCATTCGTCGTCTGCGAACGGGTCATTCCAGGCGTCGCGACCACCAGTGCAACCGCAGCCGCACCTGTCGCGACGCCGACAAGCTTGCCAATCCGCATGCCCTGAATCGTACCGCAGGGCGGTTAGGGTGAGCAGTGAGTCTTCGTCTTCCGCCCGTTCGGGCAGATGGTGCCGTACCAGGCGACAGTTCTGAGTTTCGCGCCGGCGAGATTCGCCTTCGAGAGGTCTGCGCCCATCACCGTTGCGCCCTGCAGGTCTGCGCCGGCAAGGTTGGTGCCGATCAGATACGCGCCGCTCAACGTCGAGTTCGCGAGCATGGCCCGCGTCAGGTTCGCACGGCTGAAGTTCGTCCCGACCAATGCGGCCGTGTTGAGGATCGCACCTGTGAGATTGGCACCCTCGAGGTTGGCGCCGGCCAGATTTGCCAGCGCCAGGTTTGCGTGCGCGAGGTTCGCGCCGACCAGGCTTGCGCCGACGAGGTTCGCGCGGCCCAGGTTGGCTCCGGAGAGATTGGCGTGGGCGAGATTCGCGCCGTTCAGCGTCGCGCGTGAAAGGTTCGCCCTGGTCGAAGCGGCTCCGGCGAGGTTCGCGAAGGTCAGGTTCGCATTGTCCAGGCGGGCCCGAGTGAGCTTCGCGCGCGCCAGGTCGGCCGTCGCCAGGTTTGCCAGGGTGAGTTTGGTCCCGGTGAGGTCGGCCCCCGTCAGGTTGGCGTTGCGCAGATCCGCCCGCACCAGGCTTCTCCCGGCCAGATTGGCGTGCGGGCACGAGGTCCACGCGTTCTTCGGAGCGACCTTGCAACTCGCGTGGGTTGCGAAGTGGGTAGCTCCGAGCGCCGCACCGGAGAGGCCGACCGCCACAGCGAGCAACAGGATCAAGAGGGATGCCCGGCGCACGACGGCGAAGAGTAGCCCGTTCACCGCCGCGACGGACTCTCGACTCGAAGCGCCGTGGTTGCCTCGTCCGGGGGCGAGGAGTATAGTTGCGCGCGGCAACCATTCCGCAACACGCCTGCAGTTCTAGAGCCGTTGCTTGCAGACCCAGCCTTCCTGCAGCGCCCCCAGACGGCTTCCCCGGCAAGCACGCGCAACAGGGAGGAACTCGATTTGCATCGCTTTCGTTGGCCAGCAGGGGTAGTCGCACTGGCACTGGTGGTGGCGTTTGGAATCGTGACGACCGCCGCGTCCTCAAAGCAAGCGGTGGTCAAGACGATCACCCCCTCACCTCCCTGGACGGCCTCGCAGCTGAGCGCGCCTTCCGGGGCTAACTGGTTCGAGTACTACGGGAGCCTGAACGGCAATCGTTACTCGTCCCTGAACCAGATCACGGCGTCGAACGTCAGCTCTCTCAAGCAGGTCTGGCAGATCAGCCTCGGTACCTGCACGGCGGCGCTGATCGCCGGCGCTCCAGTGATCCCGGGCGCAAGCCCCGGGGCGAGCAACAATCCGACCAACTGCGGTTCGATGGAGTCGAACCCGGTCGCAGTCGACGGCGTGCTCTACACGATCGCCGCTCCGCTCGGCAAGGTCTTCGCGATCGACGCGGCGAGCGGCAACGTCATCTGGACCTACACACCGTCATACGCGGGCGAGGTCCTCAACAACGGGCGCGCGTTCAGCCCGGGCAGCGGCGGCCGTTTGCCGGGCGTCGCGGTCGGCGAGGGTAAGGTCTTCTTCGGTCTGCAAGACGGTCGCCTGATCGCGTTGGATCAGGTCACCGGCCAGGTGGCCTGGGAGACATCTATCGGGTCGTACAAGAACAACGCGAAGGTCTCCAGCGCACCGATCTACGTCAACGGCATGGTTCTCGCCGGTGACGGCTCGGGTGACGGCGGCGGCAACAGCCCGTCGCTCCAGGCCTTCAGGGCCGCGAACGGCGCACGCATCTGGACGTGGAGCCCGATTCCGTCGCCCGGTCAGCCCGGGTACAAGACGTGGACGAACAACGGCCAGGGCGGGAACGGCAGCACCCTCTACGGTGGCGGCTCGTTCTGGGAGTCTCCGATCGTCGACACCTCTCGCAGTTTGGTCGTCGTCGGCACCGGCAACCCCGAGCCGTGGAACTCGCGCGGCCCGGGCCAGAACCTCTACACCGACTCGATCGTCGGCCTCAACCTCTACACGGGTCAGTTGAAGTGGTACTTCCAGCAGGTGCACCACGACCTGTGGGACTCCGACCTGCCGAACAACGGGGTCATGTTCACCGGCAAGTTCAAGGTCAACGGCAAGACCGTCTCGCGACCTGCCGTCTCCTACGTCAACAAGGTCGGCATGACCTTCGTGCTCGACCGCGAGACCGGCAAGCCGCTGATCCCGGTCAAGGAGACGCCGGTGCCACAGAGCAAGGCCGCTGGCATCAACACCTGGCCGACCCAGCCGGTCCCGGCGACGAAGGACGTCCTGTTCAACCCGATCAACAAGGACGGGATTCCGTGCACGACGCCGACGGCGGTCACGAGCTCCGGTGTCCCGTACGCCACGGCGACCGCGCCTGACGGCAAGCCGTACAAGCTCGGATGCGCGTACACCTACTACGACACCACGCAGTACACCGTGATGCCGTTCGAGATGATGGACTGGCCCGCGAGCTCCTACAGCCCGGAGACCCACTCCATGATCACGTGCGGCGTCACCGGACGGGCGACGGCCATGGAGGCGATCCCAGCTGCCTCGCAGATCCCGAGCACGTTCGGTGGCCTCGGTGCGAACCGCCTCGGCGTTGGTGACGGCTCCACGCCGATCAGCAACTCGGGCAACTTCACGTCGCTCAACGTCGAGACCGGCCAGTTCACGTTCCACCAGCACTGGCCGGCAATCTGCTACTCCGGCACGGCGAATACCGCCGGCGGGGTGACGTTCGTCGGCCACTTCGGCACCGGTGACGGGTCGCATGGCGACGGTTACCTCGAGGCAGTGGACACGAAGACGGGCAAGTCGCTCTGGCAGTCGGCGCCGATGCCGTATCCGGTGGCAGCTGCTCCGATCGTCTACAGCGTCAACGGCAAGGAATACGTGACCGTCGAGGTGGGCGGTGCGGGTCACAACGACGTGACACGCCCGTTCGGTCTCCTCGATCCGCGGCGCGTTCGCGGCGACTACGTCTACACGTTCGCACTCTCGTAGCAGAAGTCAGATGTGTGAGGCGGTGGCCCCTTGCAAGGGGGGCCACCGCCTCTGTTCATTTGCAGGCCC
>DASYPH010000182.1:0-1906 GCA_036006925.1 Gaiellaceae bacterium
CTCGAGAAACTCGCGGAACACGGCGCCGCGCGCCTCGCGATCGGGCCGGTCGACCCGCCCGCGATGGTCGACGGGCAGCCCTTCGCGCAGGTCGGGCGGCACCTGCTCGAGCTTCACCGGGTGCCGCGTCATCAACCCGAACGCCTTGACGTGCATCACGAAATCGTCCGGTGTCCGGTCGGCCCAGCCTTGAACCATCTGGCGCGTCGGCACGCGGTAGTAGGTCGAGTCGACCTCGACGGTCGAGAAGCGCTCGGCGTAGTACGCCAGCCGTGCGCGCGGCGGAGTGCCCGGCGGATACCAGTGGGCGGCAAGCGCGTCGTCCGCCCACGAGCAGGTCCCGATCCTGACCGTTGCCGGCATGGCACGGCCAGGATAGGCGCGCGACCCAAGACCGAGGCCAGGTGAACCGGTCTCTAGTATCGGGCCATGGCGGATTCTCGGGCTGTCGGGGTGTTCGACTCCGGCGTCGGCGGGCTCACGGTGCTGCACGAGTGCCTCGTGACGATGCCGCACGAGGATTTCGTCTATCTCGGCGACCATGCGCGGCTTCCGTACGGGCCGCGTTCCAGCGGCGAGGTACGACGGTTCGCCCACGAGATCGGCGCCTATCTCGAGCGACAGGGCGTGAAGATGGTCGTCGTCGCATGCAATACCGCCACGTCGGTCGCTCTGCCGGATCTGCAGGAGCAGCTGAACGTGCCGGTGGTCTCGGTGATCGTTCCGGAGGCACACGCCGCTGTGCAGGCGACCAGGAACCGTCACATCGGCTTGCTCGCCACCGAGCTGACCGTTGCGAGCGGCCGGTACGACTCGCTCGTGCGCACGCTCGACGCCGGCGTCCGCCTCACCGGCGTCGCCTGTCCGAAGCTCGTCCCCCTGATCGAGGCCGGCGACACGTACAGCGACGAGGTCGTCGCCGCCGTTCGCGAGTACGCGGCGCCACTCAAAACGGCAGGCTGTGACACCGTGATCCTCGGCTGCACCCACTATCCGCTGCTTCGCCCGGTCTTCCAGCGGGCGTTTGGCCGCGACGTGACGCTCGTCTTCTCGGCCGACGAGACGGCCCGCGAGGTTGCCGAGACCCTCGCCCGCAAGGGATTCGAGAACGACTCCCACCGGGACGGGAGCTACCGGTTCCTGACGACCGGCGATCCCGCGTTGTTCCGCGAGCTCGGCGAGCGGTTCTTGCAGTTGCCGATCGCCACGGTCGAGCAGGTCGCCGTCGCGGAGCTCGAGGCAGTCGCGTGACCCGCGGCGACGGGCGCCGCCCCGATCAGCTGCGTCCCGTCGTCGCCGACCCGGCGTTCCTCGAGCAACCCCACGGCGTCGTGCTCTGGTCGCAGGGTAAGACGCGAGTGCTCTGCACGGCGTCGGTGCAGGAAGGCGTCCCCCGCTGGCTGGCGCGGTCGGGTCGTGGCTGGATGACGGCCGAGTACTCGCTCCTGCCGGCGTCGACCGGTGAGCGCACCGACCGCGAGGCTGCTCGCGGCAAGCAGGGCGGGCGCACCGTCGAGATTCAGCGGCTGATCGGTCGCGCGCTCCGCGGTGTGGTCGACTTCCAGGCGCTCGGCGAGCGCACCGTGTATCTCGACTGCGACGTCCTGCAGGCCGACGGCGGGACGCGCTGTGCGGCGATCACCGGCGCGTACGTGGCGGCAATGCGCGCGCTCGACCGGTTCGGCCTCTCGAAGGCAATGTCAGGGTCGGTGGCCGCGGTCTCGGTGGGCGTCGTCGAGGGTCGTTCGTTGCTCGACCTCGACTACTCGGAGGACTCGAACGCCGACGTGGATGTCAACGTCGTCATGACGGGCGACGGCCGGTTCGTCGAGGTGCAGTCGACAGCGGAGAAAGTGCCGTTCGAGCGGGAGCGGCTCGACGAGCTGCTCGATCTGGCTGCGGTCGG
>DASYPH010000183.1:0-2514 GCA_036006925.1 Gaiellaceae bacterium
GACTCGTGGATCCCGAGCGAACAGGCCTGGCCGGTCCCCAGCCGCTCGAGGTGCTGCGGCAGCTGATGGCCGTAGAGGCCGTGGCCGTACTCGTGCATCGTCGAGAAGAGCGACTCGAGCGAGTCCGGGTGGTAGTTCGTCGTGATCCGGATGTCGTCGCGACCCGGGCCGGACGCGAACGGGTGCTCGGTCGGGTCGAGCCGCCAGCTGTCGGGCCGGTGTCCGAACAGCTCGAGCACCTCGTGGGCGATCGTGCGCTGGCGGTCGGGTGGGAAGTCCGCGTGCATGAACGCGTCGTCCATCTCTCGCTCTCGCAAGTCCGCGATCAGCTCGACGAGCGGCGGCTTCAGCTCCTCGAAGAGCGTCCGCACCTCCGCGGTCGTCGTCTGCGGCTCGTAGTCGTCGAGGAGGACGTCGTACCGCTCGGCGGCCCCATCCGCGACGCAGTCGACGTACTCGAGCTTCAGCTCGACGATCCGTTCGAGAGAAGGCAGGAACGACCTGAAATCCGACTCGGTCTTCGCCTTCACCCAGACCGGCCGCGCCTCCGCCGCCGCGCGGGCCATGGAGGCGCGCAGCGACGCCGGCACGTTCACGGCCCTCTCGTAGTCGCGGCGCGTGAGGCGGATCAGCGCGGCATCGTCGGAATCCGGATCGAGCGACTCCTCGAGCAGATGCAACTCGTCGAGGAGCCGGCCCACCGCGGGATCCGTGAACCGCTCGTGCGCGAGCCGCTGTACCGTCGCCGTCTGGTCGGCCCGATGGCCGGTGCCGGCGGGCGGCATCACCGTTTGCTGGTCCCACGAGAGGAGGCGAGCGACCTTGGAAAGATCCATGACCTCCGCGAGCCGCTCCTTCAGCTCCTCCAGCGCGTCCGCCATCCGCGGCACCCTAGCGGTCTACCCTTTGCCGCACGCGCCCGTAGCTCAGTGGACAGAGCGGCGGACTTCTAATCCGCGGGTCCCAGGTTCGAATCCTGGCGGGCGCATCGGGAAAGCCGCTGGAAACGGCGCCGTTCCCGTTCTTGCGCTTCGTGTTGGCTGCTCGGGGTGGCCAGCCAGGTGGCCAGGTCCGACTTCGGGCGTCTCGCCTCGTCATGCCAATTCGCAGCGCCGCCGGGCGGTTCGTGCTCGAGCGGATGGCTCAAGCGCTTCAGGCGCTTAGTTGCCGCAGGGGCCGTAGTGCACCGGGGGCGGCACTGTGAGCGAGAATGCGAGCGAGGTCCCGGAGCCAGGGGCGACGGCTCGCATCCAGTCCTCCTTGGTCGCTCTCGGTTTCAGGTTCGTTTTGTAGATTCCGGCAGCGTTAGCCCGCGCCAGACCGTCTTCAGGCTATGACGTGGCTTGGAGCGCGTCTCTTCTCGGTCATGAGTGCCTTCCCCGGCCTGAATGGACGCGGCTGGGTCATACCGGCGCTGCCTATCTGGGGTCACGATGGTGGCATGAAGACCTCACTAGTCAGGGAGAAGCTGACCCTTCGACTACCGCCCGATTTGCGCAGGCGCTTGAAGTCCGTAGCCGTCGTCAATGGCCGCAGCCTCAACGCCGAGATTATCCAGCGTCTAGGGCGGAGTTTCGACGGCGGCAGCGACGCTCCCCAAGGGAGTGAACTGCAATGAAGTTGGTCCTGAAGATCGCGGCTGGAGTACTAGCGTTGGTGTCGCTGTGAAGCTCCGGCGATGGCTCGGAGTCGCCGTTGCGGCTGCGCTGGCGTCACTCGTTCTGGGTGTCGGCGGCGCTTCGGCCGACCCGTCCTATTGGGGCACCGTCTCCAGCGACTGCTCCTCCAGCAGTATTCCTGCTCCTTCTGGCTGGGCGAGTCATCCCGACTCGGTGGCGCGGATTGTCTCGCTCGACTCAAGTGTTCAGGGGTACTTCGGGGACTTCGGGTGGGCCTCGTGGAGCGGCTCGGACACGTTCTGGATGCCGATCGGTTCGACCAGCTCCGCGTTCTCGCTCTACTCCTGCAGCGGCTCGGGCTTCGAGGTCGAACTGGCGGATCTGCCGAACGCACCGACCAGCTTCACGGGAGCAACGACCGCTGGGGCGGAAGATGTCAGTCCCAACAGCTCGGGCGCGGAAAGCGACCTCGCCTTCAAGGCCCCGATCGGCGACGATTACACGGCCCAGGTCTCACTCACGCAAGGCGCGATCACCCTTGACGACGGGCAAGGCCACACTCAGACGTTCGCCTCCTCCGGCACCTTCGACATCGGTCACCTAGACGCCGGACAGAACGACCTCTACGTCAAGACCCAGGACGGACCGCAGGCGCACTGGACGATCAGCATCACACCAGCGCCGCTCGCGCTTTCGAATGTTTCGGCGAGTGCTGCTCTTATCCGCCCCTCAGTTATCGATCCGATCGGCTACACGCTGAGCACCGACGCGCAGGTGAGTGTCGCGGTGCGGAGCCAGAGCGGAGCCGTCATTCGCCAGCTAGAGACGAACAACGCAACCACCGCCGGAAAGCACACGATCGACTGGGATGGGTTGGACGCGAACGGAAATCCCG
>DASYPH010000184.1:0-3239 GCA_036006925.1 Gaiellaceae bacterium
CGAAGCAGAACCGCCCTCTCTCCTCGTGCTTCCGCCGGACGCGCCCCCCACATCCCACTAGGAAACGCGAAAGCGGCCTTCATGGCCCTAGACCAAAGTCCGGAAGTTCGCTGCTGTGCGTCGAGTAGCAGCTCCTTCTCCCCCAAGGAACTCATCCCTCTCTCCCCTCAATCTCTCCCAGTGCCCGAGCGCCCTTCGCTCAGTGTTGGTTGTACAACTTCGGAGCCTCGAGCGCCAGTCCGGCGAGTCGGCGGGATCGACATGTCATCTGTCCAGACGTCCGCGCGACCGGGCGTCTTTCATTCCGGCCGGGCCGCACTCACGAGTCCGGGCCGATCCCCGCCTCCCGGCTCAGGTTACTTCTGGGACACGCGCCGCAATTCGCCGCTGTTCGCGGCCAAGTAGTACAGCGCGCCGTCGGGGCCGACCCGGAACCGGTCCGGCCCGCCCGCATTGTGTGCGATCCGCGTGACGGTCGACGCGTGTTCGCCTCGCTCCGGGGAGGCGACCGAAATGTCACCGCGCCCCCAGTCGGCGAAGAGGAAATCGCCACGCAGGTCGGCGGGCAGTTTCGTCGCTTGCTCGAGCGCAGGCCCTGCCACCATCGTGATCGCCTTCGGATGAGAAATCTGGAGCCATACACCCGTCGGTGGCTTGGGATTGGCCCGGTAGTACTCCCGGCAAAACGCCGTTACGTTGTACTCCGGCGTCCGCATCAGCCCCTCGTAGCACGGCCAGCCGTAGTCACCGCCGCGCGTGACGCGATAGATCGACTCCCGCCAGTCCCAACCAACGTTCCCGACGAGGAACGTGAGCGGGTCGCTCTTCACCTGGCCGAATCGGAACGGGTTTCGAAAGCCGACTGCCCAGACCTTCGAGCGGTTCGCGCTCGGGTCGCCGTTCCAAAACGGGTTGTCCGGCAAGCCTCTGCCGTCGCGGTCGATGTGGAGCAACTTGCCACCGAGCGTGTTCACATCCTGAGCCAGCGTCGCCGAGTGCTCGACGTGCTCGAGACCGCCGCCGAAGCCGGTCGAGATGAACAACGTGCCGTCGCTGCCGAATGCAATGTCCGACCCGTCGACGTCGAGCGACGAGGGCAGGCAATCGGCCGAGGTGGGTT
Source organism: Gaiellaceae bacterium (assembly GCA_036006925.1). Lineage (GTDB taxonomy): Bacteria > Actinomycetota > Thermoleophilia > Gaiellales > Gaiellaceae > PALSA-600. The sequence goes on from DASYPH010000184.1 coordinate 1,121, forward strand.
GGGCCTCGCACGGCCGCGAGTCGTCCTTGCCGACGATCACGCGCTCGCTGCGGGGGTCGGCTCGCCCACCGACCATCGTGAATCGGCTCACCCTGACGATCGTCGAGACGGCCTTCGCGCCGCCCATACGCGGCGTATAGACGACATAGATATATGGATGGGCTTTGAAGTCGGGATCGATCGCGAAGCCGAGAACGCCCCGAAAATACCGCTCGTCGATGCGCGGCCTCAGGTCGAGGACCGGTGTGGGCGAGACGACGCCCGCGGTCGTGACGGACAGGATGCGGCCGTCGCGCTCGGCGACGAGGATGTGCGAGTCGTCGAGGAAGGCGAAGTCGGTGGGGTACGTGAAGCCTTTCGCGACGGTGACAACGGCGAGATCGGGGCGGTCTACCTTGATCCCGCTCGACTTCCCCTGGTAGTTCTGGATCTCGTTGACGAGCGCCGGCGTCGCGTGGGTGTGGCAGTTCAACCAGAGCTTGCAGGCGGTCGCCGCGCCCCCGCCACCGCCGATCAGAACGATGCCGACGAGGAGCAAGAGGCTGAGATTTCGTCTATTCCGGAAGAACGTCACAGGATGTCATCGCCACGTTCGTTGTTTTCACCATTGTTCCCTTCGTCGTTCGGCGTCATCCCGTTGCCCGCGCGATCAATCGGCGGAGATCGGCCCGCCTGACCGCGCCGGACAGGATTCCTGCCACGCTGAACGCCAGCTCGGCGGCGACGAACGCCTCCCATTGTGACTGCGACCGCAGCAGGTAGACGACGAGCACCGCGGGCGCAACTGCGCCCGCGGCCCGCACCAGGAACGTCCAGTCGATCCGGAAGGGCTCGCGTCGCCGTGCGGCGACGAACATGATAATGAGCCCAAACGCCTGCGTGGCGATCGTCGCGACAGCGGCGCCGTTGTAGCCGTACCTCGGGATCAGCACGAGGTTGGTGGAGACGTCCCAGATCAGGAGCAGGATGCCGATCAGGACCAGATCTCGCTGCCAGTCGCGTGCGAGCAGCACGTTGTAGAAGACCGGCGACGCGAAAAGCAGCGGAATCGCGAGGGACAAGATTCGCAACGGATGAGCGGCAGCGTGAAACCCGTCACCGGCAACCAACTGGACAAGGAACGGCGCCAGCGTGTAGACGAAGAGTGTGGTAGCGATCCCGGCGAGGACAAGGAACTCGAAGACGCGGTTGATCACCCGTTGGGCAGCTGCCATGTCGGTGTGCAGCGTCCTGGTCATGATCGGGAACACGGTCGCGATGAACATGCCGGGCAGCAGGAATGCCTGGTCGACGAAGCGGTAGGCGACGGTGTAGATGCCGACGTCGCGCGGCGTCTTCAGGAGCGAGAGCAGAATCGCGTCGCCACGGTAGACGAGCAGCCCGATCGTCGCCGCGAAGCCGACGCCGACGGCCGAGCGGATCAACGGCTTCGCACGCTCCCAGTCGAAGCTCGTGTTGATGCGCCAGAAGCTCCCGGAGAGCACGTACGTCGCAATGCAGGTGATCAGATACGACGACGCAACGACGGCGACGTACCCCGTCAGACCGAGGTTGAGAAGACGCACCAGCACGATCGCCGCCAGCCCGAGCACCCTCGCCCCCACATCGAGCCCGGCGACGTACTCGAGCCGCAGGTTTGCCTGGAAGAACGCGTTCGGGAAGCTGCCGAGGATCAGGGCAGCCACACCTGGCAGCGACACGAGCAGCGCGAGCTTCGTGTCGTGGTTGTAGGGCAGAAAGGGAATCAGCGCGGCAAGGATTAGCACCGCCGGCACGACGGTGACGAGACGAAACCGGAACAACATGCCCCCCAGGCTGTCTGCGTCTTCCGGATACTTCGAGATCTCGCGGGCGAGGATCGACGTGACGCCGAGCTCCGCGACGATCACCGTCGTGCTGGCGACGGCGAGCACGATCGAGTATTCGCCGTAGACATCGACGCCCAGGTATGTCGCGGTCAGGCGGAGCGTGAAGAGGCCAATCCCGATCGAAAGCACGCGGCCGGCAAGCTGCACCGCAGTGTTGACGAAGACTTTGTGCATGTTGAGCTCTAGCCGCGGGGTCGCCTGAGAGCACCGACGAAGAGAATCGCGGCAAGCTTCAGGGTCGCGCGGGACAG
>DASYPH010000185.1:0-11705 GCA_036006925.1 Gaiellaceae bacterium
TGCGTGCCGCGTCCTGGTTGCCGAAGTGCACTTCGTAGAGCGCGGTCGATGCCGACCACACCGCCATCCGCGGGTGGATGTCGGCGGCCTGCCGACTCAAGGCGATGAGCTGCTCGTCACCCCGACCCTGGTAGGTCCGCGAGAGCGCACGGTGCTCGCCGAAGATCTGCCGTGCGTCGGGTTGGCCCGCTAACTCTCCGAGCTCGAGCGCGTGCCTGGCGAGTCGCTCTCCAGCCACGAGATCCCCGTCCAGCACCGCCCTCGCCGCAACCCCGACCTGCACGACCCAGTTCAGCGTGGGTTGAGCCAGCGCCGCTGCGAGCTCCCTCTGGCGATCCTGCACGACCTGTGCCCGTGCGAAATCACCTGTCTCGAAGGCGCCATGCAAGAGGAGGAGGTTGGCCCAGAACTCGAGTGCCCGATCCTCCGCGGCCTGCGCACTCGCCAGCAGATCGTCTGCGAGGTCCGCTCTCTCGACGACCATGTCGGGACCCCACAGTCCGTAGGACGCGTGCTGTAGGACGCGTGCCCTGACTCGCGGATCGCCGATGTCACGTGCGAGCGCGATCGCTTCCTTGGCAAGCGCTTGCCGGCGGACCCGGTCGTGCTCGTAGAGCAGCTCCTGGGACTGCAGTGCGAGCAACTGGGCGCGCCGGCCCGTGTCGGATCGGTCGTCGAGCTCGAGCGCGCGGCCGATCGCATCGACACGCTGGTCGTCGAGGTCGCCGATCAGGCTCGTGAAACCGCGCGTGTTGGCGAGTGCTGCGGCAGCCGCCAGGTCGGGTTCAGCGAGCGATGAGGCGATCCGTGCTGCGCGCAACAACGTCGTGCGGTACGCAGGATCGCCCGTCAACTGCTGCGCCTCGCCGAGGCCGATCAGGGCCTGGCAGCAGTCTGCATCCTCAGCGGTCCCGAGCAGATCGAGCGCGTCGGCGAACAGCTTCGCCGCCTCGCCCGGAGCGAGGCTGTCGAGCGCGTGCCGCCCCGCCCGGATCGAGTACCGCGCGGCCTTCGAGCTATCGGTCGCGGCCAACCGCCAGTGCAACGCCAGTTCGGCGACGTGCTCGTCCGGCTCGTGCCCGTACAACTCCTCGAGCGCGAGCGCGACACGATGGTGCATGTTCGAGCGGCGAGTCGCACCCAGCCCCTCGTACAACGTCTGGTTGATCAGCGAGTGCACGAAGCGGAAACGGCCAACTCGCTCCGTCGACTCATCCAACAGGGACGCCCCTACGGCTGCCTCCAGCCGATCCAGCAGCTCACTCTCCGTTGTAGCCGTGAGCGGCCCGAGCAGCTCGAGCTCGAACGAGCGGCCGATCACGGCCGCGAGCGTCAACACCTCGCGGGCCGGAGCTCCGAGCCGATCGACACGACGGGCGATTACATCACGCACGCTTTCCGGCAAACCCAGCGGTGACGAGCGATCGACGCTCCACCGCTCGGTCGTCGAGTCGTACTGAAGCCGCCCGGACTCCACCAGGCTGCGAAGCACCTCGCCGACGAAGAACGGGTTGCCGTCGGTCTCGCTCGTGATCTGCCCCGCCAGCACCAGGGCATCCGCATCCAGCTCGTGCCCGGCCGCCACCGCCATCACCTCGGACACCTCGGCGGTGCCGAGGCCTTGCAGCGCGATCCGCTCGACACCCTCGATTCGACGCAGATCGGCCAGCACGGCGCCCAAGGGATGACCCTTACCGAGATCCGAGTCGCGGAAGGCCACGATCACCTGGAGCGCGCAGGACTCGGTGGCCGAGACGACGTGCTTGAGCAGCGCCACCGACTGGCCGTCAGCCCAATGCAGATCGTCGAGCACGAGGCACACAGGCACCGACTCCGCCAACTCCACGAGCGCCCCGGCAACGGCTGAGAACAGCAGGAAGCGCTCGGTTTCGGGATCGGAGCTCTCCGGCTCCGGCGCTTCGGGCAACCGTCGCGGTAGCTCGCGCGCCAATCGCGCGAGCTCGCCGCCGTGACGCTCGACGTGTCGCTCGAGCACCGCGGAGGGTGCGTGCTCCACCAGCTGCGAGCACACCGAGATCCACGGCTCGTACGGCACCGCCAGCTCCTCCGAGCACGCCCCCCAGAGCACCGCGAACCCCTCGCCGTGCGCACCATGCGCGGACAGCGACGACAACCGGCTCTTGCCGATCCCGGGCTCTCCGGAGACCAACACCACCTGCCGCGTGCGCGCGAGCGCCAGACTGCGCGAGCGCTCCACGACCAACCGCTCGCCCTCGCGACCCACGAAGGTCGCCCGCGGAGCGGATCGCAACAGCGCCGGCAACGGCCAACCGCCGACACCCGCTGCCTCGTCTCCGAGCTTCGTCCACGGAACAGCGAATGCCTCGATCGGCTCGGAGAACCCCTTCAGGTCGAGCTCACCCGCGGAGTCGAAACGGATGCCGTCCAGCCGCGTCGCCAGCATCCGCACCGCCGGCGAGACCAAGATCCCGTCCTCCGGCGCTTTGGCACACAGGCGCGCCGCCATGATCGACGGCATTCCGAAGTAATTTCCGTCCTGGACCGTCGACTCACCCGCCGCCAGGCCGATTCGCACCTGCAACTTCGGCTCGGCCCGCCGGTAGCGGCGCTCGATCAGCTGCTGCATCGACACGGCACACCTCACCGCCGCGGATGCCGAGTTGAACGCCACCATCAACCCGTCGCCGGTGTCCTTGAACTCGTGCCCACCCGACACCTCGATCGCCTCGCGCAACACCGAGAAGTGCTCATCGCGCAACTGATCTGCGCGAACCGGGCCGACCGACGTCGCCAGGCGCGTCGAGCCGACCAGATCGGTCACCAGAATCGTGGCCAGCTCGATCGACTCAGACAACTACACACTCCTCCGTGCCGTTGCGGATCACGACGTGCGAAGGCAAACCGAGGCCGCGCACCACGACGAGCCTAACCGTGATCCCCACCTCAGTCGCTACGCTCGTGGATCCGTGGGGGACAGGCTGCGTCCGTTGTGGGATTTCGGTGACCTCGATGCCAGCGAGGCGCGGTTTCGTGCTCAGCTCGACCAGGAGACGACCGACGCGGGCCGCGCCGAGGTGCTGACGCAGCTCGCGCGGGTGGAGGGCCTTCGCGGCCGCTTCGAGCAGTGCGACGCGCTGCTCGACGAAGCGGAGGCGTTCGGTGGGGCCGAGGCGCGGGTGCTGCTCGAGCGCGGGCGCCGAGAACGCTCGTCGGGGCTGCCCGGCGCCGGCCGTTTGCTGTTCGAGCACGCCTTCGCCCTGGCCCGGGCGAGCAGCGAGGACGTGCTCGCGGTCGACGCGGCACACATGCTTGCGATCGTCGCCGATAGTGAGGGCTGGACGGCACGCGCGGTCGAGATCGCAGCGTCGTCAGACGATCCCGGCGTGCGCTACTGGCTCGGCCCGCTCTACAACAATGTCGGCTGGTCGCGATACGAGGCCGGCGACGCTGCCGGTGCGCTCGAAGCGTTCGAACGTGCACTCGCCTCGCGTGTGCGTGACGATCCGCGCCCCTACCAGCGGGAGATTGCTCGGTATGCCGTCGGCAAGGCGTTGCGCTCGCTCGCCCGCGCTGATGAGGCAGCGGCGGCACTCGAGGAGTGCCTCGCCTGGGCGGCGGAGGCAGGTGTGGAAGACGGTTACTTCCACGAGGAGCTTGCCGAGGACTACGCCGCGCTCGGTCGCGACGCCGATGCCCGGGTGCAGGCTCGCCGCGCACTCGAGCTCATCTCCGAGACAGACGCCCCTTCACGCGTGGCGCGTCTGTGCGAGCTCGCCGACGCCTGACACTCAACCGTCGAGAGCGTCGCGGATCTCGATGTAGTCGCTCATCCGGGCCAGCTCGAGGACCTGACGCGGGAAGGTGTCGGGTGGCGCGACCACCTGGAGTTGGGTGCCTTCCCTTCCGGCCTTGTCGACGAGTTGCTTGATCAGACGGAGGCCCTGGCTGTCGAGGTACGCGATCTCGGTAAGGTCGATCACCGACCGGGGCGAGCCCCGGAGGGCCCCTTCGAGTTGTTGCTGCAGTTCGTGAGCGTTCGAGAGATCGATGTCACCGCTGAGATGCACGATGAGCGTGTCGTTCGATCGCTCGATCTCAGTCGAGACCAGTTCGTCGCTCATCCCGATGGGCGGTCGGCGATCGGCAGCCGGAAGCTTACGGTCGTGCCCGAGGGCGTCGAGTCGCGAGTGAAGTCGACCGTGAGCTCGCGCATGAGTGCTGTTCCCCTGCCCCGGTTGGCGACGGGCTTCGAGCGCGCGAGAAAACGGCCGTGGTCTCGAACGGTGACGGCCAGCATGTTCTCCTCGACCTCTTCGATCTCGACCTTGATCTCACCGGGGGCAAGGTCGGTGTAGGCGTGCTCGATCGCGTTCGAGCATGCCTCCCCGATCGCGACGATGAGTGCGGTTTGGGTTGCTGCAGCGACCTCGCGGCTGTCGAGCCAGTCGCGCAGCGAGGTGCGAAGCTCTCGCAGCTCGCCGGGTTCTGCAGGGAAGACGAGGTGGAATCCACCGCCGGCAAGAGGGTTGAAACGGACCACGAGCACTGCCACGTCGTCCTGGCGCGACGTCTCGACCCCGAGAGCGGCGACGAGTTGATCGCAAATGTCGGACGGCGATTGATCGATCAGCGTCGCACCGACGTGTTTGAGTTGATCGAGACGGTCGCTCAAGAGGTCGCCGCGCCGCTCGACCAGCCCGTCCGAGTAGAGCACGAGCAACGAGCTCGGCTCGAGCACCAGTTTCGACTCCTGGCGTTGGCGTCCATCGTCCCCGTAGAGGGGAGGCGACTGGGCTTCATCGAGCCAGCGCGCCTCCCCGCCGGGTGGCACGAGGAGAATCGGTGGGTGGCCGGCCGAGGCGTACTCGAACAACCCGGTTGACGGGTCGAGCACCCCGTAACAGACGGTCGCGAAATCGGTGGCGTCGGTGGTTGCGACGAATGTGTCGAGGCGCCTGAGCAGCTCACCCGGCGAATCCGTGTAACGCGCCAGTGCGGCGAGCGCGGTACGCAGCTGACCCATCGCCGCCGCCGCGGGCAATCCGTGGCCGACGACGTCGCCGACCGTCAGCGCGACCCGACCATCGGCAAGGGAGAACACGTCGTACCAGTCCCCTCCCACCTCGAGCGCCGCGCTCGCCGCGTCATAACGGGCCGCCACCGAAACGCCGGCGGGCACGACCAAGCTCGCGGGAAGCAGAGCGCGTTGCAGCCCGATCGCGATCTCACGCTCCTCTGCTTCCTGTGCACGCAGCGCTTCTTCAGCACGCGCCCGTTCGGTGATGTCGATCCCGGTCGGATACAAGAAACGCACCACGCCCGTCTCGTCGCGAATCGGGTGAATCGCGAAATCGACGAGCCGCTCGGAACCGTCGGCGAGCCAGTAGGGCAGCGGCTCACGGAAGACTTCGCCTTCAGCTGCGCGCATCGATGCGAACCTGATGCGTTCCGACACCTCCTCGGCGCCGCGCCACCAGGGCGTCGCCCAGAAGGGCTCGTCGAGCACTTCCTCGCGCGTGTATCCGCACGTCTCGAGAGCGAGCGCGTTGACCTCGCGGAGGTAGCCGTCGAGATCCAGGATTCCGGCGAAGATCCCCGACTGGTTGAAGACCGACTCGAACTTCGCCGTCGTCGCCAGCAGCTCGTCTTCGGCCTGCTTACGGGCGGTGATGTCGCGAACGATTTTTGCTGCGCCGACGATTGCGCCCCGATGCGTGATCGGGGAGATCGACAACGAGACCTGGAGGCGCTGCCCAGCCTTGGTCAGGCGCACCGTCTCGTAGTGGTCGATATTCCCGCCCGCACGGAGACGGCTCAGAATGTCGTCCTCCTCCGCCTGCAACTCCGGCGGGATCAACAACCGGATGTTCCGCCCGATCATCTCCTCGGCGCGATAGCCGAACATGCGCTCCGCACTCGCATTCCAGCTCGTGATCGATCCATCCAGCGACTTGCTGATGATCGCGTCGGTCGATGTGTCGACAACCGCAGCGAGATAGGCAAGCTGCTCGTCTGCAGGCCAGCCCGTACGTCCGCCACTGCCGTGGTGGGCCGTCCCCGGTTCCACGCTGCCGGCAGAGGGTTCGTGAGAGAGTTCGGTCACGACGAAGAGGCTACTCGGTGGGACTGAGCGAACTGGGCCGTCATCCGTTGGCGAACTGGAAGGATCATCCCAGCATGCCTCGCCTCCGGACGATCGTGATCGCGGCAGTGGGCGTCGTCGCGACCGACGTGACGTGGGACGGAACGTCCCTGCTCGTCTCGGTCGGCTGGCCGGGACGAGAGCCGCTCGCCTCGTTCAAGCTTCCGTGACCGGTTCTGCCACCGCAACGAATCAAGGACTTCGTCACCCCGCAAGGACCTGGTCGTAGACGCGCATGTAGTCGTCGACCATCCGCGCCGCGGAGAACCGCTCGACCGCGACTGCTCTGCACCCGGCGCGATCGAGCGCAGCGGCGGCATCGACCAGGGCGGCTGCCTCATCGGTGGTCGAGACGAGAAAGCCGGTCCGGCCGGGATCGACGATCTCGCCCATCGAACCGCGTTCGAATGCAATCACGGGCGTGCCGCACATCATCGACTCGACGACCGACAGGCCGAACGGTTCGGCAAAGGCAACTGGATGCAGGAGCGCGGCCGCGCAGCCGAGCACCTGAGCACGGCCGCGGGGGCCGACCGAGCCGAGGTACGTCACCCGGTCGCCGTCGATCCGCGGCTTCACGCGCTCGCGGAAATACGCCTCGTCGTGGACGATTCCACAGATGATCAGGCGCCGGCCGGCCGCGGCTGCGATGTCGATCGCCTCCGCGGTTCCCTTATCCGGATGGATGCGGCCGAACGACACGAGCGCGTCGCCCCCGGCTGGATCGAACGGAAGCTCTGCGCTGTCGACGCCGTGGTAGACGTTCGCGGCGTACTCCAGGCCGGGTGCGCGATCCGCGAGCGAGATCGATACGAGCGCCGAGCTCGACGCCTGGTAGACCGGCATGATCGCCGGCCCTGAGAAGCCGTGAATCGTGGTCACGAGCGGCGCGTGAGCGAGTTGGGCGAACGCGAGTGGCAGCCAATCGAGGTGGTTGTGGACGAGGTCGAACTCACCTGAGCGCGCGAACGCATGGGCGATGTGGAGCGCCTCCCAGATCCGCCCGTCGACGCTGGGATCCTCGGCGTAGCCGCTCGGGCACACACCGTCGAGCTTGGCCGGCGTCTCGGAGTCGAGCGTTGCGAAGAGGGTCACGTCGACTCCGCGAGCCTGGAGCCCGGAGGCGATCAACCCCGCGACGCGTTCCCACGGCCCGTAGTCGCGCGGCGGTGTCCGCCACGCGATTGCGCCGAGGATTGCGACCTTCATGCGCTTGTCGGAACCATCTAGTTGACGGTCGTCGCGCTGAGTACGGCGTCGAGGACGTCGTCGAACTTCGCGGTCGCGAGGCAGATCGACGTGTCGGCGGCGCCGTAGTAGAGACGTATGTCCCCAGAGCCCTTGTCGTGGATCAATCCGCAGGGGAACAGTGCATTCGGAACATCGCCCTCGCGTTCGTACGCCTCGCGAGGAGCGAGCACCCAGTCGGCAGTCCGGCGAAGCACGCGCGTCGGCTCGTCGAGATCGAGCAGCGCAAGCCCCACGCGGTAGATCGCGCCGGAAACCGTCTCCTTGACGCCGTGGTAGACGAGCAGCCAGCCGTGCTCGGTCTTGAGCAGCGGCGGGCCGATCCCGATGCGAAGTGAGTCCCACCACGCACCACGCCGCGGCTGCATCACGACCTCCGGCGCACTCCAGCTGCGAAGGTCGGTGGAACGTGACAGCGCGATCCCCGCCCGCGCAGTGGCGAAGCCCGACGTCGGCCGGTGGAAGAGAATCCACTTTCCGTCGACGCGTTCGGGGAGGAGCGCGGCGTTCTTGTCTTCGGGTGAGACGACGATCCCGATCCGCTCGACCGTGCGAAAATCTTCGGTCGTCGCGAGGAAGACCGCCGGGCCGGCGGGCCCGTAGGCGGTACACGTGATCACGAATTTCCCGAGCTCGTCCACCCAGACGGCTCGCGCGTCCTCGAAGCCCCATTGCTCGTCGTCACGGCCCTTGATGGGGGCAAGCAACGGGTCACGTTCGATCAGCCAGCCGTCGACTCCGTTAGCCGAACGGGCAACGGTCAAATGAGAGATGCCCGTTCGAGCTTCGACGCGGGCGAGCAGCACCGTCTCACCGGCGACATCGACGGCGGCTGGGTTGAAGACGACGTTCACCGCGGTCGGCCAGTCCGCCGCGGTCAGCAGCGGGTTGCCGGGGTGCCGGCGGAAGAGCTCGGTCGCAGCGCCCATCAAGCCGTGGTCGCGTCGGCGAACCGCAAGACTCGGGGCAGACCGGCGGCGTCGAGCACCAATTGCGCGCGATGGAACGCGAGAGTCGATTCGGCGCCTTCATTCGTATTCACGTCCTCCTCACCCAGCCCGTCGCAGCAACCGCCGGTCGCGAAGTCGTAGAGCGGCCGCCCCAGCTTGTTCCGACCGAGGAACCAGTCGAACGCACGTTGGGCGCGCGCACCGTGCAACGCCTCGCCGGTGACCGCGAACGCCGACAACTCGGCCTCGACGAACGCGGACGCGTCGAGTGGCTGCTCGTCACCGAGACCAGGCGCAGGGTCGCGGCGGTGCCGGCCCTCGTGGCCGGTCAGCCGGAGAAAGCCCTCGGCCAGCCCAGACTCGTCGCCCAGCCACGCCAGGGAGCTCAAGCCGGTGTCGACGGCCGCGCTTCGATCGACTGCGGTTCCGCCGAGGATCAAAGCCTGCGACAGACGGGCGTTGTCGTACGTGAGTGAGTCTTCGAACCAGTTCCACCCGTCGCCGGCGGTGTCGTCGTAGGCGGTCTGGAGTTCCGCTACACACCGCTCGAGGAGTTGCCGGGCGTCATCGTCGAGCCGGTCGGCGTCCAGGCGGGCGAGACCGAGGGATGTGTAGGCCGCGGTACGCAGGGAGAGGTCGCCCTCGAGTGAGCGGACGAGCGTGGCGAGCAGCCGTTGCGCCGGGTCGACGAGTGCCGGGACCCACGCGGTCGTCAGTACGTCACCAAGCGCCCACACGGCCCGTCCGACATGGTCGCCGACATGCGGCTCGTCGAGCCAGCGACGGTCGTAGCTCATGAAGTTGCGCATGCCGGCACCGCCGGGGTCGCTCGCGTCGACAAGGAAGGCGAGCGCGCGATAGAGGACTGCGGACCAGACGCGGTCGCCGGTCCGGCGCTCGAGCTCGAGCGCGACAACCGTGAGCCGCGCGACATCGTCGACGCAGTAGCCGGTCGGCCGGTTCGGGATCGCGCCATTCGCGTGCTGCACGATCCCGCAGTCGTCGACCAGCGTGAGCAGGTGGTCGGTACGCACATCCGCGAACTCCAGGCCGGCGTCTGCGATCGGCGTTCGCCGTGGTGCTTTCGACACGGCCTCCCGCAACACACTCGCGGTGGCGTCCGCAATCGACGGCCACCCGAACGTCGCACCGATCCGGCCCGCCTCGTCGCGCGCTGCGGTGAGCGCGTCGGGATCTTCGATCAGCCCGCAGAGCGCGCCGGAGAGGGCCGAGGAATCACCGAAGCCGACGAGCCGGCCGGCGCCCGACGAGAGCATGTCGCTCGCATACCAGTACGGCGTCGAGACGACAGCGCAACCGGCGGCCAGCGCGAACGTCAGCGCGCCGGACGAGCTCTGCTCGCGGCTCATGTACGGCGTCACGAAGACGTCGGTCGCCGCGAGAAGATCTGCCAATTCCTCGACTGCGAGGAAGCGGTCATCGAGCTGAACGTGCTCGCTGAGGTCGAGGTCGAGGATGCGACGCTCGAGCATCAGCCGGTACTCCTCGCCCGTGCGGCGGGCGATCTGTGGATGAGTGCGTCCGGCGATCACGTACATCACCTCCGGGTGGCGCGCCACGACGGCGGGCAGCGCATCGAGCATCACCTCGATGCCTTTCCCGGGTGAAAGCAGGCCGAAGGTCGAGATCAGGAAGCGAGATTCCATCCGTGCGTACCCTCCTGCGGCGGACGTGACGTAACGCGGCCGGCGTCCGGCGTCGAGCTCCGCGCGCGCACGGCCGAGCTCTGTTGGCGCGCCGTGCGGTATGACGTCGATCTTCTCGTTCAAGCAGGCGCCGACCTGCACGAGCAACCGTCTGGCCGTCTCGGTCATCACGATCACGCGCTGGGCTTCGTCGCAGAGCGCCGTCAGGACCTGCAGCTGGTGGGCCGTCGGCGCCGAGAGCACCGTGTGCAAGGTGACGACGAGCGGCTGGGCGAGCTCGCGTGCGAAGGACAGGACGTACTCGCCGTCGCGTCCGCCGAAGATCCCATACTCGTGCTCGAGCAGCACGACATCGACGTCCGTCCGACCGAGCGCGCGGGCTGCTCGGATGTAGTCGCCGCGCGCGCCTTGCGAGACCGTCTGAGAGATCTCGGGCCGCTGCGGGCTCGAGGGCTCGTCGACGACCACGAGTGTGCTGACGTCGTCGACGCCTGCAACCTCGAGGAGCGCACCACGGACGTCGAAGGAGAACGCACCAATCCCACATGCGCGGGGTGGAAACGTCGAAAAGATCGCGGTACGCACGGCCTGTGCGCCCCTTTCGCCAAGAAGCCCGAGGCTCGCCCGGCAGCGGCAAGCTGGATCGGCTGGCTGCCAGCGTAGCGGGTGTGCTCCCCACCTCGATCGGTGTGCGACTGAGCAGGGCTTTCCCGGCCGCTCGGTGGCGTCCCGTAGCATCGGTGGATGAGCTGGGACGAGGCGTTCTCGCATCGTTACGACGAGTGGTCGGCACCGATGACCGAGGACATCGAGTTCTACGTCGCCCTTGCGAACGAGGCCGACGGCCCGCTCGTCGAGCTGGCGATCGGGAACGGCCGGGTGGCGATACCCGTCGCACAGGCGACCGGACGATCGGTACTCGGGATCGACTCCTCGCCGGCGATGCTCGAGCAGGCGCGTGCCAGGGCGGTGGCCGCTGGTGTCGAGCTCGACCTGCGTGAAGGCGACATGCGCGAGCTCGAGGTCGCCGAGCCTGCGGCCCTGATCTACTGCCCGTTCCGGGCGCTTCTGCACCTGCCGACCTGGTCTGACCGGCGACGGACGTTCGAGCGCGTCGCGGCGTCGCTTCGGCCCGGCGGGCGCTTCGCGTGGAACGCGTTCGCCTTCGATCACCGGGTCGCGACGTCACTGGATGGCCGCCACCACGAAGATCCTGTTCCCCACTCGGTCCGGTACGCCGTCGGTGACAACCGAATCGACATCACGCTGGACGACGGCGCAGCCAGCTCACTCTGGTGGGCGACGAAGAACGAATGGCTCGGCCTGCTCGACGTCGCCGGTCTCGAGCTGGAGGCGCTCTACGGCGACTTCGACCGGCAGCCGTTCACCCAGGACAGCCGCGAGTACGTGGTCGTCGCTCGGCTGTGAGGCAACCCGCTGCCGGTGAAGGCGATAGGATGGGTCGATGGGCTACGTCTGGATTATCGTCGCCGTCGGGCTCGTCGTGCTCGTGGGGTACAGCATCTGGCGCCTCAAGCACGTCGACGAGCTGGATGCCGGCGGTTCCATGGGTGACCAGACGTTCGGGAAGGACCACGACGACTGGGGACCGAAGCCGTCCGAGTGACCGCGCCCTAGGGTGCCGGTTAGCGGTAACGGCGTCCCTACGACCTCGGTCGGAAGGCTCAGAGCGAGAAGCGGTAGACGTGCACGTCG
>DASYPH010000186.1:0-2543 GCA_036006925.1 Gaiellaceae bacterium
GGGAACCTCGGCGCGCGCCTCCCCGACGGCAATGCCGTCCTCACGCCGTCTTCGATCGACTACACGGAGATGACGCTCGACGACCTCGTCGTCACCGACCTCGACGGCAACGTGCTCGAGGGTGAGCGCGGCCCCACGACCGAGAAGGCGCTGCATCTCTCGGCGCTGCGGTTGCACGACGACATCAACGCCACCATGCACTGCCACGCCCGGTACGCCACGATGTTCGCGCTCACGCGCCAGTCGATCCCGGCCGTGATCGAGGAGTTCGTCGTGTTCGTCGGCGGCGACGTCGAGGTCGCCGACTACAAGACGACCGGCACCGACGAGCTGGCCGACGAGGTCGCCAAGCGCGTCAGCGACCGGTCGGCGGTGCTCATGGCGAACCATGGGTTGTTCGCGGTGGGAAAGGACCCGAAGCACGTGCTCCACGTCGCGCACCTCGTCGAGCGCACGGCCGAGATCATCTGGGGCGCCCGGCAGCTCGGCGAGATCGCCCCCATCCCGGACGAGGTCAACGAGACGTTCGCCGGCTACTACCGCTTCGGCCGCACCGGGAAGTTCTGAGGCTCAGGCCGCGATCGCGGCCAGGAAGGGGTCGTTGAACCCGGCGCTGCCGACGGTCGTCGCCTCGAGCTCGTAGTGCTCGCCCGTCGGCGCGACGTCGAAGATCACCTTCGTCGCCAGCTTGCCGGGGCTCGTCTCGACGTTCAGATCGGCGCGATTCCACTTCCCGAGCTGACCCTCGACTTTCCAGGTACGACCCTTCTGCTTGGCGGCGAACGCGTAGAGGTTGTCGCCTGCAATGGCGAGGATCACCGTCTTCGTGCCTTTCCACGACGTCCTGGCCAGACCGCCGGCATCCTTGTTGACCTTGCGGCGCTTGAACATGGCGGCCACGCCGCTCACCTGATCGAGCCCGAACGTCCCCCATGTGCCGGCCGGCTGCAGGATCCCCGCTGCTTCCACCGGTTCCGGCACCTGCTCCTGCGCGATCTCCTTGACCTTCGCAACCCAGTCCGTTCCCACGGCGCTGCTCCTTTGTGACGGCTGGCTTTCGGACAGTCACAGGAGACCACGACGCGGCCGGCACGCCTTGAGTAGCGCCTACTCATTTCTCGCGGCACGGCTACCGTCCGCGGATGGGCAGCACCGAGCGGCGCTACTTCTCACCCGAGATCGAGACCATGCCTCGCTCGGAGATCGCCGCTCTGCGGGAGGAACGCCTCCTCGGTGACCTGCTCCCATGGGCGTATCAGCGCTCGGCCCTGATCCGCGAGACGTGGGACGCCGCCGGCATCACGGCCGACGACGTGCAGTCGATGGACGATTTCCGGGAGAAGGTCCCTTTCATCGACAAGGACGCGATCCGCGCCTTTCGAGACCGTCACCGCGATCCGTACGGCGGCATGCTGTGCCTCGACCCGAGGATGACCGAGGTGTTCAGCGCGATCTTCTCGACCTCGGGCACCACCGGTGATCCGACGCCCGCGCCGTACGCCGGGCGGGGGCCGAGCATGCTCGTGCGCGAGTTCTGGGAGCTCGGCAGCCGGCCCGGCGACTACTTCACGTATTGCCTGTTCACATTTCGCGGGCCTGGCATTCACGACACGATCCGTGGCGTCGGCGCGACGCCGGTCTTCGTCGACCATCAGCCGGCCGACGTGCCGCAGCTCGTGCGCTTCAGCCGCGAGCTCCGCCCGACGGCTTGGTACAACCTCTCGGGCCCGCTGGTGCTCGCCCTCCAACAGCACGCGGCGAGCGCCAACGTCGACCTCGCCGAGGCGTTCTCGAGCTACCGGGGTGTCACGTTCGCAGGTGAACCAATCGGGCCGCGTGCGCGCCGGCTCGTCGAGGACGACTGGGGTCTCGAGCTGTTCATGCACACGGGTGTCGGCGACGTCGGCGCCGCCACCGAGTGCCGCGAGCACGACGGCTGCCACTTCTGGGAGGACACCTGCTACCTCGAGTCGCTCGACCCCGACGGCGCGGAGCCGGTCGACGACGGCGAGCGCGGCGAGCTGGTGTCGACGACGCTCCTCGACAAGATCGCGCCGCTCGTCCGCTACCGGTCCGACGACCTCGTGCGCATCACGCACGAACAGTGCGCGTGTGGACGGACGCACGGCCGCGTCTGGCCGCTGGGTCGCAAGGGTGACGAGGTCGTCGTGGAAGGACGGTCCGTGCTCCCCGGCGACTTGTGGGAGGCGGTCGAACGCGTCCCGGAGACGAGCGCCGGCTTGTTCCAGGTGATCCGGACGCAGCGGGAGGTCGACCGGCTGCGGCTGCGCGTCGGCTACGCGACGTCGGGCGCGCGCGGCGTCGGCGACGTGCGGACGCGGGTCACCGAGTCCGTGCACGAGGCGGTCGGCATCGAGCCCGACGTCGAGTTGGTCGACAACGAAGTCCTGCTGCGCCAGGGGCCGCCGCACAAGATCCCCCGGGTGGCGAAGCAGTGAAACGGTGATGTTCGCGAAGCGGTACGAGGATCCGCCCGCGGTGTGGGGAGTCAGCCGCGTCGTCGTCGGCGGCGACGTTACGCC
>DASYPH010000187.1:0-6737 GCA_036006925.1 Gaiellaceae bacterium
TCGTCGACGCGGTCTCGGAGCTGCGCCGCGCCCTGCAGGACGCGTGCTGCCTTCGGGTTCTGCGACGCCTTGTCGAGCACGTCCTCGCCGATCGAGGCGAGCTGTGCGAGTGCATTGCGATTCATGTGATCTCCAGTTCTAGCGCAATCGGACGACCGACGAGGGCAGCTGGTGGCACTGGGCGGACACGGTCAGGCCGTGATGATCACCGGCGTACCGGCGACCGCAGCCGCGAAGACCCTGCGGAGGGTCGCGTTCGGCAGGCGAATGCAGCCGTTCGAGACAGCGCGCCCGATCGACCATGGCTCGTTCGTGCCGTGGATCGCCACCGGCCCACCCTGCGTCCAGCCGGTCAGCACGTCGGAGAAGGCCGAGATCCCGACCGCGCCCGGGCCGTACGGCCCCGCGGGGTCCTCCGGCACGAGCCGCTGGTTGACGTAGTAGCGGCCCGTCGGCGTGGGAGTCGCGGGCGCGCCGACCGCCACCGCCGAAGTCAACGTCCTCGCGCCGTTCTCGTAGAGGGTGAGGCGCCGCTGCGAGAGGTCGACGGTGATCCGGCTCGGGATCGCCCGGAGCACGAGGGCGTCGGCACGGATGTAACCGGCGCTGCCGTTCGGCTGGACGGGCAGCTGCACCCGGTACCAGCGCGGCCGGCAGTCGCGGCCGACGACCATCCCGAGGACGCCGAACACGGTGGGATAGCGGTTGACGTTCGTGGCCGCGAATCGGGCCACGACCGCCCCGCCGGGCCGCCCGACCGCGACCGCGCCATGGCCGGCCCAGCCGCCGTAGGCGCGGCGCGCGGAGCCGAGCAGGCGAGCCGAGCCGGCCACGCACGTCTTGGGAACGACCGCTGGTTGGGCGGGCGCCGTCGTCGTCGGCGGCGGCGGCGGCGGCCGGGTAGCCCTCCTCGACGAGCCGCAGCCGGCGGCGAGCGCAGCGAGCGCGACGCAGACGGCAGCGGTTGCGACCGGCCCCGTCCATACCCTTTGCTCGTGATCGTCGCGCACCTCGACCTCGACGCGTTCTTCGCTGCGGTGGAGGAGCTCGAAGACCCGGCGTTGAAGGCGGTGCCGCTCGTCGTCGGGGGTGATCCGCGAGGCCGCGGTGTCGTCGCGACGGCCAACTACGTTGCCCGCAGCTTCGGTATCCACTCGGCGATGTCGTGCGCGGAGGCGATGCGCCGCTGCCCACACGCGACCTTCGTTCGCCCGCGCCATTCCCTCTACCGCGACTACTCCCGGGAGGTGTGGTCGACGGTGCGCGAGATCGTGCCGACGGTCGAGCAGGCAGGCATCGACGAGGGCTACCTCGACCTGGAAGAGGTCGCGCCGGCGTTCGACGACGCTCGCGCGGTCGCGGAGTCGGTGCGAGCCGTGGTCCGGGCGCGCACCCGACTGTCCTGCTCGCTCGGTGTCGCGACCTCGAAGGTCGTCGCCAAGGTCGCGTCCGACCGCCGCAAGCCTGGCGGCCTGACGGTCGTCCGTCCCGGGCGCGAGGCCGCCTTCCTCGCACCGTTCCCGATCCGGCTGCTCCCCGGCGTCGGTCCGCGCGCCGAAGAGCGACTGGCCGCCGCCGGCATCAAGACGATCGGCGGCCTGGCTGCGCTCGACGACGACGGGTTGCGCACGGTCGTCCGCGGCGTCGTCGGTCGGCAGCTGCGCGACCGTGCCCGCGGCCTCGACCCGCGGCGGCTCGAAGTCTCGACCGAGCGCATCTCGATCTCGAACGAGGAGACCTTCGCTCAGGACATCGCCGACCCGGAGCGCCTGCATGACGAATTGCGACGCCAGGCGTCGCGCCTCGCGCAGCACCTTCGCGACCGTGGCCAGGTCGCGAGAACGGTGACGACCAAGCTCCGTTACCCCGACTTCGCGATCCGCACGCGCTCGACGTCGCTGCCGATCGGCACCGACGACGGCGAGCGCATCGGGGAGTTGGCCTGCAGCCTCCTCGACCGCGCCCTGCGAGACCGCCCGGGGCCGCTGAGGCTCGTCGGCGTCGGTGTCTCCGGGCTCGCCGACGACCTGCAACTTTCCCTGCCGGCAGGCGTCTGATCGGTCACAGAGTGTTTTCACAGAATTCACCCTTCCGAAGCACGCGACCTCCGTCCTCCGTCGTACTCTGAGTGAGACCATGACGACGCGCAACAGCAACCTAGCGACCATTCACGAGCACGTCGCAAAGCGTGTGTACGTGCTCTCGCAGAAGGCCGGCGTCCCGTACGAGACCGAGCAACAGGTCTGCCAGGCCTGCGCCCGGATCCTCGCCGAGAAGCCCGTCAGGCGCGCCGCCGCGTAACATCGCGCGGCGTGGATGGTTTTCGGTTCTCGACACCGGTCAAGGTGCGCTTCGCCGAGACCGACGCCCAGGGCATCGTGCACAACTCGAACTACTTCGTCTGGTTCGAAGTCGCCCGCGTCGAGTACCTCGAACAGTTCGCAGGCGGCTACCAGCGGCTACGAGACCTCGGGATCGAGGCGCTCGTCCTCGAGACGCACGTCCGCTATCTCCAGCCCGCGAAGTTCGACGATCGCCTCCAGGTGCACGCACGCTGCGTCGACGTACGCGGCGCGCGGTTCCGCTACGAGTATGCGATCGAGCGCGACGGCGTCGTGATCGCGGATGGCTGGACGGCCCACGCCACGGTCGACTCGGCGACGCTGTTGCCGACGCGCGTGCCGGCTTGGCTCGCGCAGGCGATCGAGAGCGCCGAGCTCAATGCGGCCCACCCGGCGTCGTCGTCGTCGGCGGCGTCGTAGTAGTGGTCGTCGGCTTCTTCGTCTGCTTCGGCTTCGGCGGACCGACCCGGATCACCTTCGGCTCGGCGCGGTAGCTCGAGTACCAGGTCTGGTCGGAGAGCAGCTTGCCCTCGGCCGTGTAGACCTTGCGCTCGACCGACGTCGTCTGAGCCGGAACGCCGCTGTCGTCGACCTCCACCGCACCTGGTGCGAGCGTCGCGTCGACCGTCTTCTGGACCGGCGGAGGAGCGACGACGCGGAGCGGCGCCCCGATGCTCTCGACCCGACGGTGCGGCGAGGTGCCGTACAGCCCGACCGTCAGGGAGGACGCGCCGACGAACGTCCGTAGCAGCAGCCAGTGGCCGGTGTCGTTCGAGAACTTCAGGTCGACGTCCGGGTAGTTGACGGTCGCGTCGCGCCCGAGCGGATAGTGGGAGATGTAGAGCGCATGGTTCGTGCGCTCCACGATCGGGAGGCCCGCCTCGTACGCGGCGTTGAAGACGGTCGTCGAGACCTGGCAGACGCCGCCGCCGAGCCCGGTCTGCAACTCGCCGTTGATGATCACCGGCGCCTCGAGGAAGCCCTTCTCGGCGCTCCGCTCGCCGGTTGCCCCGTTGAAGGAAAACGTCTCGCCCGGTGCGATCAGCTTGCCGTCGACGAGGTGGGCGACGAGCTGCACGTTGTGGATCCGGTTGGGGTCCCCGCCGTAGAAGGTCTCGTAGGTCGCGACCGTGCCCGTGATCCCCATCGCCCGGGCTTGCGCGGTCGACCGCTGGGGCTGGTGCTCGGTGAGCGCGAGGTGCGCGACGCGGTCGGTCGACTGCTCGGCGACGGCGAGCATCCGGGCGGCCGACTGCGGCACGTCGAGCGCGATGCCGGCGCTTGCGGGCAGTACGCGAACCGAGCCGCTCGCGTTTACCGCGAAGCCGGCATCCTTCGGCGCGCGATCGAGATTCCGCTCGAGCCGCGCGAAGTACCTGTCGGCGGCGGGACCGGTGAACGAGAGCGTCGTGTTGTTGCCGGTCGGCAGGTGCAGGATTTTTGCCAACCGCCAACGCGGGATGCGCAGGCGGGTCGGGCCGGCGACGATGGTCAGCGGCGCGCCGATCACCTGCGTGGCCGCCCGCTGGGCAGCTTCGAGCGACCGGACGGTGACCTTCGGCGGATCACTGACGACCGGCAGCGCGACCGGAGCCCGACTGAAGCCGGCGAGAGCCGCGACGATCACGGCGCGGGCACCCGAACGGTCGAGCACGCGCCCGGTCGAACCCGGTGCGATCGACACGTGAAGTCCACGGCGGACGAGCCGAGCCTCGCGGTGCGGAGCGTTGATCGCAGCGGCGAGCAGGTCGAGTTGGTAGCTGAGACCGGCCTGGTAGGCGTGCGCCTGCGGCGCGAGGTCCTGGGGGAAGAACTCGAGCCCGAGCCGCTTGTAGCCCCGAACGAGGCCGAAGCCGTCACCCGTTTGCGCCGCGGTCGCGACGGTCGCGTGCCAGTCGACCACGACGCCGAGACGGCGCGGCGTCAGACGGAAGGTCCTGGCACCGTCGGTGAACGTGACCGGTACGGTCGCGAGCTTTGCGGAACGCTGCTCGAGCAGGCGCTCGGCGGCCGCCGGGGTCAACCCGCCGAGGTCGAGGCCGGAGACCTGGGTGCCCTTGGCGAGCTTGTCGGAAGAGCCGGCGAAGAGGAAGCCGAGTCCGACCGCGATCAGTGCACACAGGATCGCGAGAGCAGCGAGGCGGGACCAGAGACGGGAACGCGCAGAGGCGCGGCGGCGGG
Organism: Gaiellaceae bacterium; assembly: GCA_036006925.1. Classification (GTDB taxonomy): domain Bacteria; phylum Actinomycetota; class Thermoleophilia; order Gaiellales; family Gaiellaceae; genus PALSA-600. The sequence continues at coordinate 4,524 of DASYPH010000187.1, forward strand.
CGCGAAGAGCCGTCGAGGACGCTGCCACGGCCCGAGGCATGGTAGCCGGAGGTTTGGCCGTCGCTCTCTAGAAGACGAACAGCTCGACGCCGCCGGAAACGTTCAGCTCGATCCCGGTGACGTACGCGGCGAGGTCTGAGCAAAGCCAGGCGATCGCGTTGGCGATGTCCTGCGGCTCACCGGGTCGTTTGAAGACGGTGCGGTTGGCGATGCGCTCGTTCATCGCCGGGTTGGCCATGTGGAACGCCTCGGTCCCGATGATGCCGGGCACGACGGCGTTGGCGGTGATCCCGTGCCGTCCGCCCTCGAGCGCGAGCGTCTTCGTCAGCCCGATCACACCCGCCTTGGTGGTCGAGTACGACGCTTGCCCGAAGCCCCCGAGCGTTCCGGCGACGGACGCCATGTTGACGATCCGCCCCCACTTCCGTTCCTTCATGTGCGGCCAGACGGCCTGAGCGCAGTTGAACGCGCCGCTCAGGTTGACCCGCAGGTCGCGCTCCCACAGAGCAGGCTGCTGGTCGGCGAACTGGCCGACGTGATCGAGCGTGCCGGCGTTGTTGACGAGGATGTCCACCGAGCCGAGCTCCTCGACCGCGCGGGCGACCGCCGCCGCCACCTGGTCGCGATCGGTGACGTCGCAGCGGACGGCAAGCGCCTTGCGCCCCATGCCGCGAATCTCGTCGGCCGCCGACTCCGTCCCGACGAGCCCCTGGGTACGGGCGACCTGGGCCAGAGGGCCGTAGGCATCGGTCTCCTCGGACAGCTCCGACTCGACGAGCAGGTCTGCGATCACGACGTCGGCGCCGGCCCGTGCGAGCGTCAGGGCATCGGCCCGGCCAAGGCCCCGGGAACCGCCGGTGACGAGGGCGACGCGTCCGCTCAGATCGATTTCGAGGCTCATCTCGCGAGCTTAGCCGCGGGGCATGAAGATCTCTTTGGCGATCACGAGCCGCTGGATCTGCGACGTGCCCTCATAGATCTGGAACAGCTTCGCGTCGCGCATCAGCTTTTCGACGGGGTACTCCTTCATGTAGCCGTAGCCCCCGAAGATCTGCACCGCGTCGGTCGTCACCTTCATCGCCGTGTCGGCCGCGAAGCGCTTCGCGAACGACGAGTGGAGCGTCGCGCGCTGGCCCTGGTCGAGCATCCACGCGGCCTGCCAGGTGAGCAAGCGGGACGCCTCGATCTCGGTCGCCATGTCGGCGATCATGAAGTTGACGCCCTGGTGCATCGCGATCGGCATGTCGAAGGTGACCCGCTCCTTCGCGTAGTCCACGGCCAGTTCGTACGCCGCCTGCGCGACCCCGACGGCCCCGATCGCGGTGCCGGGCCTTGTGAAGTCGAGCGTCTGCATGGCGAGCTTGAACCCGTCGCCCTCGGCACCGAGCCGGTTGGCAGCCGGCACCACGACGTCCTGCAGCGCGAACGCCGAGGTGTCGGTCGCTCGCTGTCCCATCTTGTCGAGGTGCTGCTCGATCGTGACGCCCGGCGTGCTCATCGGGACGATGAACGCCGAGATGCCGCGATGGCCCTTCGCGACGTCCGTCTTCGCGAAGACGACGGTCCACTCCGCGTAACCGGCGTTCGTGATGAACGTCTTCGAGCCGTTCAGGACGTACTCGCCGCCACGGCGCTCGGCCGTCGTCTTCAGGCGTGCGACGTCGGAGCCGGCATCGGGCTCCGAAAGCCCGAACGAGCAGAGGATCGGCTGGTCGACCAGGGGCGGCAGCCACTCCGCCTTCTGCTCGTCGGTGCCGGCGACGAGGACGGGCCCCGCACCGAGCGAGTTCGCGCCGAGCGACGTACCGATCCCGGTGCAGCCCCAGTTCAGCTCCTCGCCGACGAGCATCCCGTCGAACGTGCCGAGCCCGAGGCCGCCGTACTCGGCCGGCACGTGCAGGTTCATCAACCCGAGCGCGTGCGCCTGCTCGATCACGTCGGCCGGGTGGCGCATCTCGACGTCGTACTCGGCGGCCTTGGGACGGATCTCGTTCGTCGCGAACTCGCGTGCGAGGGCGCGCAACTCCTTCTGTTCGTCCGTCAGCGCGAACGAGACACCGACGGACTGCTCGACCGTTGCCATGGCTGAACTCCTGAGCTCCTGATTGACCAGTCAGTCAAGAACGGTAGCCGAGCCGTCGCGATTCGGCTATCCATGTGGGGTGGGAAAGGTCCACCACGAGATCGACGGGAAGCTCGCCGACTGGATCGGCC
>DASYPH010000188.1:0-1503 GCA_036006925.1 Gaiellaceae bacterium
CACGACGGCACGGTCTGGCCGCACGACAACTCGCTCGTCGCGTGGGGGCTCGCACGAAGCGGTCGCCGGCACGATGCCGCTCGCATCCTGCACGCGATGGTCGAGGCAGCGGCTCATTTCGGCTACCGCCTGCCGGAGGTCTTTGCGGGGTTCGCACGTAGCGACACACCGTTCCCCGTGGTCTACCCGACCGCCTCGTCGCCGCAGGCCTGGGCCGCGGGCACGCCGGTCCTCCTGGTGCAGGTCCTACTCGGCCTCGTCCCCGACCGCACGGAGGGCGTGCTTCGCTCCGACGCGGAGGATCTGCCGGCCTGGCTGCACGGCCTGTCGCTCGAGGGCGTGCACGCGTTCGGCCGACTCTGGGACGCGCGGGTGGAGGGAGGAACAGTCGGCGTCGAGCCCGCGGCAGCGCGCTAGACGCTTCGCTGTCGTCGACGCCAACCCACGTCTGAACCGTGGTGCACCTTTTCGGCTTTATCCAGCTTTAGCCGACGGCGCTAAGACGTCAGCTCTTTTACCGGTCTTAGCTTGCTTTACGCAATTGTGATAAACCCGCTAAAGTAGCCGCATCGACCCGCGTACGAACCCCTATACGCCGAACGCAGGCGCGCGGCCGCCGGCCCTCGTCGGCCGCGATGCCGAGCTCGAGGGATTCGAGATCCTGCTCGAGCGGCTGCGCCGCGGCTACGCGGAGCAGTCGATGCTGATCACCGGCCTGCGCGGCGTCGGCAAGACCGTGTTGTTGGGCGCATTCGAGAGTCGCGCCCGCGCAAGCGGCTGGGTCACCGTCACCGCGGAGATCACCAAGAACGAGGACTTCGGCCCGCGCATGGGCGGCATGGTCAGACGCGCGCTCTTCCAGGTTGCCCCAAGAGCCAGCTGGACCGACAAGCTTCGCCAGGCCGCCGCTGCGCTCAAGTCGTTCTCGATCACGGTCGCCCCCGACGGTTCGGTCACCGCCGGCATCGACATCGAGCCGCTCGAGGGCATCGCCGACAGTGGCAACCTGTCCGACGACCTCACCGACCTCCTGGTCGCGCTTGGCGAAGCTGCCGAGGAACGCGAGACGGGCATCGCCTTCCTCGTCGACGAAGTCCAGTTCCTCCGCGCCGCTGAGTTCGAAGCACTGATCGCCGGCCTCCACCGCACCGTCCAACGGCAGCTTCCGATCACCCTCGTCGGAGCCGGCCTGCCCCAACTCCCGCGTCTGGCAGGCGAAGCCAAGTCCTATGCCGAGCGCCTGTTCAAGTTCCCGCGCATCGGCCGGCTCACACCGCCCCAAGCCGAGGCCGCGCTCGCCGAGCCCGCCGCCGACCTCGACGTCAGCTACGAGGCCGGCGCGATCGACGTGATCGTCGACTACACCGAGGGCTACCCCTACTTCATCCAGGAATACGGCAAGATCGTCTGGGACGTCGCCCCCGAAGGCGAACCGATCAGCCGGGGCGTCGCCGAGGAGGCGCAGCGCGCGGTCGAAGCAAAGCTCGACGAGTCCTTTTTCCG
>DASYPH010000189.1:0-8171 GCA_036006925.1 Gaiellaceae bacterium
CGCTCGAGCAGCAGGTCGTGCATCTCCCAGAACGCTCCCTGGTCGGCGGCACATTCGGAGGCCTCGGCGGCGAGTTGCGCACGAGGATGCACGTCGCTGAGGGGAAGGTGCCGCCAGACGTAGCGAACCTCGCCGAAGTCGTTGAGCAGTTCGCGGACGATCGGCTCGGCCAGGCCGCAGTAAGGACATTCGAAATCGCCGTACTCGACGATCGTCACCGGTGCTTCGATCGGGCCGCGGATGTGATCGCGCTCCGGGTCGACGTCGATGTAGAGATCCGTCAGCGGGTCGGCAGTTCCGAGGAGAGCCTGGATGCGGGCGCGGCGAGGCAGAAGCGCAGTCGCCCGGAACAGCAGCCAGGTGACGGTGGTCGCGCCGAGAGCGGCACTGAGAATGCCGAGCTTCGCTTCCTCGAGCTCCACACCGTGGAAGGCGAGGGTCGCGACCAGCAGCGAGACGGTGAACCCGATGCCGGCGATCGTGCCGCCGCCGGCAACCGCGATCCAGCCCACGGGCGGCTGCACTCGCTTGCGGGTCAGCCGCGTCACCAGCCACGAGCCGCCGATGATTCCGATCGGCTTGCCGACGACGTAGCCGAACAGGATTCCGAGCGTGATCGGAGACGTGAAGCTCTTCTTCAAGAAGCCACCGTCGACCGCAACGCCGGCGTTCGCGAGCGCGAACAGCGGCACGATCACGTAGCTCGTCCAGGGGTGGAAGAGCTGCTGCAGGCGTTCGTTGGCCGGCGTAGCCGCGCGAAGCTGCGCGCCGGCCGTGCGTGCGAGCTCGGCGGTCGGCTGTTCGCGGAACTCGCGGAACCGCTCGGTCGCGCGCTCGAGCGTTGAGCGCGGCGCCGGCCTGGCGAACGGCAGGACACCCATCGCGAGGCCGATCACGACCGGCTCGACCCCAGACTTGAGGAGCGCCACCCACGCGGCCACACCGAGGACGAGGTAGACGAGCCCGATGCGCAGGCCGAGCCTGTGGAAGGCGAAGACGACGGCGTAGAACACGCAGGCGGCCAGCAACGGTCGAGCACTCAGCGAACCCGAATAGACGGTCGCGATCACGATCAGCGCCGCGATGTCGTCGACGACGACCACCGTGAGCATGAAGGCGCGCAGCCGATCCGGAAACCGAGGCCCGACGAGGGCGAGCAGGCCGAGGGCGAACGCCGTGTCGGTCGACATCGCGACCCCCCAACCGTGCCCAGACGGTCGACCGGCGTTGAAGAGCAGGTAGATCGCCACCGCAACCACCATCCCGGCCAGGCCCGCGGCGAGGGGGAGGGCGAACCGTCGCCGCTCGCGCAGCTCGCCCAGATCGAACTCGCGTCGCGCCTCGAGACCCACGACGAAGAAGAAGAACGTCATCAGACCGCTGTTCACCCAGCCGCGCAGGTCGAGAGCGACCCCCGACTCGCCCAAGGTGATCGACAGCGTCTTCGACCAGAGCGACTCGTAGCCCGAGGCGTCGACGTTCACCCACACCAAAGCCGCGATCGCAGCCGCGAGCAGGACAGCTGCACCGCCGGTCTCGGTCTGCAGAAACCCCCGTAGAGGTGTCTGCATGCTCCGCGCCCAGGCCGTCCGACCGGAGAAGCGCGAGCCTGGTTGCTCGTCGATCACGTGATCCGCCACAAGCTCATCTCGTCTGCCCGGGCATCATCACGCTGATCGCGCATTGCAGCGGCGAGAGCCACCATCCGTCGCCAGAGCGCGCTAAGCTCCGTCCAGGGAGCTTCGAGTGGAACGGCTCCCAGCACGTTGCAGGCGACTCCACTACCGTCGCCCGCCGGCCGTCGAATCTTGAGACCGCTGACGGAGTACCGATCGGAGGCTCGAGATTGACACCTATGCATCGCCCGTAGCTTTTACCGGCCGGACGACCTGTGACGGCTCCCCCCGGCCGCGCCTACGCGGCGTGTCGCACCAGTTCGCCTTCATCGCGGCCGTCCCGGTCGGCGTCGCACTTGCGCTCTCCGCGCACGGCACGGTGGCGACCACAGCGACGATTGCCTTCGCTGCGAGCGTCGTGTTGCTCTTCGGGATCAGCACGCTCTTCCACCGGCTCTCCTGGTCACCCCAGGGCGCTCGACGGATCGGGCAGCTCGACCACGCGGCGATCTATGCGCTGATCGCCGGCACGTACGCGCCGATCGGCCTACTCGTCATCCACGCGGCCTGGCGCTGGCCGATCCTGGCGGCCGCCTGGGGTGGGGCGCTCCTCGCGATCGCCGCGAAGGTCGCCTGGCCGAGCGCGCCGACCTGGGTTGCGCCGGTGACCTGCATCGGGCTCGGGTCGATCGCACTCATCGCCCTGCCTCAGATCGCCGGTGATCTGGGTGTCTCCGGCACCCTGCTGCTGGTCGGCGGGGGCCTCGCCTACGCAATCGGGGCCGTGGTGTACGTGCGCCGCCGGCCGGATCCGATCCCCGCCACCTTTGGTTACCACGAGCTCTTCCACGCGCTCGTGATCGTCGCCGTCGCCTGCCAATACGCGGCGGTCGCATTCTTCGTGTTGCCGAGAGCATGAGCCGTCACAACGGTCGACTGAAAACCACTGCGGGTATCGCGTTCTGCGTGATCGCCGTCGCGGTTGGCTTCCTCGCCGCAAGGCGGCTGACGAGCACGAGCTGGCCGCTGCAGGAAGCGAACGTGATCCTCGTGCTCGGCGCGTCGGGGGCCTATCTCGCCAGCTTCGTCTTTCGCGCGCTCGGCTGGCAGCGGCTGTTCCCCGGCGAGCGACCGGATCGCAGCCGCTGCCTGGCCGCCTGCGGCGCAGCCGCGGCGAGCGGCGTCGTGTTGCCGTTCCGGCTCGACTACGTCGTCAAGATCTCGATGCTGCGACGGCTCGGGGGCGTCCGACTGGGTCTGGAAACGGTCGGCCTCTCGATCGTCACCCTCGGGCTTGTCGACGCAGTCGCAATGCTGCCGCTCGCGACCGCAGCAATCGCCACGAGTGGCGCGATCTTTCGCGCTCCGCTCGTCGTCGTGATGCTCTTCTGCCTCGGGTGCATCGGCGTTCTCGCCCTCGGCCCGAGACTCGTGCTCCTTCCGTTCGTCCGCCGCTCCAGTCGGGCCACGGGGGTCCTGAGACGAGTCGGTGACCACGCGGGCATCTCACGCTCGACCTTCGCCGCAAGCGGGTTTCTGTTCGGCTGTTGGACGATGCGGGCTCTCGGCAGCACGCTGCTCCTGAGTGCGCTGGGCGTCGGCTTCTCCCCCGATCTGGCACTCGTCATCCTCTGCCTGGCAGCGGCAGCATCGATCCTGCCGATCACGGCCGGAGGCGCGATCGTCAGTGTCAGCGCCACGTCGGGCGTGCTCCTCGCACTCGGCGTGACAAGAAGCGCCGCGATCAACTTTTCGCTGGCGTCCGGCATGCTCCTGACGGTCACTGCCCTCGCCGCGGCCGCAATCGGCGTCGGCGGATCGCTGTTCTTGACGATGCGGCGGCGGTACCTCGGGCATGCCACGCTCGCGTAGGGGCCTACTACTCGCCCAGGTGCATGCGGCCGGCGTCCTGGGCGCAACGCTCGATCTTCCAGGCACGTCGCTCCTGACGCGGCGCGCCGACAAGCCGCACGAGGATGTCCTGACCGGGGTACACGCCACGATCGTCCGGCCGACCGGCGCGCCGCCGTGGCCGGCGCTCGTCTTCATGAACGGCGCTACGCCCGATGGGCGCACTCACCCGATCGTGCTGCGCCTGAGTGCGGCGCTCGCCCGCACGGGCCATCTCGTCTTCATCCCCGACCTACCGGGAATTGCCGGCGGCGAACTGTCGCCGCTGACACTGGCGAGCGCGATCGCATTCACCGAAGACGTTGTCGGTACCCCCGAAGTTGCCGGCGGCCGGGTCGCGCTCGCCGGTGTCTCGATCGGCGCGAGCCTGGCCCTGCTGACCGCAGCCGATCCCAGGCTCGAGAGGCGAATCTCGGCCGTCGGCGGCATCGCTCCTTATGCCGACCTCGCGAAGGTGATGCTCCTCGCGACCACGGGTGCCTACCGAAACGGCGCTGACGTCTTCCCCTACCCGGTGCCGCCCTATCTCGCGGTCGGGCTTGCGCGGTCGCTCGCGGCGATGCTGCCGCCGACCGAAGCGGCGACCGCTCTCTGCAACACGCTGCGTGCGACCGACCCGTCCGGCGCAGCTCCGCCACAGTTCCCGGAGCGCGCGTTTCGCGAGGCAGGTGCCGACGCGATGTCGCTGTTGCGGTTGTTGTCGAACCGAGACCCGGCGCGCTTCGACGATCTCTACGCGGCACTACCGGAGCAGATCCGGTCGACCGCAAGGGAGCTGTCACCCATCACCGCCGCACCCAGGCTGGCCGCGCCTGTCGAGATCGCAACCGCGCCGCGCGACCGCTACTTCCCCGTTGCCGAGTCACGAGCGCTCGTCGCGGCCTCGGCCTGCGTCCGGCTTACCGTGACCTCACTTCTCACGCACGCAACCCCGCGTCTGAGCCCTCGCTACCTGGCCGAGCTCGGACGGCTGAACGGCTTCTTCGTTCGCTCGCTCGCCGCCATGCGCTAGCTGGGAGGATTGACGGCGGTGTCGCCGTGAAAGGGGAGCTGAGCTCGTGGAGATGAAACTCGAAGTCGTCGTCGTGCCCGTCTCGGATGTCGATCGGGCGAAGCAGTTCTACGAATCGCTCGGGTGGCGGCTCGACGCCGACTTCGCCACCGGTGCGGACTTCCGGGTCGTGCAGCTCACGCCGCCAGGATCGGAGTGCTCGATCATCATCGGCACCGGGATCACGACCGCCGAGCCCGGATCGACCCAGGGGCTGCAGCTCACCGTCTTCGACATCGACGCCGCACGAGCCGAGCTCGTCGAGCGAGGCGTTGACGTGAGCGAGCCGTTTCACGACGTCGGCGGGATCTTTCACCACGCCGGAACCGAAGGGCGGGTCGACGGCGCCGACCCGAAGCGAAGCGACTACGGCTCGTTCGCGTCGTTCAGCGACCCGGACGGCAACGGCTGGCTGCTCCAGGAGATCAAGGTCCGGGCCCCCGGACGGTAGTCCGACGCGATCGAGGAGGATCGACCCATGGACGTTGCGAGGCTGACCGACCTTCTGCGCGAAGCGGAGGAGCACCACGGCCCCTACGAGGCAACCGCGCCGCCGCACCACTGGTCGGGGTGGTACGCCGCCTACATCGTCGCGCGTGAGCAGGGCAGCACGCCGGACGAGGCAGCGCAGGCTGCCGGCCGTCACCTGGAGACCGGTAACTGATGGGCGCCGACTACGACGTGATCGTGATCGGTGGCGGGTCGCCGGGCGAGCACTGCGCCGGGGCGCTGGCCGAAGGCGGGCTACGCGTCGCGCTCGTCGAACGTGAGCTGGTCGGCGGCGAGTGCTCCTACTGGGCGTGCATCCCGTCGAAGACGCTCCTGCGCCCGGGCGAGGCGGTGTATGCCGCGCGCGCTGCGGCGGGCACCGCGGAGGTCGATGTCGAGGCCGTGTTCGCGTGGCGCGACTTCATGGTCTCGGATTACTCCGACGCTGGGCAAGAGCAGTGGCTCCAAGGTGAAGGGATCACGCTGCTGCGCGGTAGCGGCCGCCTCGCCGGTGTCGGTGTCGTCGAGGTCGACGGTGTGCGCCACACGGCCGAGCACGTCGTCGTCGCTGCCGGCGCGGACCCGATCGTGCCGCCGATTCCCGGTTTGCGGGAACTGGAGGGGATCTGGACGAACCGTGAGGCGACCGGCATGAGAGCCGTCCCGCGCCGGCTCTTGATCCTCGGGGGCGGGCCGGTCGGCGTCGAGTTGGCACAGGTGGTTCGCCGCCTCGGCGGCGAGGTGGCGCTCGTCGAGGGCGCCGAGCACGTCCTGGCGCGCGAGCCCGCACCGCTAGGGGAGGCGCTCGGCGAGGTTCTCCGCCGCGACGGAATCGAGCTCGTGCTCGGCGAGCACGCAACCGTTGCGCGGCGCGAAGGCGAGGAGTACCTGCTCGGCTTCGAGGACGGGCGCGAACTGCGCGGCGACCGTCTGCTCGTCGCCACCGGTCGGCGCCCTCGCGTCGACGGGATCGGCCTCGAGAGTGTCGGTATCGAGCCGGATGGCCACGGGATCCCGGTCGACGCACACCTCCGCGCGGGCGAGCGTCTCTGGGCGATCGGCGACATCACCGGCATCTGGCCCCTGACCCACGTCGGCAAGTACCAGGGCGACGTCGTCGCCGACAACATCCTCGGCCGGTCGCGCGAGGCCAACTACCACGCCGTTCCTCGCGTCGTCTACACCGACCCCCAGGCGGCCTCGGTGGGCGGAGCGGAGGACCGCTTCAGCGGCACCGCCCGGGTCTCGGAGGTGCCGAAGACCGCCACCTACACACGCGAGTACGCCGAGGCGAACGGCTTCTTGACCCTGCTGAGCGACGGCGAGCGGCTGACCGGGGCCTACGCGCTCGGCCCCGAAGCAGGCGAGTGGATGCAGCAGGCGACCTTGGCGATCCGCGCCCGCGTCCCGCTCGACGTGTTGCGCGACACGATCCAGCCATTCCCGACCTTCTCGGAGATCTACGTCGCGGCGCTGAAATCGCTCCACGGCAACATCGCCGCCGGGTGAGAATCCGACCGGCGGATAGGGTGGCGCCGGGTGTTCTTCACGCTCTCCACCTGGCAGCTCGCGATCCTGCTGACTGCCATCACGTTCGGTGCGACGCTGCTCGGTCTCTGGGCCGGCCGGTCGCTGAGCGTCCACAAGGAGCATCTCCACGAGTCGCTCGGCGTCGTGCAGGGGGCGCTGCTGACGCTGGTCGGTCTCGTGCTCGCGTTCGGGCTCGCGATGGCAGTCGGCCGGTATGACTTGCGTCGCGACGCGCTCGTAGATGAGGTCAACGCGATCACCACCTCCTATCTGCGCGCTCAGACGCTCCACGAGCCGGTCCGCAGCCGCTCGTTACCGCTCTTCCGGCAGTACACCACCGCGAGCCTCGACCTCTCGAAGTCGGTGCCGGGCACCGCGGCGCAGCAGCATGCGATCGAAGAAGGGGCTGTTCTGCAGCGTCGCCTCTGGCGCCTCGCCGGCCAGTCGCTCGCCGCAGCTCCGGAGCAGTCGGCGCCCCGGCTCTACGTGGAAAGCCTGAACACGATGATCGACGCGCGGACGACCCGCGTATCCGCGCTCGACAACCGTGTTCCTTCAGCGTTCATGTTGATCGAGGTGATCGGCGTCGCCGTCGCACTTGGGCTGCTTGCGCTCTACGTCGCGCTGTTCGCCCGCGGGGTCGTGACCGTGCTGCTCGCCGCCGGCCTGCTGACGCTTCTGCTTTTCGTCTCGTTCGATCTCGACCGGCCTTCACGCGGCTTCATCAAGATCACGACTGCGCCACTCGCGGAGCTCGAGCAAACCGTGCAGCTGCCGCCGGCTGCGCAGGCGCCGGGACACCCGTAAGCCGCTCCGTCAGTCGTCCCTGCGACGTCGCTCCGACTGCCGCCAGTGCGCCCAGACTGGAGCGAAGACCACACAGATCAGGGACATCGTCAGCAACACGAACACGTAGCCGACGATCGTGAGCGCGACCCCGAACGAGCCGAACGACCTGCCGCTCTCGTTCAGCGGCTTGGCCAGGAACAGGGGCGATGTCGCCGACGTCCCGCCCACGAGCAGCGACGCGAGCAGCGCGCCGGGCAAGAGCGCGCGGAAGCCGATCTGCCGGTGCAACAGGAAGCGGGGCACCCAGAGCCAGAACACCGTCGACGCGAGCAGCCAGACCGGAACGAGCACGAGCCAGCCACGGTCCCGGAGCTGCTCGGCGGAGACGACGACGAGCGCGATCGCCCCGGTCAGGGCAAAGAAGAAGACCGCAAACCGTCCCTGGTCGGCGACCGGCCGCACCTTGACCTGCCACGCCTTCGCGTAGACCTCCTGGTAGATCTGCCCGATCCCGATTCCCCAGAGCAGAAAACCGAAGACGACTGCGATCGACGCCGCGAGCGCGTTGTCCGACGTGCTGCCGAAGGTGTCCTGGACGAGGTTGGCGGTCGAGCCCGTCAACGTGAGGTGGCTGATCAGACGCTCCGCGAACACATTCGCGTTCGTGCGCGACGGATGGAAATACGCGATCGCCACCAGGACGGCCGGGAGAACCGACAACGACGAGTAGACCGTCACGGCGCAGGCGGAGTTGCGACTCGCCGCGAAATACGCGCGGAACCACT
>DASYPH010000190.1:0-36251 GCA_036006925.1 Gaiellaceae bacterium
GCGGCGTCCTTTCTCGCGACGCTCTTCACATGGGTCGTGACGAGCTACTCGCGAGCGTTCGACGAGGTCGAATCGCAACTCGAGGAGTTCGATGTGTCGGTGCTCGACAGCCCCGGCAGCGACACCGAGGCACAGATCGCCGAACTGGTCGAGATTCGCACACGCGTCGGCCGGCTGCGCCGAGCCCTCGCCCCGCATCGCGAAATCTTCGTCGCGCTCACGCATCCTGAACTGGATCTCATCTCGACAGAACGATCGGCCGAGCGGTTCGGGAAGCTCACCGAGCAGGTCGACGTGGCGCTCGCCTCGGCACGCGACGCCAAGGACGCCGTCATCAGCTCGTTCGACGTGCTGATCCTGCGGACCGAGCACCGGACCAACGAGATCGTGAAAATCCTCACGCTCGCGTCGATCCTCTTGCTGCCGGGAGCCCTGATCGCGGGCGTCATGGGCATGAACGTCAACTTCAGCGCGGGGACATTCGTGCAGTCACCCCTCTTCTGGGGCGTGCTGGCGCTGATCGTCTCACTCGCCGGCGCGACTCTCGGCCTCGCCCGTGCGCGGCGGTGGATTTGAGCTGAGCTCGAGCCGCGAGCTGGGCTGGAGCCCACCTGCCGGCGCGTCGCTCGGGATCGCGCGGAAGAACGTTGCGCTCGCCGCTTCTTCGTCGAGCACGAGCTCGCCGATCGCATTGTCGAACGTCCTGCCGGCGATGTAGCGCCAGTTCGCAGACGAGCGTTGAACACCGGCCGCGCGGGCGAACAGCGCGAAGACTCTCGCAGCGAGCGCCGAGCCGGTCGCCTTCACCAATCGACGCTGGGCCGGCGACAGCGGGTTTCGGAACGGCGAGCAGACGAGCTGGTAGACACGGCTCGAGCCGGCGTTCGCGCCGAGATCGACCTGCACGGCGTACGTCGTATGCACGTCCCCGCTCAGGACGAGGATCGTGGCCGGCGGCGCACCTCCGAGTCCGCGGCTGACCGCGCGCAGCAGGTCGTTGAGCTGCTCGAAGGAACGCTGAAAGGCCGCCCAGTGCTCCAGGTCGACGGCCCGGCGCAACCGTTCGCCGAGCCGCGCCGCGACCGATCCCCAGCGCCCGTGGCACACCGCCTCGTTCCAAGCCTCGAGGTGATGGATGCCTAGCGGTGCGTACGCGGGCAGGCTCGTCGCGATGATCAGGTGATCGAACGAACCGCGGGCGTGGTCGATGATCCAGTCCCATTCGTCCGCGTCGACCATGTCCCGGTGCCCGTCGGCGAGCACGCGGGCGGCGCGCGAGTCGATCACGAGCAGGCGCGACCGCCCGAAGTCGCGGAAGTACGCCCACCGGCTCGCAGCCGACTCGCGATCGCACATGCGCGCGAACGTCCGAAGGCGTTCACCCGCGTCCTCGTCGCCCTGCACCTGCGCGAACATCGCTTCCTCGGCCAGTTCCGGGGGCGACAGGTTGCCGAGGTGCTGGTAGAGCCAGTACGCCATGAACGCGCTCGTCACCCGCTCGTCCCACCAGGTCTGCGTGCGCATCTCCTCGACCCAGGCGTCGGAGATGTTCCAGTCGTCGCTCAACTCGTGGTCGTCGAAGATCATCGCCGACGGGATCGTCGCGAGCAGCCAGCGGATGTCCGGATCCGACCACGACTCCCGGAAAAGTTGCGTGTACTCCTCGAAGTCGGCGACGGCCTCACCCGGCGGATCGGAGGTGTCGCGTCGCGCCTCGATGAATGCCGCGGTCTCCGGCGGCACCTCGTCGGCGTACACCTGGTCGCCGAGCAGGAGCAATCCGTCCGGCCAGGCCGCCTCGCCCGATTGAAGCCGCCGCGAGTACGCCCAGAGCGCGTCGACCCCGAGCCCTTGCCGATCCTCGGTCGGCGAGAGGGTGTAGGGCGGGCTCTGCGGTGCGCCGACCCGGCACGAGCCGAACACGAGCCGCGCCTGGCGCTCGCCCTCGCGCATATGGATCGTCGAAGCGGGCCGTCCATCCTCCGGCGGCCACGCCTGTACGCCGTCGAGTCGCACGTCGTACGGATTGATCGACCCTGGCTCGAGATTCTCGATCACGACGAGCGCGTAGTGATGTCCGAGCACCTGGAACGTGCGCGCCTCGTGGCCGAGCACCTCGACGACCGCTGCGTTGGCGGTCTCGACCCATACCGTGGCGGTCGTCGAGCCCACATAGCGAAGGAGCGGACCGACGACGATGCCGGGCGGTTCAGACGATCCGGGCTGCACGGCGCGCAGACTATGCGTCGTCGGCAGACGCCGTCCGATCAACGCTAACGTGCTCGCGCGGGCCGGTAGCTCAGCTGGTAGAGCAGGGGACTTTTAATCCCAAGGTCGCAGGTTCGAGACCTGCCCGGCCCATCAGAAATACGTGCAAACAGGCTATTTCTTGATCCGCGGCGTCGGTTGAAGAGCGCCTGGAGTACGAACGGACGCGTGATCTGTGTCGGGCCACGCCTGGCTCCGCCGCCCGGCCGCCGATCAAGCTTCGTCGACGGCGAGCGACGAGGACAGGTCGCGGTAGGCGTCGACCTGAGCGAGCAGTTCATGCGCTTTCTGTTCGACTGTTGCGACTGCGTCAGCGCCGGCAACCCACCGCAGCGGCGGCCGCTGCTGGTCGACGATCGTGATCAGTGCCCGCGCGAGCTTGGCTGAATCGTTGGTCTGTTTGCCGTTCATCGCTTCCCAGGCCGGCCGGGTTTGAGCGGTGCGCTCGGCGTAGTCGTCGATCGACAGGTCGGCGTAGGCGGTGGATTCCTTCGTGAGCAGGTCGGTGCGGAAGAAGCCCGGCTCGACGATTGTGGTTTGGATGCCGAACGGCTCAACCTCGAACCGCAGCGACTCCATCCATCCCTCCAGGCCGAACTTCGAGGCGGCGTATGCGGAGCAAAACTCTTGGCCGACGATGCCCGCGGTCGACGACAGCGTGACGATGTGCCCCGAGCGCTGTTTTCGCATGACCGGAAGTACGGCGCGGGTCACGTTCACAGGGCCAAGAAGGTTCGTTGTCAACTGCGCCTCGAACTGTTCCGGCGACAGCTCCTCGAAGAATCCGGCGAAGAAGTTGCCCGCATTGTTGACTAGCACATCAATGCCGCCGAACCGGTCGGAAGCAGCCTGCACAGCTGTTCTTGCTGACGACGACTGCGTGATGTCGAGTTCAGCGACGAGCAGGTCGTCGTTCTCTCCGATTGCGTTGGCCACGGCATCGGGGTTGCGGCCGGTAGCGACCACCGCGTGTCCGGCGGCGAGAGCGGCCTGAACGATGTCGACGCCCATCCCGCGCCCAGCGCCAGTGATGAACCAAATCTTCTGGTCAGCGATGCGCCTCAGTCCTCTCGTCGTTGACGTGAGCTAGCTCTGCGGGATCGAGCGTTGCGGTCCAACTCGCGAGAAGGTCTAGTCCCTCCTGGGTCTTCGAGCCTGGCTCGGCGGTGTAGACGAACATCGTGAGTTCGTTGTCGCCGCGGAGTGTTATCGCCTCGTAGGCGAGTTCGAGGTCTCCGACGACGGGGTGATGGATGCGTTTGACGCCGGTGTCGTGGTAGCGAACGTCGTGCTTTGCCCAGCGGACGCGGAACTCGTCGCTCTGAGTCGACAGCTCGCCGATCAGATTGGAGAGGTCGTTGTCGTGGGGGTCGCGACCGGCTTCGCTACGAAGGACCGCAACGGCGTCGTCAGCTGTCTTTTCCCAGTCGCTGAAGAACCTCTTCGCCCGCGGGTCGAGAAAGGCGAAGCGTGCTGAATTCGTCGGTCGCCGCGGGTTGGAGAACATCTCGGAGTAGAGGGCGCGGCCGAGTCGATTGGCGCCGAGAATGTCCATGCGTCCGTTGCGAACGAACGCGGGCGCTCCGACGAGCGCATCGAGCATCCGTTGCACGCCGGGTCGCACGCGCTGCGCACCGGCACGGCGCCTCGGTCGATGTGTGGTCTGTTGCGCGCGGGCGAGGTCGAAGAGATGTGCCCGCTCCGGTTCGTCGAGCTGGAGGGCGCGCGCGATCGCGTCGAGTACCTGTTCGGAAACGCCCGCAGTGTTGCCGCGCTCAAGGCGTGTGTAATAGTCGACGCTGACTCCGGCGAGGAGCGCGACCTCTTCGCGGCGCAGACCGGGGACACGACGAGGGCTGGTGCCATGGGTCCGTAGCCCCGCCTGCTGCGGAGTGATCCTTCCGCGCCTGGTCGTGAGGAACTCGCGGATCTCGTTCTTCGTGTCCACGCGGGCACCGTAGCGCCGCCGAACGCGTCGTGAGGGGGTCTGCCAGTCCCTTGTTCAACAGGGTCGGTCATCGCGGGTGAGCGCATGTCACAGTGGGACACGAGTGCGCGCCCGACACGCGTGCCGGAAGGAAACCATGAAGACGAGTACGACACCCACGATCACTCTGAACAACGGCCTCGAGATGCCGATCCTCGGCTTCGGCGTCTTCCAGATCCCGGCGGAAGAGACTGAGCCGATCGTCGTCGAGGCGATCGCCGCCGGCTACCGCGCGCTCGATACTGCAGCCTCGTATGGCAACGAGGAAGCGGTTGGGCGTGGAATCAGGGCAAGCGGCATCGCGCGCGACGAGCTGTTCATCACGACCAAGCTCTGGGTCGAGCATCAGGGAGAGGAGAAGGCGAGGCGCGCATTCGAGACCTCCCTCGAGAAGCTCCAGATCGATCACCTCGACCTCTTCCTGATCCACCAGCCGTTCGGCGACTACTACGGCTCGTGGCGCGCGATGGAGAAACTGAACGAAGAAGGGCTCGCGCGCGCTATCGGCGTCTCGAACTTCTACCCCGATCGGCTCGTCGACCTGATCGAGCACAACGAGATCACCCCGGCGGTGAACCAGATCGAGACGCACCCGTTCTTCCAGCGTGCCGACTACCAGGAGCTGCTGCGTGAGCGCGGCGTCCAGATCGAGTCGTGGGGCCCGTTCGCCGAGGGCCGCAACAATCTCTTCACCAACCCGACGCTTACGGAAGTCGGCGAGGCACACGGGAAGTCGATCGCTCAGGTCGTGCTGCGCTGGCTCATCCAGCGCGACGTGATCGTCATCCCGAAGTCGGTTCGCCCCGAGCGGATGCGCGAGAACCTCGACGTGTTCGACTTCGAGCTGACCGGCGGCGAAATGGCGCGGATCGCCGCGCTCGACACCGGCGAGACGCTCTTCTTCGATCACAGCGACCCGGCGATCGCAGCACAATTCGCGCAGCGGCGGATCGGCTGAGCATGAAGACACGCACCCTCGGTCAGGGCCTTCAGGTCTCCGAGCTCGGACTCGGCTGCATGGGCATGAGTCAGAGCTTCCCGCCGATCCCCGAGCGCAGCGACTCGATCGCGCTCATCCGCGCCGCCGTCGAGCGGGGCGTCACGCTCTTCGACACCGCGCAGGTCTACGGCCCCTTCGACAACGAGGAGATCGTCGGCGAGGCGCTCGAGCCGCTTCGCGGGCAGGTCGTGATCGCGACCAAGTTCGGCTTCGAGCTTTCGACCGGCGAGTCCCGCGGCACCGACAGCCGCCCGGAGACGATCCGGTCGAGCGTCGACGACTCGCTGCGGCGGCTGCGCACCGACCACATCGACCTGCTCTACCAGCATCGAGTCGACCCCGACGTCCCGATCGAAGACGTCGCCGGCACGGTCGGGGAGCTGATCGAGGCGGGCAAGGTACGCCACTTCGGTCTGTCCGAGGCAGGCGTCCAGAACATCCGCCGCGCACACGCCGTCCAACCTGTGACCGCGTTACAAAGCGAATACTCGCTTTGGTGGCGCGAACCCGAGGATGCCATCCTGCCCACGCTCGAGGAGCTCGGGATCGGGTTCGTCCCGTTCAGCCCGCTCGGCAAAGGCTTCCTCACCGGCGCGATCGACACGACGACGAGATTTGGCGAAGGCGACTTTCGCAACACCGTCCCCCGCTTCACCGACCCCGCTGCACGCGAAGCGAACCTCGGCTTTGTCACGCTCGTTCGCACGATCGCCGAGCGCAAAGCCGCAACCCCGGCGCAGGTCGCACTCGCCTGGGTGCTCGCCCAAAAGCCATCGATCGTCCCGATCCCCGGCACGACGAAGCTGCACCGACTCGATGAGAACATCGCCGCCGGCGAGATCGAGTTGACCGAGGACGATCTGCGCGAGATCGAGCACGCGCTCCCCGCAGCTCAAGGCGACCGCTACTCCGAGGCGAACCAGAAGATGATCGACCGGTAACGGCTGAAAGATGCCCCCGCCCGAGTACCGATTGGAGTACCTGGCTGTCTCCGCAGGTCACGTTTAGCTGCAACTCGACGCAGCAGGGGTTCCAGCCTCTTCCAGCGCGTCTCGTCAGTCAGCGGCGCGCTGCAGCGATCCCGGCCGGACTTTTCCCAAGGTTGCAGGTTCGAGACCTGCCCGGCCCACTCGGGCGGACACACACCAACTCGCAGCAGACTTCACGCCGTCCACCAGACGCTATCCCGGCCGGGACCACGGCCCCGGCCTCCGACTGCACCCCACCACTGGGTCGCTTGCTACGCGTTTCTGGGTTCTTTCGAGCTTCGCTCAGGCGAACTCGGCCAGCGGAAAGGAGCGGTGCGCGCGCGGCGGCACCAGGAAATTTTGGCGGTGAGTCGTGTGAAGGATGCTGTTCAAACCCAGCTCGGCGTCGCGCGGGTCGAGACCGGTGCCCTTGCCGTCCGGGTAGTGGCCGTCCATCGCCTGGCGGACCCGCTCGAAGATGCCCGCGGTCGCCGTGAAGGAGACGAAGTGCAGCCCGGCAGCGGGCTCGGCGCGCCATCTATCCGCGCCTTTGTCAGTCGTCCAACCGAACGGGTTGTCGAGCGTGTTGAAGTCGGCCCGCTGCACGAGCGCCGTCCCGGCCCTGTACCGCTCGCCGTAGTTGTCGACCGTGGCCGCCGAGAGACGCGACAGCGGTTGCAGCGACGCGCTGTGGCCGGCGATCCCGAGATTCGTGAACCCGTCGGTCACGTCTTTCTCCGTCTGGACGACGCTCGCGTCCTCGGGGAGTGTTCGCGTGCTCTCCGGAGGGGCGATCCCCGGCCTGAAGGTGGCCCAGACGCGGAAGAGGAAGTCGCGGCTCGAATACCAATCTTCGAGATCCTCGAAGAGGTGCGAAAGATGCATCACCGTCCCATGCCGGAAGTAGCCGCCGGGCCACTGATCGGTCACGCCGCGGAGACTCTCGAGATTCGCGATCCGCTCCGGCCCGAGCGCGCTTCGCTGGGTCGAGGTGAAACCGAGGAAGAGCTGAGCGTCGTCGGGGATCGCGTCAGCGCCGGGGATCCCGGCCGCGGTCGCGAACCGTTTGGGAAGCCCGGCACCGACGAAACCGCTGCGAATGCTCGTCGGCTCTAGGACGCCGTCCAGCCGCGCGAGCAGCTGTTCCCGGGCTGTCGTGACGTTCGATCGAACGTCACTACGCAGTTGCACGACGAGGTCGTTGCTCTCCAGGAGGATTGTCGCTGGGTCACTCGGAAAGCGCACGGCATCGACGAGCACGGGAACCCGGCGGCCCCGGCGTCGCGACGCCTCGAGGTCAATCGGCAGGTATTCGGGAAAGCGCCGTCCGTCCCTCAGTCGAGGCAGATGGTCGCGGAAGTACGGCCGACCCCACGCGACCGTCACGAGCAGGCCGCGCGGCCCCGCGACGTGTCCCTTCTCGATGTGGTTCAGAGCGAGCCGAAGCTCGTCACGCGCGGCGAGCAGCGCTCGCCCGCCGGCGATCGTCAGCCGGGCGGTGATGAGCTCGTGGTAGAGCGGTGGCACCACGATCTCGACGCCGTTGTCCGTGCGGATGCGAACACCCGGCACGACGTGCTGCTCGAGCGGAGGCGACTTTGCGACCAGCGATCGGGGAAGCGTGATCCCGTCGATGAGCGACAGGTACGGCGCGCCGAGCACCACCCCGCCGACCCGACGGGCGAACACGCGTCGCGTGAAGCGCTCATGCTCGTCGGCGCCGGGGAACACCTCCGTCATGGACGGCTTCTAACACAGCTAGCCGCTTAGCGGTTGACGCTGGCCATCCCGGCCTGGTCGTAGCGCTCGCCGGCTGTCCGCGGCAGCTCTGCGTCGATACGCGCCAGGTCATCTGTGGTGAGCTCGACGTCGACCGCAGCGGCGTTCTGCTCGAGGTACGTGCGCCGCTTCGTGCCCGGGATCGGCACGATGTCGTCGCCCTGCGCGAGCACCCACGCGATCGCGAGCTGCGCCGGCGTGACCCCCTTCTCGGCGGCGATCTCCTTGACCTTGTCGGCGAGCCTCAGGTTGGCCTGCAGATTCTCGCCGGTGAACCGCGGGCCGCTCCGACGGAAGTCGCCCTCGTCGAGGTCGTCCGGCGACGTGAACCGCCCCGCCAGAAAACCCCGGCCGAGCGGAGAGTAGGCCACGAACCCGATGCCGAGCTCACGGCACGTCGGCAAGACCTCATTCTCGGGGTCTCGCGACCACAACGAGTACTCGGACTGCACCGCCGTGATCGGGTGAACCGCATTGGCGCGCCGGATCGTGTCGGCCGCGGCCTCGCTGAGTCCGATTTGACGGATCTTGCCCTGTCCAACCAGCTCGGCCATCGCGCCCACCGTCTCCTCGATCGGGACGTTCGGATCGACCCGGTGCTGGTAGTAGAGATCGACGTAGTCCGTGCCCAGTCGACGGAGCGACCCTTCGATCGAGCTCCGCACATGAGCGGCGGAACCATCCTGCGGCCCTACAGTCGACATGTCACCGGGTACGGCGTCGTCCATCCGCCGGTTGAACTTCGTCGCGATCACGTACTCGTCGCGGTGCCCCGCAACAGCGCGACCGACGAGGGACTCGTTCGTCAACGGCCCGTAGAGCTGCGCCGTGTCAACGAAGTCGACGCCGAGTTCGAGCGCCCGGCGGATCGTCTCGACGCTCTCCGCTTCGTCCGTCGCCCCGTAGAACGCAGACATTCCCATACAGCCCAGCCCGATCGCCGACACGTCGAGATCACGAAGCTTCCGCTTATCCATTCCGCCCCCTGTTCGGCAGTTCGCACAGCACGCTTACCACGACCCTAGCCACACCGCGATAGTGCATCGAATCGGCGAACTCGAGGACGCATCTTGGGACTGCCGTCCTTCTCTGCTCGCCGGCTGCACCGATGATCACCGGAGACGCTGATCATCGACGGCGGCTGGACGATTCGCTGACGTCGGTGCGACCGTCCCGTCGGATCGAGCGACATGCGCCGGAGCGCGCCTGGGAGTACGCCTTGGAGCAGCGGTGGGTCTCCGCTGGCCGCGCTTTCCTGCATTTCGCTTGCCCGGCCCATTCAATCCGAGCGAGGCCGAGCCGTTGCTCAGCGCGCCGCGAGCGCGACGCGTGCTGCATCGTCGAACGAGGTCAGGCGCAACGGGACGAGCCGGAGAATGCGGTCGTCCCCGGCGACCGTCGCGTTGCGAAGCCCTTCGATCAGCGGGCGCGCCAGGCCCGCTCGAACCGGTGTCACCAGGTTGAGCCAGTACGACGACAGGCGCGGGGTGAGTACGGGGACCTCGACGATCAGACGTCGTTTGCCGCGGATTGCGGCGATGCGCTCGATCATCTCGCGGTAGGTCATGACGTCGGGTCCGCCCGCATCGAACGACTCACCGAGCATCTGGTCGTGGCCCGCCGCGGCCGCGAGGTAGGCCGTGACGTCCGCGAGGGCGATCGGTTGGGTCGGCGTGGAGACCCAGCGGGGACAGATCATCCCCGGCAGGCGGTCGACGAGCGCGACGATCGTCTCGAACGCAGCGCTCCCGGCTCCGATCACCATCGCGGCGCGAAGCGTCGTCACTGGCGTGGACCCGGACGCGAGCAGCTTCCCGGTCTCGGCGCGAGAACGCAGGTGGCGCGACAGCTCCGGCGACTGGTCGCCGAGCCCGCCCAGGTAGACCAACTGGCGCAACCCGGCCCTCTCGGCGGCACGGGCGACGACTGACGCCGCCACCCGATCGCGTTCCGCGAAGTCGGCACTGCCGAGCGAGTGAACGAGGTAGTACGCGACCTCGACTCCCTCGAACGCCGTCTGCACCGAGTCGGCGTCGGTCGCGTCGGCCTGCGCCCAGCGAAGGCCATCCGAGGGCCGGTGGGGACTACGGGAGATCGCCAGCACCTCGTGCTGCTCCGCCAGGAGGGGCACGAGTGCAGAGCCGATCGTGCCGGTCGCGCCGAGCACGGCGATCTTCATTGGTCGTCGCCCTGCTGCAGACGTGCGAAATACCGTCGGCTCAACGCAACGTGGAGCCGCGACTGGACCGGCGCGTACAAGACGCCCAGTCGCGGCAGGAAGCCCTCGACCGCCGATGTCACCGCAACGGCGTCCGTTCCCTCCTGCGTGAAGCGGATCGACCCGGCCGGCGCGCGTGCGAGCAGGCCACCGAGGATCGCGTAGCGACAGGTCACTGTGTCGTCGGAAACCGACTTCTGCTCGGGCGAGAAACGCAGAAGCGCCGGGCCGTGTCCGAGCAGACGGATCTCGAATCCGTCGGCGCCTTCGGTCATGCGGATGACCCCGAACGTCGAGGTTCGGAGTGCTCGCCAGTAGAGCTCGCCAAGCTCGCGTGCGCCGGCGTCGGTCCGCTCGACGACGGGGGCCGGGAAGGTGACGCGCTGGACCGACTCGACCGCACCGTCGGTCAGGCGGACCTGCGTCGAGCTCCACGAGCGATCACGAAGACGCCGGCTCAACGCCACTCGTCGGCGATGCGCTCCGCGGCGGTCACCGGATCATCAGCGAGCATCAGGGCTGCCCCGACCGCCGCGGTGACCTCACTCGTCGCTCCGGCCCCGGCAAGTCCGAGCCGGAAACCTCTGGCAAGTCCGGTCAGCTCGGCCTGGACCGCGCTGAATCGTTCGGCGGTCATCGCCGAGATGACGACGAGCGTCTGCTCGCGACGACGGAGAGTCTCCTCGATCGTGGCGATCGGCGTGTCGGGACCGAGGTAGGTGATCGACCAGCCGTGCGCGGCCAGCGTCAGCCCGAATCCGATCAGGGGAAGGTCGTGGAGCTCACCCGGGGCGCAGGCCAGCAGCGCTCTCGGACCGGAAGCGTCGGCCCACCCGCGCGCGAGCCCGAGCAGCCGGCCGCGCAGGATATTGCTCGCGAAATGCTCCTGCGCCACGCTCGCCTCGCCGCGCTCCCAGCGCAACCCGAGCTCGTGCAGGTAGGGAAGGACGACGTCGCGAAGCACGGTCTGGAGCCTGAAGCCGGCGAACAGGCGATCGAGGGCGGTCTGAGCGCCCGGCTCATCGAACTCGTCGAGCGCTGCGCGAAGCTCAGCCGACAGCTGCCCCAGACGCGCCAGACCGCCGCTCGCTTCATCGGCGCCGCGGCGTGCCGTCTCGACGAGCGCGAGGCGCGCAGCCTCGGCGGCCGGCAGCCCGGTCTCGAGATGGCGCTGCATGGCGAGAACCCGCGCCTCATCTGCATTCGAGTAGAGGCGGAAGCCGCCTGCCGAGCGGCTCGGCTGCAAGAGACCGTACCGCTGCTCCCACGCCCGGAGCAGCTCCGGGGAGACGCCGACAAGCCTGCTCAGGGCCCCGATTCGCAGCTGAACTGCATCGTCCATAGGTCGTACCTTACACAAAAGTTCGACAGCTTCTTGACAGTTCGCTGGGATCGGTGCTAGTTTGCTCGACGAACTCTCTACAAGCTCTCTACAGAGGAGGAAGATCGTGAAGAAGCTGGACATCCTCGCCGCCGTGCTCGTGATCGTCGGCGGCCTCAACTGGGGCCTCGTGGCCGTGGCCAATTTCGATCTCGTGGCGACGCTCTTCGGACTCGACTTCGGCGAGACGAACGTTGCGAGTCGCATCGTCTACGGGCTCGTCGGTCTGGGCGCGCTCTATCAGGTCGTCGAGCAGAGCGCGATCCGTCGCCGCTGGAGTCGCGACCCGCGCGTCGCGACCGCGTGAACCCGACCGCCTTCCGGGCGGAAGGGCGCGTGACACGCCGGAGCAACCGACTCGTTGCCGGGAAGGCCTCTGTTCAACTGGGCCTTCCCGGCTGCACGAGAGGATAGGTTCGAGGCCTCCCGCCCATCGAGGTCATGCGAGCGGCAACTCGATCCGGAACGTCGTGCTCCGGTCGGGGCTGGACTCGACCGTCACGCTCCCGCCGTGGGCCTCGCTGACGGCGCCACGATCGAGAGCCCGAGCCCGGCGCCGCTGGTCCGCGAGCGAGATTGGCGCGGCCGGGCGTTCGGCTCGGCCGGCCCGTGCTTGATCAGTCGTCGCCGACGCGGACGTTGCCGTCGCGGTCGACGATCAGGCGCTCCGGTACTTCGTCCTGATCGAGGTACGGCTCGACCGACTTGCGCGCGTGCGCCTCGCTGGCGTGCTTGCCGCCGCCGGCGGCGTACTCGACGACAATCTGCGGCTCCGGGCCGTCGTCGAGGTGGATCGCGTAGGCGTTCTCGACGTCCGCTCCCGACGGCTCGATCGGCCGGACGCGCTTGATGTTCTGGATCGGCACCCCGTCAGTTCAAGCAGCACTTATGGACGCCTGCCCCGATCGCCGTCGGATGCGCCGAGCCGCCACCGTCCGGCTCGGCTGCTCATACTTGCGGTGCAGATGCCGAAGTCGAGCCGCGAATGAGCACTGCCATGCCGACGGCGCAGTTCGGCCCTCGCGGCAACCGGCGCGGGGTCGGCCTCGGGTTCGTCTTGTTCGTCATCACTCTCGGCTTCTACGGCTGGTACTGGGCGTACAAGACGCAGGAGGAGCTGAAGCAGCACACCGGCGACGGGCTGGGCGGTGTGCTGGGGCTCGTGATCTGGATCCTGATCAGCCCCGTCAGCGGCTTCGTCATCCCCTCGGAGATCGGAAAGATGTACGCGAGGGCCGGCAAACAGACCCCGGTGACGGGTTGGACGGGCTTGTGGCTCTTTCCAGGCTCGCTGTTGGTGATCCCGGCAATCGTCTGGTTCGTGAAGGTCCAGGGAGCCCTCAACCGGTACTGGGAGTCATTGCCCTGAGCTAGGCCGGAGACGGCGGAGTCCCCGACACTGAGCGGTCAGACGCGAAGCGTCGGTCTCATCAGGTGGACCGTCAGCTCGGCGCGAGGGGCGGCGTCGCCCGGTGCACGACGGAGACGACCTCCTCGGGCCGGATCCAGTCGTTCGTGAGCTCGATACCGCCGGCCCGGTCGACCGCGTCGAGCAGCGGCTTCGCCCACAGGTGCTCGAAGAGCACGAGCACCGCGCTCATGTTGTTCGGCAGCGCCTGGGTGACGCGGAAGACGTCGTCCTGGTCGAAGAGGTGGCCGTCGGCGAGCTCGGCCGCGCCGGCCATCGCGCCCTTCGCGATTCCGGCCGGTCCGGCGGCCGCGAAGCCGGCGAGAGCGCCGACATACGAACCGAACGAGACCGCCTCCTGCCAGTCGAGGTCGCTCGCGGTCGTCACCATCACGCCGCCGACCTCGTCCTTGCGCACGAGCAGCAGGTCGACGATGCGCACGACGCCCGCCATCTTCAGCTTCTCGAGCTCCGGCAAGATCTCGCCCTTGAAGCGGTTGCCGGGAAACGCGAGGGTCGTCATCTGGATCGGCCCCATCGACTCCGTCACGGGTTCGTCGTGCGCGAGATCCTGACTCGAGTCGTCGCCCTCGGGTGCGTCGGCGTGGTGTTCGATGTCTCCCATCGCGGTGAACCCTAATCCAGCCGAGCGGGGCCACGAACTCGCAGCGCTCACCAAGACGACACTGCCTCGCCACCATCGCGTTGAAATGGGTCGGGGGAGGCCGTCGTGGCCTCCCCCGGGCCTTGCCTAGCAGTTCTGTGGAGCGGTGGGCACGTCGATCTTCCTGGGCGCGTCCTTCGGGAGGAGCTGCACGGCGACCGTCTCGGCCGGCAAGCCGGTGTCGTTCCGCAGCATGTGAACGTCGTCTCCCCCCTGGTCGATGAACCCCGAGCCGGCGCTGTACGGATGGGGCGTGCAGCTCGGGTCGTCGCCCAGGTAGTTGGAGATCGTCCCGGAGACGACGAAGATCAGGCTCGGCCCCGGATGCGAGTGCCACCCGGACGTCCCGCCAGGCGCGAACTTGTTGTCGACGACGTACACGTCCGACTGCCCCTGTGTCTTGAGGCGTGCCTGCCAGATGTTGGCCGGGATCGTGTGTGCGTTCAGATCGATCTCGTCGAAGAGCGACTTCGCGACGGTGCTGGTCGTGACGTTGGTCTGTGGGGTCGCGAGCACGGCACCGGCATAGACGGCGACGCCGAAGAAAACTGCCAGCAGCGCCCAGATCCATTTCGACCTCATTGCTTACTCCTTTCCCGACGAGACGGCCTCGACGACGCGAAACGCGTCGAGGCCTGCGCTCTCCGCCAACGCCACGGCATCCTTCTCCGACGGCGCCTCGAAGATGAAGAAGCAGATCTCGTCCTCTGGAATGTGAATCGAGCGTTCGAAACGGACGCGCTTCCGTTTGCGCGTCAGCTCCTCGGCAGCCAAGCGGGCTCGCTGGTCGCGTCTCGAGCGTTCCTCCGTCTGTCCACGCCCGAGGTAGGTCTCAACGATGTAGCTCGGCATGTCCTCGACGCTAGGCCGACGAGCATGCGTTGGAAACGTCAGGACGTCGGAAGTTTGCGGGCGAGCTCCGTGCGTGACCGGACGCCGAGCTTGGCGTAGATGTGCGTCAAGTGACTGGCAACCGTCCGCTCGCCCAGGAACAGCGCGGCGGCGACCTCGCGATTCGTCTTCCCCTTCGCGACCAGGTTCGCGACGCGCCGCTCGGCTGCCGTCAGCCCGTCTTCACGCGTGCGCCCGCCGATGCGGCCGAGCTCCTCGCGCGCGGCGTCGACCCAGGTCGCCGCTCCGAGTTCGCCGAAGCCGATGAGCGCGATCTCGATCGCGTCGCGAGCGCCGCGCTTCTCTCGCGCCCGCCGCCGTACGACGCCGAGCGCCAGGTACGCACGGGCGCGACCGTACGGATCCCCGACGGCTTGGTGCTCCATGGCCGCCTGCCGAAGCAACGACGCAGCCAGTTCGATCTCCCCTCCGGCTGCAGCGACAAGACCGCGGCAACGCGTTACCTGGGCGAGCACCCACTCACGGTCGACGCGCCTGGCATCTGCTTCCCACTCGTCGACGATGCGCAGTGCTTCTTCAGCGCGCCCGAGGGCGAGGAGCAGTTCGACGTGGTCAGCGCTCCACCAGCGAACGCTCGGCTCTCGCCAACCCATCTCCTGAACACGCCGCTCGGCGGCCGAGAACCACTCGAGCGCGGCCGCCTGGTCGCCGCTCCACAGCGCGACGAGGCCGAGCGTCGCCAGGTGCTGCGGCGGATGAGCACGAGAGACGAACAGCTCGTCGGCGAGCCGCAGCGCTCGTTCGGAGTGCTCGCGCGCGTGGGCGAGCTGACCCCGGTGAACGGCGACGACCGCGATCGGCAGGTGATCCTGGGGCAGTTCGTAGCCGTACTGAATCGAGATGTCGTGTGCGTCCGCGGCATGGGCGGCAGCGACCTCCCAGTTCCCAGCCCAGAACTCGACCCACGCCAGACCCCAGCGCGCGAGAGCACTCCGCGGCTCGTCTCGCTCGCGCCACTCCCGTTCTTCTCGCTCGAGCAGCGTCCGGGCCTGCCCTCTCACCGACGAGGGAGCAAGCGTGTTCACCAGCACCAGCATGCCCTCCTGAACCAATTGGTCTCCGCCGACCGCGCCCGCGAGCTCGCGCGCGAGCGCGGGAAGATCGGAGGGCGCCGCTGCAGGTCCCGCAAACCACGCCAGGATCGCTCGCACGGCACGAACGCGAGCTTGGAGCGCCTCGTCGTCGAGTTGCTCGGCGGCCTCGAACGCCAATCGCCCATGGTCGACGCTGTCGAAGAAGCGGAGCACCCAGGCGAGCCGGCAGTGAATGTCCGCCAGAAGCGCCGGACGCGACCGAGCCTCGACGAGTGCCTCCTCCAGCAACGCAACCGAACGATCCGGCGTCTCGAGCTCGGCGAGCAGCAGGAGCGCCTCGACGCGCGCCGCGTCGGATCCGGGTTCCGCCAGCAGGCTCGTCGCGAGCGTGCGCGCGCGCGGCCATTCGCCGGCCGCGTGATGCGCCCGGGCGGCAGCAAGCAGTCGCGGACGACGCACGCCGGGGCGATCTGGAGGCGTCAGCCGGAACGCATGCTCGGCGAGATCGGCCGCACCGGCCGACGCACCGCGTCCGGCCGCCAGCGTCGCCGCCGCCTCGAGGACCGCCGCCACCTCCTCATCGGGTGCGCGACACGAGAGCGCGAGGTGCTGGGCGTGCATCAACGGGTCGTCGACAAGGGCCGCGATCCGGCCGTGGATGGCCCACCGCTGTTCGCCCAGGTCGCGGTACAGCACCGAGGGGAGCAGCGGATGTGTGAACGAAACCTCGCCGCGTTCACGCTGGATGACGTGCGCGGCAACAGCCGGGTCGAGTGCCTCCAGGTCGATGCCGGCCCGTACGAGCAGCGACTCGGGCGCCGTGCCGAGCGCCGATGCCAGCCGGAGCGCTTCCTGGGTCGAGGCCGGCAGGCCGGCGATCCTCGCGCGGAGCAGCCCGTCGAGTGTCGCGGGAACCGCGAGTGGCGCAAGCGGGTCGACATCCGACTGCAGTGCACGGGCGAGCTCGAGGGCGAAGAACGGGTTCCCGCGCGACCTGTCGTGAATGCGAAGCAAGGTTTGACGGGCGAACGACCCCCCGGTCCGATCGCGGAGGAAGCGATGCAGAGCTCCGACGCTCAGCGGGCCGAGCCACAGCCCCTCGACGCGCTCGAGCCCGAACGCGTGCCCGACATCGGACGGCTGCGCACCGTCGCCGACTCGCCTCGCGAGCAGTAAGCGCACCGGTCTGTCGGTGAGTCGTCGCAGCGCGAACGTGAGCGTGCTCGCCGATGACGGATCGAGCCACTGGACGTCGTCGAGCGCGATGATCACCGGTCGGTGCTCTGCGAGCAATTCGAGCACGTTGCGCACACCCACGGCCAGAGCGCGACGATCGACGCGGTCCACCGACGGCTGATCGAGCAGCAGCGCAGTCTCCAGCGCACGGCGCCTCGGCGTCGCCAGCAGCGGCAAGAGATCCTCGACCACGTCCTCGAACAGATCGACGAGCGCCACCTGCGCAAGCTCGCGCTCGGCCTCGGCCGGCCGTGAAGACAGCACGCACAGATCCTGTACGCGCGCATACTCGAGCCCGGCGAGCCACAGCGTCGACTTGCCGATGCCCGGCTCTCCCTGGATCACGAGCGCAGCCGGGCCGGCGTACGTCTCTCGAAGGAACGCCTGCAGGGAGTCGAGCTCCTCCTCCCGTCCTACGAGTTCGTAGTCCATGCTCTCTGCTCGATCGTGACGAGCGGTTGCGCCGAACGCAACCCAGCGGCGAGGGGGTGTCGCCTTATGTGACCGTCGCGCGTACGAGGACCGCCCCCCGGCGACTGCCGAGGTCGATCGTTCCAGCTCGGTCGACGGGGACCGAGGTCGTTCCCACGAGCACCCGACTCAGATGCTCGCCGGCCGGGACACGGAGCCGCAGGCGGCAGTGCGCATCCGCGGGCAGGACGAGCCGGCCCTCGATCGTCGCGCCGGTCCGGGTGAGTGAGTAGGTCACGGAGCCGAAGCTCGTCGGTGCGCCATTCACCTCGATCTGCTGCCCGTCCGCAAGCCAGGCGCGCGGCGTCGAAAAGGCGAGGTCGAGCCCGACCGGATCGCCGAGCGGACTCCGCCGCTCGTGGACGAGCAGCTCGCGCAGGGTCTCGAGGTACGAGGCGTTCGCGCCCGTGTTCGGCGGCATGAACATCGTCCGGTCGCGGGCACCGTCGACCGGCAGCAGCGACACCGCCTCGCCGGAGATGTACGTATCGGCGGTCATCCCCGCGGTCAACATGCCGTAGAGGCTGAGCACGAGCTGGTCGGGCTGATCGTTGTCGGCGAGGTACCGCGACATGCTGAGACCGTAGACCTGGGCCAACCCGGCTCCAGGGGCGTCACCGTAGACCGTTCGTGCATACGTTCGCGGCACTCCGAGGAGCCGCGCGCCGTGCCCCAGGAGATAGCGGAGGATTCCGCGGGCAGTCCGCGAGTGGGCCGGGAACCAGCCGGACGCGAATGCGTACGGCATGACGAGGTTCCAGTAGGAGCCGTCTCGCGTCGACGTGAGACGGTCGAACGGCCGCTGCGGCGTCGTCAGCTGGTCGGGCACGAACAGGGAGCCGTCTCGGAGCCGCGCCGAAGCGCGCGCGACGGCGGGCCGAAGCGCACGGTCGATCGAGCGGGCCAGCGAGCCGGCTCTCGCCGCGTGTGCGGGATAGCCGGTCGTGCGCCAGACACGACCAATCGCGAGCAGTCCCTCGATCGCTTCGATCTGCCCCGGGACGCTGTCGACGTCGTGAGCCTCGAGATCGGTCGAGAGCGGTTCCGGGACGAGCCGTCCGATTGCCGGCCCCGAGCGACGTTGCCGTGAGGCAATCCGCTTGACGAGCCCGTCGAGCGCGGGCGTCTCGGCTCGAAGGAAGGCGCGGTCGCGCGTGAGACGGTAGTAGGTCGCCGCCGAAGACAGAATGTGGCCGCCGCGAAACGCCGTGAACCGCCAGGGCCGTAGTCGCATCCGCTGCAGCGAGAGCGCGATGATCGACTTCGCGACCGAGGGGTAGCCGTACTCGGCGGCGACCTCGGCCGCGTCGAGTGACTCGGCGTAGGAGAGCTCCTCATACGGGTTGCCGATGCTGTACCGCCAGCCGTAGGCGATCAGCTGGGTGAGGATCCCGCGCTCGGCGTTCTGCACGACCGGTTCCGGTACGTCGAACGTCCCGCCGACGTCGAGCTGTGACTGCCAGAAACCGGCGACGGCGCTGCGTGCGGTCTCGTATGCCGAGGCGGTCGCGTGCACGTAGCGCGCATCCGAGGGCGCATTCAGCCAGTCGGCGTAGATTGTCTGCTGCTGACCGGCCGGAACGCGGTAGCGCACCACACCGTCCACGAAGTCGGGCTCGTCGCTGACGATCAACCGCGTCTGGGCGCCGAGGGCCAGGCGGTCGGGAGCCGTGTGCGCAAGGCGCCGCGATGGCACGAGCCGGACGGTCGCCCCTCGCGAGGCTGCCCGCGCATCGACGACGAGCCGTACGAAGCTGATCACGGAACGCGCCCCGTACACCCCGTAGGCGCGGCCGACGAACGACTCCTGCCGGTAGCGGACTCCCGCAGCGTCGGTGTACGACGTCTCCACGATCGGGAGGTAGCCGTCCGCCAGCCGCGCCGACCGCAGGCGAGCCCGGCACGAGCCGTACCGCTCGCGGCCGTCGCCGACGTAGACGGCGAGAGACGCACCGCCGACCCGCCTCGTGACGACCTCGCTCCCATCCGCGACGTGCAACGCGAAGACCGTCGACCCGTACGAGGTGAACGGGAACGACAGGGGGATGTAGTACGAGCCGCTGAGGGTCAACGGCCGCCCCTGCCACTGCATCGCCTGCGTGAGCGGACTGAGGTACGTGCGCGCGGCGGCGTAGGTCGGCCCGGCGCGGGCACGAAGGAGCCGCGCGCCCCACAGGTCGCGACCCGACGCGACGGCCTGGCGCACGGAGGACGTGTACCCGGCCGTGGCCGTGAGCGGGGCGCAGGAGGCTGCGACTGCGGGGCGCGCGCGACCCGCAGTCGAGCCGAGTGCGACCAGTGCGACGAGCGCCGCAGCTCCGAACATCCCTAGCCCCCGCATCGGTGGCGCAGTATCGCCGTAGACGGCGCTCACCGCGCTGGTCGAGCAAGGGAGGGAGCGGCCCGTGCCGCCCCCTCCCTCTGAATCACGACTCGACCGGCGACGTCGCCGCACTCACCGGGAGCGGTACCCGCTTGGTGTTCACCCCGTTCGCGAGATGGCTGTGTGACTCGGTGCCATATCCACCAGGCACCGGAATGTAGAACTCGGGGTAGCCCCACATGCCGTGCTCGTGGACGTCGAGCCCGCCTTCTTCGACGTGCTGCTCGACACGGATACCCCAGAGCTTGTGCATGACGCCCAGCGCGGCGAAGCTCGTGGTGAAGACGAATGCGCCGACCGCGACCAGCCCGAGCGCCTGGATTCCGAGCTGATGGAACGAGCCGGTGTACACCAGACCGCCCGTGCCCGTCCCGAGGTTCTTCGCGAGGAGCGGGACCGCGAACAGCCCGGTCGCGAGCGTGCCCCAGACGCCAGAGAAGCCGTGGACTGCGACCGCCCCGATCGGGTCGTCGATCCCGATCCGCTCGACGAAGATGACGCCGAAGACGGCGATGAACCCCGAACCGACGCCGATCACGATCGCAGCCCAAGGTGCAACGAAACCCGAGGCCGCTGTGATCGCCACCAGGGCGCCCAGCGCGCCGTTGAGCATCATCGAGATGTCCGGCTTGCCAAGCTTGACCCACGCCACACACATGCCGGTGACCGCCCCGGCGGCGGCGGCGATGTTCGTGGTCAGGGCGACGTACGCGAAGTAGCCGAAACCGCCGTAGTCGACCGAGAGTGTCGAGCCGGGGTTGAACCCGAACCAACCGAACCAGAGGATCAGCGTGCCGAGCACGGCGTACGGGATGTTGTGGCCCGGGATCGGATTGGCTCTACCGTCCGTCCCGAACTTCCCGATCCGAGGGCCGAGGATCAACGCGCCCGCCAGCCCGGCGAGAGCCCCCTGGTAGTGCACGACGGTCGAGCCGGCGAAGTCCTGCATGCCGTGCTTGAACAACCAGCCGTGGGGTGACCAGATCCAGTGCGAGACGACCGAGTACGTGAGCGTGAACCAGATGCCGAAGACGAAGTAGACCCACAGCTTCGCCCGCTCGGCCATCGCCCCCCAGACGATCGCCAGCGAGACGCCGGCGAAGACGACCTCGAACAGGTATCCGGCCGCGCCAGGGATCTCCGTGAACCAGTCGAACGGCTTCTGGCCGACGGAGATCATCGCCGTCACCGACGGGAAGAACCCCGCCGTCCCGAAGACCGCATTGCCGTCTCCGAAGGCGAGCCCGAACCCGACCGCCCAGTAGACAAGCGAGCAGATTCCGAAGATCAGGACGTTCTTGCCGGCGATGTGGCCTGCGTTCTTCATCCGCGTCAGTCCCGCTTCCAGGAACGCGAACCCGGCTTGCATGAACATCACGAGCACCGCTGTGATGACGACCCAGATCGTGGACGCAGCGATCAACAAGTCAGAGTTTTTAGGCACCGGCCCCGACCTCCTCGAGCTTGTGCCCAGTTCGATGATGTTTGACGTTGGCGATCTCCGACGTCCAGACCAACCCGTCGCCGGACTCGTTGCCACTCCGCGCGGCGTCGACGATCGCGTCGACCACGAGCTCGGCCAGGCGGTCCTCGACGATGAAGATCAACATCGCCTTCGGGAGGAAGCGCGACTCGAAGACGCGCCCCCGATACTCGTGGGTCACGCCGCGCTGACGGCCGTGGCCGATCGCCTCGATCACCGTGACGCCCACATGACCGGTTGCGTGCTCGACGGCGTCGATCACCGTCTCGACCCGCTCCCGGATCACCATCGCCTCGACCTTGACCATCCGCTCCTCCTCCCGTTTGAACACGAAAAAAAGGCCCCGGAAGCACCCAAAGGTGTTCCGAGGCCTCGATGCCTCCGTCGGGCGCCTGCGGCGGCGACCGAACGAATTCCATACTACACATAGTGAAGCGGACGGACTTCTTTGAAGTCCGGTGCCCGACGCTGTAGACTCGCCGGCACATGGCCCCCGCAGCGTCGATGAAGCCGGTTTTTCTCCTTACGCTCATCGCCTGCGCGCGACGCGCCTAGCCGGACTCACCCGTCCACCCGGTTAGGTTCTTTCATCAGGACGGGGGATTCGCCCGCATGAGTTCGTCCGCACACGGCGCCTACGTCCTACGCTGCCGCGTCTGCGAAGACGTGAGTGAGCCGGAAGCCCGCGATTCCTGCCGCCGCTGCGACGGCCCGACCGACGTGGCCTACGACTGGCCGCAGATCAGGCGCGAGGTGAGTCACGCCGGGATCTCGGCCGGCCCGCCGTCCCTGTGGCGCTACGCGGCGCTCCTGCCGACGGAGGCTGTCGCGGGTGTGCAGGCCGGCTGGACACCGCTCGAGCGTGTCGCATCGCTCTCCGAGCTTCTCGGAGTCGACCTGCTGCTCAAGCTCGAGGGCGCCAACCCGACGCGCTCGTACAAGGATCGGGTCGCGACGGTCGCGGTCGCCTCGGCGATCGAGCACGACCGGACCACGGTCTGCTGCTCGTCGACCGGCAATCTCGGCGACGCGGTTTCCGCCGCAGCCGCGGCAACCGGACTCGAAGCGATCGTGCTGGCGCCGGCAGGAGTAGGCGCAGGAACGGTCGCTGCTCGGCACCCCGGAGCGCGGGTCTTCTCGATCGCCGGCACGTACGACGACTGCCGCCGGCTCGAACTGGAGCTCGGCTCGCTCTTCCCGTGGGGCTTCGTGAGCGGCAACCTCCACCCGTACGCGAGCGAGGGCGCCAAGACGATCTCATTCGAGATCGCCGAGCAACTCGGCTGGGAGTTGCCCGACGCGGTCGTCTGCCCCGCTGCCAGTGGGATGCTGCTCTCGAAACTCGCGCAGGGCTTCTCCGAACTGACGCGAGCCGCTCTCTGTCGCGAGCCGGTCCCCCGGCTGTTCGCAGGCCAATCGGAGGGCTCGAGCCCGATCGCGGACGCGTTCGCCGACGATCGGCGCGTCTCACGCGTCGAGACGGCGACAGACGTCGCGTCGCTCGCCGTCGGCAACCCGTCCCACGGCGATCTCGCCCTCGGTGCCGCACGCACGACCGGCGGCGCGGTGTACGCCGCGAGCGATGCTGCGATCGCAGCGCACACCGAGCTGCTGGCCGAGAGCACCGGAATCGAAGCCGACTACGCGAGCGGCGCCGCGTTCGGCGCTCTGGTCGAGGCGCTTCGGCGTGGCGCGGTCGAGCCAGGCGCGCGCGTCGTCCTCGTCGTCACCGGCTCGGTGCCACCTCCCGAACCGGCCGACCGAGCGCACGTCATTCCCGCGGACGCGCGCGCCGTGCTGGCGGCGCTCGGACTCGACTCGTAGCCTTGACGATCATGAGCGAGACCTTCGGGCGCGACACGGCCGCGCCGCTCCGACGGGACGTACGGCTGCTCGGGACGATTCTCGGCCGCGTGCTCGTCGAACAGGAAGGCCCGTGGCTGCTGGAGCTGGTCGAGACGGTTCGGCGCTCGGCGCGAGCAGCACGGAGCCTCGGGCCTGCCGACGTCCCGCAGGCGCTGACCGTTACCGAACCGCAGGCCCAGACGCTCGTCCTTCGCGCGTTCAGCCTCTATTTCCAGCTCGCAAATCTTGCCGAGCAGCACCACCGACTTCGCCGTCGACGGGAGGACGCACATGACGGACGGATCTCGCGGGAGTCACTCGACGACGCGTTCAACCGACTTGACGGCGTCCCTGGCGACGAGCTCGCCACCCGCGCCTCCCACACGTCGATTCAACTCGTCCTGACCGCGCACCCGACGGAGACAACGCGGCGCAGCGTCCTGCTCTCGCACATCCGCATCGAGACCGAGCTCGTCCTGCTCGACGACGCCCGCGTCTCGCCGGCCGAACGCACTGCGGCCGAAGAGCGAATCGCCGAGGAGGTGACGCTGCTCTGGCAGACGGACGAGGTGCGCCACGATCGCCTCCGCGTCTCGGACGAGATTCGCCACGTGCTCTGGTTCTTCGAGCACAGCTTGCTCTCGGCCGCTACCGACCTCTTCGGAGCATGGCGCGACCGCTTGCCCGAGGCGCCGAGTCCGCTGTCCTTCGGTTCCTGGGTCGGCGGCGACATGGACGGCAACCCCGCTGCGGGGCCGGCGTCGATCGAGGAGGCGCTGGAACGGGCACGCGCGCTCGCGCTCGGGCGTTATCGCGACGAGGTCCGGGCGCTCGCCGTCGAGATCGCCGCATCGCGGTCGCTGGTGACGGTCTCGGACGAGCTCGACCGTTCGCTGCAGCGCGACGCGCAGGACCTGCCGGCATACGCCGACGAAGTCGGAGCGCGCAACGAGCTCGAGCCGTACCGGCGAAAGCTGTCGTTCATGTGGTGGCGCCTCGGCAACGACGGCTACCGCAACGCCGCGGAGCTGATCGCAGACCTGCGGCTGATTCGGCGCAGTCTCGCCGCACACGGCGGCGCACGCGTCGCCGACGGTCGGATTGCCAGGCTGGAGCGGATGGTCGTGATATTCGGCTTCCATGTCGCGAAGCTGGACATCCGCCTGCACGCGCGCGACCTTGCGAGCGAGCGTGCACGGCGCGCCGTCGGTGCTGCGGAGACTGCTCGGCACCGGTACGGACCCGAAGCACTCGACACGCTGGTCATCTCGGGCACGAGCTCGACCGACGACGTCCTGCGCGCACTCGAGCTGACGAGCGAGCCGCTCTCGATCGTGCCGTTGTTCGAAACCGTCGACGACCTCGATCGCGCCCCACACATCGTCGACGCACTCCTGACCAACGCCCGCTTCGCCAACCGGGTGCGGGAGCGCGGCGGCGCGGCGGAGGTGATGGTCGGCTACTCGGATTCCGGCAAGGACAGCGGCTACCTCGCTGCGCAGTGGGCGATCTACCGCGCGCAGGAGTCGCTCGCGCGCGTGGCCGCCCGTCACGGCGTCGAGCTGACCATCTTCCACGGACGCGGCGGCAGCGCCGGGCGCGGCGGCGGACCGACCCACGCCGCGATCGTGTCGCAGCCCGCCGGACACCCACCGGGCCGTGTGAAGGTGACGGAGCAAGGCGAAACCGTGTCGTTCAAGTACGGGCTCGAAGGTCTCGCACGGCAGAACCTGGAGGCAGCGCTCGCCGGAACGATGCTCGCGACCTTCCCCGAGGAGCTCACTCCACCGCCGTCGGCCACCGACCGCGAGACGCTCGACGAGCTGGCCGCGGTCTCGCGTGCCGCGTACCGCTCGTTCGTCTGGGAGAACGACGACTTCGTGGAGTTCTTCCGCGCGGTCACGCCGGCCGACGAGCTGGCGCTGCTCGAGATCGGTTCTCGGCCCGCACGTCGGCCGGACGATGCGGAGTATCTCGCGTCGCTGCGCGCGATTCCCTGGGTGTTCGCGTGGACGCAGAACCGGGTGCTGCTGCCGGCGTGGTTCGGGTGTGGCGCGGCGTTCGAGGCAGCAGGTGAGGCGACCATCCGCGATCTCTACCTGCGCCTGCCGTTCTTCCGGACGGTCGTCGACAACCTCGAGATGACGCTCGCGAAATCGAGTCTCTCGATCGCGCGCGGCTACCTGCGACTCGTGCGCGATCCTGCACCGTTCGCCATCATCGAGGAGGAGCAGCGGCGGGCGGTCGGAGGCGTGCTCGCCGCGACCGGCGTCTCACGCCTGCTCGAGCGGCAGCCGATGCTGCGCCGATCGGTCGATCTGCGCAACCCGTACGTCGATCCGATGAACGCTGTCCAGGTCGAGCTGCTCGCCCGCCATCGCTCCGGGGAGGCGGACGCGCAGCTGCCGCTGCTCCGCTCGATCGCAGGGATCGCTGCAGCGCTGCGCAACACCGGTTAGACCACGAGAGCGCGAGCGTCGAACCGTGCCGGATGGTCCTCCTCGAACCCGGCGATCGCGTCGGCGCGCAGCAGTGTTCGCGCGAGATCGTCGAGACCGTCCACGAGCGTCTCCTGAACGTAGGCGTCGAGGTCGAACGTGATCACCAGGCCGTCGGGATGGGCGATCGTCAGCTCTTCGAGGTTGACGGTCAGCTCGTCGCGCGAAGTGAGCGCGGCTCGGAGCATCGCGAGCTCGTCTGCCGGCACGGCGATCGGCGCCAGGCCGGTCTTGATCGCGTTCGTCCGAAAGATGTCGCCGAACGAGGGAGCGATCACGATGCGGAATCCGTAGTCGTCGAGCGCCCACGCGGCATGCTCGCGCGAGGAACCACAACCGAAGTTGCGGCCGGCCAGGAGGATCGTCGCGTCAGGATGTTGGTGCAGCGCGAACCCGGGATCCTTCATCCAGTCGTAGAACAGGAAAGCGCCGTAACCCGACCGCTCGATCCGCTTCAGGAACTGCTTCGGGATGATCTGGTCGGTGTCGACATCGGGGCGATCCAGAATCGCGACGCTGCCGGTCACGGAGCGAAGCGGCCTCATGCGAGCTCCCGTACATCGGTGAAGTGACCGGTGACCGCGGCGGCGGCAGCCATCGCCGGGCTGACGAGGTGCGTCCGTCCTCCTGCCCCCTGCCGCCCTTCGAAGTTGCGGTTCGAGGTCGACGCACAGCGCTCTCCGGGCGCGAGAACGTCGGGGTTCATGCCGAGGCACATCGAACAGCCCGCGCGGCGCCACTCGAAACCCGCCGACTCGAAGATCACGTGCAGGCCCTCAGCCTCTGCCTGGCGCTTCACCTGCGCGGAGCCTGGAACCACGATTGCGTGCACGCCTTGTGCCACCTTCCTGCCGGAGGCGATCGCGGCGGCGGTTCGCAGATCCTCGATGCGTGCGTTCGTGCACGAGCCGATGAAGACCTTGTCGATGCGCACGTCGACGAGCGGCGTGCCCGGCGTCAGGTCCATGTAGCGGAGTGCTCGTTCGACCGCCTCGCGCTCGTCGGCGCTGTCGTAGTCGGCCGGGTCCGGCACAACGCCGTCGACGGGGCCGACCATGCCGGGGTTCGTCCCCCACGTGACCTGCGGCTTCAGCTGTCCAAGCTCGACGGTGACGACACGGTCGTAGGACGCCCCGGGATCGGTCCTGAGCGCACGCCACGTCTCGAGCGCGTCCTCCCACACTGCCCCGCACGGTGCCGCGGGCCGACCCTCGAGGTAGGCGAAGGTCACGTCATCCGGCGCAATCATCCCCGCCCGTGCCCCAGCTTCGATCGACATGTTGCACACGGTCATGCGCCCATCCATCGAGAGCGCCTCGATCGCCGGGCCCGTGTATTCGAGCACGTAGCCTTGTCCACCCGCGACTCCTAGCTGCCCGATCGCCGCCAGCACCAGGTCCTTCGCGGCAAGACCGAACGGCAGCTCGCCTGCAAACGCCACCTGCATCGTCTTCGGCAGCGACTGCTGGAGCGTCTGGGTCGCGAGAACGTGCTCGACCTCGGACGTCCCGATGCCGAACGCGAGCGCACCGAGTGCGCCGTGGGTGGAGGTGTGACTGTCACCGCACACGATCGTCATTCCGGGTTGGGTCACACCGAGCTCGGGACCGATGACGTGGACGATGCCCTCGCGGCCGCTTCCAGTCGCGAGCAGCGGGACTCCGAATGCCTCGCAGTTCGATCGCAGCGCCTCGAGCTGGGCACGGGCGAGCGGATCGGTGATCGGCCCGTCGAGCGTCGGGACATTGTGGTCCATCGTCGCCAACGTCAGGTCCGGGCGCCGCACGGGGCGGTCGGCCAGCCGAAGCGACTCGAAAGCCTGCGCACTGGTCACCTCGTGCACGAGGTGGAGGTCGACGTACAGCAGCGCCGGCGCGTCGGCAGGCGCCTCGACGACGTGCGCATCCCAGACCTTGCGGAAGAGGGTCGAGCCGCTCACCGTGCCACCTCCGCGGCGTACGAGCCGAACAGCCGCAGCTCGCGTGTCAGCGAGCGCAACTCGACGAGCGCCGGCCGCACGGACGGGTCGTGCACGGATCCGTCGAGCACGACGTCGAACCGGTAGCGCCATGGCGCGTTCGGCAACGGCCGTGAGACGAGCTGCACGAGATTGACACCGCTGCGCGCGAGCGGACCGAGCGCGCGGAATAGTGCACCGGGCTGGTGGTCGGTGACGAAGGACAGGGCCGTCCGCCAGCCGTCGCCGTTCCCGAGCTGGGTGTACGGCGCTAGCGCGACGAACCGCGTGAACGCCCCGGGGCTGTCGCCGACATCGTCCTGAAGCACCTCGAGACCGTAGGCGGCCGCCGCCCCGGTGCTGGCGATCGCGACCTGGGCCGGATCGCCGAGCTCGGCGACCGCGCGCGCAGCGTCGGCAGTGGTCGCTGCGGGCACGCACCGCACGTCCCGCTCGCCGAGCAGCCCACGACATTGATCGAACGCGGCCGGATGCGACCAGAACGTGGTCGCGCGGTCGACACGGGAGCCGGCGAGACCGAGCACGCAATGACGGATCGGCAACGTGGCCTCGCGGACGATCGAGAGGGCCGATCCGTACAGCAGGTCGTGCGTCTCGGCGATCGGGCCGACCAGAGAGCTCTCGATCGGCAGCACCCCGAGTGTGACGTGTGCCGCGGTCGCGGCTGTCACGACCGCCGAGAAGCTCGGCAGCCCGATCGACTCGACCACATCGGGCACCA
Organism: Gaiellaceae bacterium; assembly: GCA_036006925.1. Classification (GTDB taxonomy): domain Bacteria; phylum Actinomycetota; class Thermoleophilia; order Gaiellales; family Gaiellaceae; genus PALSA-600. The sequence continues at coordinate 28,235 of DASYPH010000190.1, forward strand.
GCACCGCGACAGCCGCGTCGCTGTGGCTACCCGGAGGCCCTGGATATCCCACCGTCACGCTCACCGGGCCGCAAACTCCAGCTGCACCGGCAAACCGCAGCGTGAGCAATGCGTGCGTGCCGCGCCCTTCCAGATCGCACGCACCTCTGGGAGCGGCGTCGCACAACTGCACGTCGTCGAGGCCTCCGTGCTGGGTTGCTCGGTCACGAGCTTGTCCATGCGGTCTCCTTCATCGAGAGGGTTTGCTCGAGTGATACGAGCACTGCGTCGGAGAAGTCGGTCGTCGTGGCGCTGCCGCCGGCGTCGCGGGTCGGGTGCGAGACGAGCGCCGCGTCGACGGCACCGTCGACCGCCGCGGCCAGGTCTTGCCGGTCGAGCGAGTGGTCGAGCAGCAAAGCGACGGAGCGCAGCATCGCGGCCGGATTGGCCGCGTGCGTGCCGGCGATGTCGGGAGCCGAGCCGTGCACCGGCTCGAAAATGCCCGGCCCGCCGTCACCAAGGCTCGCCGAGGCGGCGAGCCCGAGCCCGCCGGTCACGGCGGCCGCGATGTCCGAGAGGATGTCGCCGAATGTGTTCTCGGTGACGACGACGTCGATTCGCTCGGGCGACGTCACGACCTCCATCGCGAAGCTGTCGACGAGCGCATGCCGCACCTCGACGTCCGGGAACGACTGAGCCACCTCGTCGACGACCCGTCGCCAGAGCCGCGACGTCTCGAGCACGTTCGCCTTGTCGACGGAGACGAGCGAGCGATTGCGACCGGCGGCGATCGCGAACGCCCGCCGCGCGACCCGCTCGATCTGGGACGGGTGGTACTCGCAGGTATCGAAGACGGTGCCGTCCTCGCGTACACCCCGCGCCCCGTAGTAGAGGCCGCCGATGAGCTCGCGAACGATCATGAGGTCGACATCACCCAGACGTGCAGGGCGCAGGTTCGCATACACGTCGAGCTCCTTCCGCAGGCCGATCAGCCCTTGCTCCGGACGAACCGCGGCCCCGTCCCAGCGCGGGCCGCCGACCGCACCGAGCAACACGGCGTTCGCCGTCCGGCAGGCGGCAAGCGTCTGAACAGGCAGCGGATCGCCGACCTCGTCGATCGCCGCGCCGCCGAAGGGCAGGCGCTCGATCTCGACCTCGAGTGGCAAGCTCTCCAGCACGCGAACACCGTGGTCGAGCACCTCGGGCCCGATGCCGTCACCCGGCAGGCAGGCGATCCGCACGGTCATGCTCGAGCCTCGAGCCCTGCGAGCAGCACATCGACGTCGGCGGCGATTCTCGTGGCCTCGCCGACGTCCACGGCCTGCGGCGTTTTCAGCCCGGTACCGGTCACGAGCGCGACCACACGGTCGTGCTCCCCGATCTCGCCGTCGGCGACTGCGGCCCGAAGCGCACCGAGCGTGACGCCGGCGGCCGTCTCGCCGAAGACGCCGGAGGTGCCGGCAAGCAGCGACATGTTCGCACCGACATCCGCCTCGGGCACGGCGTAGATCGCTCCGCCGGAAGCGTGCGCGGTGGCGATCGCGAGATCCCCGTCGGCCGGTGCGCCGATCGCGAGCGAATGAGCGACCGTCGCCGGCCGCACCGGCGAGACCGGGCGCCCGGCCGCGAATGCGTGCGCGACAGGGGCGCACCCCTCGGCCTGCCCGCCGTAGATGCGTGGGCTCTGACCCTCGACGAGCCCCAGTAGGCGGAACTGCTCGAACCCCTGCCAGAGCTTGGTGAAGAGCGAGCCGGAGGCGATCGGCGAGACGACGGCATCCGGCAACTCCCAGCCGAGTTGCTCGCTGATCTCGAACGCGAGCGTCTTCGAGCCTTCCATGTAGTAGGCCCGCAGATTCACGTTGACGAATGCCCAGTCGAGCTCTCCTGCGAGTTCGACCACGAGCCGCGAGCAGTCGTCGTAGCTGCCCTGGACGGCGTACATCTCACCGCCGTAGACGGCGGTCGCGAGCAGCTTCTCGGGCTCTACCGTCTCGGGGTAGAGAACGACCGAGCGCATACCGCTCGCCGCCGCGCGCGCCGCCACGGCGTTGCCGAGATTGCCGGTCGAAGCGCACGCCAGGGTGTCGTTACCCAGCTCTGCCGCCTTGGCGGCGGCGACCGCGACGACGCGGTCCTTGAACGAGTGTGTCGGATTGGTGTGGTCGAGCTTCAGAAAAAGCTCGCCGATGCCGAGCGTCTGCGCCAGTCGTGGCGCGCCGACGAGTGGCGTCCACCCAGGGCCCGCGGCGGCGTCTGCGGGCGCTTCGACAGGCAGAAGCGGCGCATAGCGCCAGAGCGAGCGTGGTCCCGCGGCGATCTGTTCACGGCTCACCACCTTCGCGACGGCCTCCCAGTCGTACACCGGCTCGAGCGGCCCGAAGCACCGAAGACAGATGCCGCTCGCGACCGCGGGATACGCGGACTCGCAGACGCGGCACCTCAACGTGTCGACAGTCAACGGGTGATCGCCCCCTCGGAGGCGGAGCCGACGGCCGCGGCGTACTTGGCGAAGACGCCGGTTGCGTAGCGGGGCGCCGGCGGCGCCCAGCCGGCGGCGCGGCGAGCCAGCTCATCGGCCGGCACGTCGAGTACGAGCTGGCGCTTTTCGACGTCGACGACGATCGTGTCGCCATCGCGCACGTGGGCGATCGGGCCGCCCCGGAACGCCTCCGGCGCGACATGTCCGACCATCAAGCCGTGGGTTGCTCCGGAGAAGCGGCCGTCGGTGATCAGCGCCACCTCGTCGCCGAGCCCCTCCCCGACGAGTGACGCGGTGACGTGGAGCATCTCGCGCATGCCTGGTCCTCCGGCGGGGCCTTCGTAGCGGATCACGACGACGTCGCCCGGCTCGATCGAGCGCGCCTTGACGGCGGCGAAGCAGTCTTCCTCCGAGTCGAACACGCGTGCCGGGCCGCTGTGGAGGACACGCTCGTGGCCCGCGAGCTTCACGACACACCCCTCAGGCGCCAGATTCCCGCGCAACACCGCCAGGCCGCCGGTCGCCTTGAGTGGGTTGTCCCATGAGACAACGACCTGTTGTCCCGGGCGCTCGAAGGCGCCGTCCGCGACCTGACGGAGTGTCCGGCCGTCGACTCCAGTCACACCCTCGTGCACGAGGCCTCCTCGAACGAGCTCACGGGCGACGAGCGCGACGCCGCCCGCCTTGAACAGGTCGGTGGCGACGTAGCGACCGCCCGGTTTGATGTCGGCGACGATCGGCGTCCGCGCAGAGACCGTGTCGAAGTCGTCGATCGAGAGATCGATGCCGGCTTCCGCAGCGATCGCCAGCAGGTGGAGTACGCCGTTCGTCGAACCACCGGTGGCGGCGATTGCGGAAATCGCATTCTCGAAGGCCTCGCGCGTCAGCACCTGCGACGGCCGCGTGTCCGCGAGCACGAGCTTCATCGCCAGCTCTCCTGCCGCGACCGCGGCCTGGGGTTTTCCGGGATGCGTCGCCGGCACTTCGTTCAAACCGGGAGAGCTGACGCCGAGGAAATCGAGAGCCGTGGCCATCGTATTCGCGGTGAAGTGCCCACCACACGCACCTGCACCCGGGCACGCGACGCTTTCGAGCGCGTGCACCTCGCCCTCGCTGATCCGACCTGCTGCGTGTGCGCCGACCGCCTCGAAGACGTCCTGGATCGTGACGTCCTGCCCGCGGTACCTGCCCGCCGCGATCGAGCCCCCGTAGAACACGAGGCCCGGAATGTCGAGTCGCGCGAGGGCCATCACGGCGGCGGGAATCGTCTTGTCACAGCCGACGATGCAGACGAGACCGTCGAAATGATGGCCGCGAGTGACGAGCTCGATCGAGTCGGCGATCACCTCCCGCGAGACCAGCGAAGCACGCATGCCGGCGGCACCCATCGTCACTCCGTCCGAGACCGCGATGGTGTTGAACTCGAGCGGCGTTCCGCCCGCGTCTCGGATGCCTTGCTTCACGTACCGGGCAAGCACCCGGTGATTGAGGTTGCAGGGCATCGTCTCGATCCACGTCGTAGCCACGCCGATCAGCGGCCGTGCGAGATCGGCGTCGGAGAAACCCGCCCCTTTCAGCATCGCGCGCGCAGGAGCACGGTCGACGCCGTCGGTAAGTGCGGCGCTGTGGCGCTTCGCCGGGTGGGTGCTGCCGTAGGGACTCATACGAGCCTGGCTCCTTCCTGGGCCACTCGGAGCTGGAGCACCCTGGTGTCGTCGGGAAGTGAGGACTGAAGACTGGTGGCGACCGTGGCCGCACGGTCGTGCGCGGCCCACACGACGACCGACGGACCTGAGCCCGAGAGCGTCACGCCGAGCGCGCCGTCCGGCGGCCTCAGCTGCAGCTCGTGCAAGAGCGGCGATGCGGCGGCACGGTAACGCTCGTGCAAGCGATCGTGGAGCGCGTCGCTGAGCAGGCTCGCGTCACCCGCGGCGATCGCTGCCCCGAGCAGTGCTGCGTGGGCGGCGTTCGCAGCCGCGTCTTCGAGCGTGACCGTCGCCGGCAGCCCGTTGCGCGATGCAGCCGTGTTCGTCCTGCTCGCCGGAACCGCAACGATCGAGGCGAGTGGCAGCTCGGCGGCAATCCGAGCGGCTCGAACTTCGCCGTTCGCACGCCACGAGATGCAGACGCCGCCGAAGAGCGCAGCGGCGACGTTGTCCGCGTGACCCTCGAGTTCCACCGCGTGCGTCAACAACTCCGCCGGTGTGGCGTGGTTGCCGGTGACCGCGTTGCCGGCGACGACGCCGAGCGCGATCGCGGCTGCGCTCGACCCCAGACCGCGCTCGAGCGGGATGCGGTTGACGAACGTGAAGTGGTAGCCCGCGACCGGTGTGAACAGCGCAAACGCCCGCAACGAGAGGTGGCTTGCATCGCGAGGCAGCTCAGCGGCGCCTTCGCCTTCGATCTCGACCGAGAACGCGCTCGGAGACTCGTCGACCACCAACTCGTTCCAGAGTTCGAGCGCCGCCGCCGCCGAGTCGAACGCCGGGCCGAGGTTCGCCGTCGACGCGGGTGCCACGACGTGCGTCATCGGAGCACCGCCAACACCGCGTCCAGGCTCGCGTCGACGATCGGCGCCTCGAAGGAGCTGTCGAGCCAGCCGGTGTCCTTGAGACCGTGGCCGGTGAGGATGCAGACAGCCGTCTCACCGTGACCGGGGCCCAGTCGGCGAAGGGCCGCGAGACCGGCCGCGGAGGCGGGCTCACAGAACGCCCCTTCGTCGGTTGCGAGCTCCCTCCAGGCGAGGCGGAGCTCGTCCTCCGAGAGCGTCACCGCCTCGACGCGACCGGCCGCGACGAGCTCGGCGACATGGTTTGCGTGGGCCGGTCGGGCGATCCGGATCGCGGTCGCCCACGTGGTCGCGCGCTCCGCGGCCTGACCGACCACGATGCGAGAGGTCGCGCCCGCATCGGCGAGACCGGCTGCGACCGCCGTCACGTTCCCACCGCCCCCGAACGGAAGAGCGATGACGTCCGGCGCGCCGCCGAGCGTCTCGATCAGCTCGGCGACGACGCTCTTCTGCCCTTCGATGCGGTCCGTGTTGAGCGAGTTGACGAGCACGTAGCCCGGCTGTTCGCCCAGCTGGCGGCAAACGCCAAGCGCATCGTCGAACGAGCCACGCAGCTCGAGAAGCTGGGCGCCCACGGCGACCGCCTGCGCGCGCTTGGCAGACGCGGTTGCACCTGCAGGCATCAGGACGATCGCCTCGAGGCCGGCTCGGGCGGCGTAGGCCGCCGCGGAGGCAGCGGTGTTGCCCGTCGAAGCGCAAACGACCGCCCGAGCGCCGGCTTCGGCAGCGCGTCCGACCGCGACCACCATGCCTCGGTCCTTGAAGCTGCCGGTCGGGTTCGCGCCTTCGAGCTTCAGGTGCAACTCGTAGCCGGTCGTGGCCGACAGGCGCGGGGCAGAGACGAGCGGCGTCGCGCCCTCACCCAGTGAGACTGCCGTAGCGGCGGACATCAAGCCCATCCGAGCTCCGCGATACCGCGATCGGAGATCACCGGTAGCGGCCGAGAGCGGCGGTGCACCTCGGGCAGGTCGCCGAGGGCGACGAGTGCATCATCGAGCGCTCCGGCACGACTTTCGTGGGTCACGACATGCAAAGCGGCGCCGTTTCCGTTCGGGAACTGGACCAACCGCGCGATCGAGACGTCGCGCTGCGCGAGCTCATCCGCGACGCGCGCGAGCGCCCCCGGCCGGTCCTCGACGGACAGGCGGAAGTAGAACGGCGAGCGATGGTCTCCCGCCGGCAGCTTCGGCAGCTCCCGCCAGGCGGCGTCGTTCTGGAGGAACCCCGTACCCATCGTCCCGATCACGCTGACCATGTCTGCGATCACGGCCGAGGCCGTCTCGACGCCGCCCGCGCCCGGACCTTCGAGCGTGATCTCCCGGATCGCGTCTCCTTGGAGCATCACGGCGTTGAACGCGCCGTCGACCTTCGCCAGCGGATGCTGCTTGTCGACGAGCGCCGGTTGGACGCGAACGTCGAACTTGCCGTCGACGAGCCGCGCCGCGCCGACGAGCCGGATCACCATGTCGAGCTCACTCGCGGCCGCGACGTCGTCGGCGTCGACCGCGGTGATGCCGGTGTAGTCGACGTCTGTCAGGTCGACCCGTGAGTTGAACGCAACCGTGGCGAGTATCGCCATCTTCGCAGCGGCATCTGCGCCGGTGACGTCGTCGGTCGGGTCGGCCTCGGCGTAGCCCCGGTGCTGCGCGTCGGCCAGGGCGTCGTCGTAGGACTTCCCGGCCTCCATCTCGGTCAGCACGAAGTTCGTCGTCCCGTTGACGATGCCGAGGACGCGATGCACGTTGGTGACGACGAGCGCCTCGCGCAGCACCTTGATCACCGGGATCGCCGCGCACACACTCGCCTCGAACCGCAGCTGGACACCGCCAGAAGATGCGGCGGCGAACAGCTCTGTGCCGCGTCGTGCGATCAGCTGCTTGTTCGCCGAAGCGACGTGCTTTCCGCTGCGAAGCAATTCGAGGACGTAGCCACCGGCCGGCTCGACGCCGCCCATCACCTCGGCGACGACGGCAATCGACGGATCCGCGGCGATCTCCTGGAAATCGCTCGTGAGCACGCCACCCGAGGGTGGGTAGTCACGCTCCTTCCGCAAATCCCGCACCAGAGCCTTCACGACGCGCAGGCGGTGGCCCGTCGCGCGTTCGATGTCGTCCGCGGAATCGGTCAGTAGCCGGTTGACCGCCGCGCCGACGGTGCCGTAGCCCAGCAAGGCGACCGGTACGTCAACCGACGCCATGAACCTCCGCTGCTTGTTCGCGGACGTTGAGCGCGCGCAACCGTGCACCGACCTGCTCGATCTGTGTCTCGGCGAGAGCTGCCCGGTACTCGTCGAGCACCGGCTGGCCTCGATCCATCTCGGCGACCCACTCGCGTGCAAACGTCCCGTCCTGGATGGAACCGAGCACCGCGCGCATGTTCTCGCGCACGTGCTCGTCGATCACCTTCGGGCCGACGGCATGCGACCCGAACTCCGCGGTGTCGGAGATCGAGTAGTGCATTCGCTCGATTCCCCCTTCGAAGATCAGGTCGGTGATCAGCTTCAGCTCGTGCAGGCACTCGTAGTACGCGACCTCGGGCTGATAGCCGGCCTCGACGAGCGTCTCGAAGCCGAGCTGGATCAGCTGCGTGACACCGCCGCAAAGCACCGTCTGCTCACCGAACAGGTCGGTCTCGGTCTCCTCCTGAAATGTGGTCTCGACCATGCCGGCACGTGCGGCGCCGAGTGCGGCGCCGTAGGCGAGCGCAAGGTCGCGTGCGCGTCCGCTCGCATCCTGCGCGACCGCGATGACCGCGGGTGTGCCGTAGCCCTCTTCGAAGAACCGCCGCACGATGTGCCCGGGACCCTTCGGCGCGACCATGATCACGTCGTGCCCGGCAGGCGGGGCGATGCGTCCGTAGTGGATGTTGAAGCCGTGGGCGAAGAGCAGGGCGGCCCCCGGTGCCAGGTTCGGCGCAACCTCTTGCTCGTAGAGCGCGGGCTGGGCGCCGTCCGGTACGAGGAATGCGACCAGTTGGGCGTCGCGAAC
>DASYPH010000191.1:0-1578 GCA_036006925.1 Gaiellaceae bacterium
ACGAACTTGCCGAGGCGCTGGGGGACGATCACGATCTCGCCGTTCTCTCCGCACTGCTGCACTCCGAGCCGGACATGTTCGGTGGCAGCCCCTACGTGGATCGCGTCCACCGGCTGGTCGATCGCACCGCCGCCGACCTGCAGGTGCGGGCATTCCGGCTGGGCGCGACGCTCTACAGTGAATCGCCGAAGGCGTTCGGCCGCCGGCTGGGCGGATACTGGCAGGCGTGGCACGAGCTGGGCGACGAGCGGCCGGTCGGTGCACTCGACGCAGTAACGTGAGTTGGCCTTCACCGTCTTGCCCCGCACGCCGATCCCAGAGGCGTGACCGAGGGATGTATCCGACCCGCGACAGGGAGTGATCTAGATGCACCACCGAATGCTTGGCAACCTCGACGTCTCCGCGCTCGGCCTCGGCTGCATGTCGATGAGCTTCGGGCTGGGACCGGCTGCCGACAAGCAGGAGTCGATCGCCCTGATCCGTCGCGCGGTGGAGTTGGGCGTGACGCTCTTCGACACCGCGCAGGTGTACGGCCCCTACACGAACGAGGAGCTGATCGGCGAGGCGCTTGAGCCGGTGCGCGACCGGGTCGTGATCGCGACCAAGTTCGGCTTTGACCTCGAAGGTGCCGGTCGTGAGAGCGGTCTCGACAGCCGCCCGGAGATCATCAAGAAGGGTGTCGAGGGGTCGCTGAAGCGGCTTCGTACCGACCACATCGACCTGCTCTACCAGCACCGGGTCGACCCCGATGTGCCGATCGAGGAAGTGGCCGGGGCCGTCAAAGAGCTGATCGACGATGGCAAGGTCAAGCACTTCGGCCTCTCGGAGGCCGGCGTCCAAACAATCCGTCGCGCTCACGCTGTTCAGCCGGTGACCGCGCTGCAGAGTGAGTATTCGCTTTGGTGGCGCGAGCCGGAGGAGGAGATCCTGCCAACACTTGAGGATCTCGGGCTTGGCTTTGTGCCGTTTAGCCCGCTCGGAAAGGGCTTCCTGACCGGCAAGATCGACGAGAGCACCGAGTTCGGTCCGGAGGACTTCCGCAACACCGTTCCGCGCTTCTCGCCAGAGCTGCGGAGGGCGAACCTGGCTTTCGTGGAGGTTCTGAAGCAGATCGCGGAGCGCAAGAGCGCCACCCCGGCGCAGATCGCGCTCGCATGGCTACTCGCCCAGAAGCCTTGGATCGTCCCCATTCCTGGGACAACCAAGGTGCACCGCCTGGAGGAAAACATAGGGGCCACCGATGTCGCGCTGACGCCCGACGAGCTCCGCGAGATCGAGGGTGCGCTACCGCATGCCCAGGGCGACCGCTACGCACCTGCACAGCAGCGCCTAATCGACCGCTGAAATCGCTACCCGGGCGGCGGCGGTGACGGGATCGACGTCGAGAAGTGTGGCGCCGAGCTCGTCGGCGAGCCGTCGCGTTGCGCCTCTGCCTGCGATGGCGATCGGCACCGTTGCAGTTCGAGCCTCGCCGGCGAGCGCTCGCAGGCGCGACGGTCTCGTCGCTGCCAGCACGATGATGTTCGGTGTGAGCTGGGCCGCGGCCTCGATCAGGGTCGATTGTGGGGTGTCGGCGCC
>DASYPH010000192.1:0-8739 GCA_036006925.1 Gaiellaceae bacterium
AGCGACTCCCGGTAGACGGGGTAGCGCGTGAACGGCGACTCGAGCACTGCCTTCAGCACCTCGTCGGCCGGCAGGGCGATCGAGATCGCGACCACCTCCGGTCGCGGCACCATCACGTCCGACACTTCCTTGTCGGCGAAGTCGAAGACCTTGTAGAGCATCTCCTGCTCGTCGTGCTCGATCTCGCCCTGATCGGCCGAGCTCGAGAGGAGCATGCGCAGCTCGGCCTCCGAGTGGGCCTCGTGCTCGGCACCGGGAGGCTCGAGGTTGAGGACACGCAGGATCACGTTCGTCGACGACTGCAGCAGCCAGATCAGCGGTTTGAAGAGGATGAAGAAGGTGCGAACCGCGGTCGAGACTGCGAGCGCCGTTCGCTCGGGATGGCCGAGTGCGATCCCCTTCGGCACCAGCTCGCCGATCACCACGTGCAGGTAGGTGACAACCAGCAGCGCGAGGATGACGGCGAGAAACGAGGCCATCACGGTGTCGAACCGGCTGGATAGCACCTGCTCGCCGAGGGCGCCGATGGCCAGCGAGGAGATCGTGACACCGAGTTGCATCGCCGCGATGAAGCGCGGCGGATCGGCCGTGATCCGCAGCACCGCACGGGCGCGACGGTTGCCTTCGTGCTCCAACTCCAGGATCCGCGTCCGCCGCGACGTGACGAGGCCGTACTCGGCCGCGACGAAGAACGCATTCAGAAGCAGCAGGCCCGCCAGGGCCAGCAACTCGAAGAGAAAAGTCATGCGCCGCTCTCCGGCGCGTGCGTACTGGGCGGCAGTTCGTCGTCCACGCGAATCAGTCAAGCGAGTATATCGCGGCTTCCGACGGATACGAACGTATGTTCTATACTCGGTGGATGCGGGTCGCGTACCGCGAGGAACCGTGCAAGACGGCGCTGAGCCGGGTCAAGGGCATGCCGTTCGACTGGTCGCTCAACCCGTACATGGGGTGCGTCCACCGCTGCACGTTCTGTTACGTCCGGGCCTTCGAGCTGCGCGCGGACCGCCCGTCCGACGATCGATACGGCTCGTCGATCCGGGTGAAGACGAACATAGCCGAGGTTCTGCGTCGGCAGCTCGCGCGACCCAGCTGGGCCGGGGGGCCGATCGCGATCGGTGCCGCCACCGACCCGTACCAGCCGGCCGAGGGTCGCTACCGCCTGACCCGCGCTTGCCTCCAGGTGCTGCGCGACGCCAACCAGCCATTCTCGATCATCACCCGCGGCCCGTTGATCGTGCGCGACGCGGAGCTGCTGGCCGAGGCCTCGCGACGCGCCGACGTATCGGTCACCTTCTCCGTGCCGACGCTCGATCCCGACGTGTGGCGGTCGACCGAGCCGGGCACCTCGCCGCCGGCCCAGCGCCTCCGCGCCCTCGCGGTGCTCGTCGAGCATGGCGTACGGGCCTCGGTCGGGATGGCACCGCTCCTCCCCGGGCTCTCGGACGGGCCTGATCAGATCCGGCGCGTCGTCGCAGCTGCCCGCGCGGCGGGCGCCTGCGGGATCTGGGCCAACCTCCTCTATCTCAAGCCGGGCACGAAGGAGCACTTCATGGAGTGCCTGGCCCGCGACTGGCCCGAGCTCGTCGCCGGCTACGAGCTGCTCTACGACCGCCGCGCGTATCTCGCGGCGGCCGACACCGAGCAGACGCGCGCCGCGGTGCGCGGGCTGGCGCGAACGTACGGGATTCGCGACCGGCGTCCGGAGCCGCTGCGGCCGCCGCCGAGGCCGGAGCAGTTGTCCCTCCTGTCCTCCGCGTAGGATGCCCGCGCATGGCAGACGAGATCACGGTGTTGATCGTCGACGACCACGAGGTCGTACGCGAAGGACTGCGGCTTTCCCTCTCCAGGGCGCCGCATATTCGCGTCGTCGGCGAGGCGGCGGACGGCGCATCGGCGGTCACGCTCGCGGCCCGGCGCAAGCCCGATGTCGTGATCATGGACGTGCGGATGCCCGGCATGGACGGGCTCGAGGCGACGAAGCTCCTCACCGCGCAGGTTCCCGACTCGAAGGTCCTGATCTTCACGGCCTACTCGGAGCGCTCGCTGCTCAGCCGTGGGCTCGAGTCCGGCGCGAAGGGGTACATCCTGAAGGAAGCCCCGCACCAGACGCTCGTCCGGGCAATCGAGAAGGTGGCCGCGGGCGAGGGTTATGTCGATCCCGCGCTGATGCCGGCGTTCCTCGCGGGCAAGGACCAGACCGACATGCTGACGGGCCGGGAGCGCGAGATCCTGCAGCTCCTCGCCGACGGCATGTCGAACGCCGACGTCGCCGGCCGTCTCTTCATCTCACAGGAGACGGTCAAGAGCCATGTTCGCCACATCCTCACGAAGCTCGAGGCCGACACGCGCACCCACGCCGTCGCGATCGCGCTCCGTGAGGCGATCATCGATTGATGATGGGTGACTAGTGGCCGCGGAACGCCTCGATCGGCTGATAGCCGCCGAGCAGGACGAGCGGCGGCGGATCGCCCTCTTCCTCCACGACGGACCGGTCCAGAACCTCGCCGGCATCGCGCTGATGCTCGATGCGACCCTGCACTCGATCGAGACCGGCAAGCTCGAGGACGCGAAGAAGGTGCTGTCGAGCGCGCTCGACCGGCAGCGGACGACGATTCGCGAGCTGCGCGACCTCTCGTTCGCTCTCGAGCCGGTCGTTCTGCGCGACCAGGGATTCGCGGCTGCGTTGCAGGCCCTTGCCGAGCAGGTCGGTGCGACGAACCGCCTCCGGATCGACCTGGACGTCGGCGAATCGGATCAGCTCGGCGAGACGGCTCAGGTCGCGCTGTACACGATCATCCGCGAGCTGCTCGACCAGGCGATCCGCAGAGGCCCTCCGACGCGGGTGACCGTGTCGATGAAGGCGGCCGCCGACGGCAGCATCGAGACCCGCGTCACCGACGACGCAGATCCCGAGCGCAGGCGCCGGTCGTTCGAGGCGATCGAGGAGCGCGTCAGCCAGCTGCACGGCACGATCTCGATGAGCGTGGAGCGGGACGGCACGACGGTCACCGTCATGCTTCCCGCGTACGCCACACGGCGGTAGATTGTGCGCCCGTGCCCGACGCCTACCTCCTGTTCGTGTGGTCCCCGACCGGTTACTCGCTGCGCGAGCTGGACGGTGAGTTGCCGCACATCGGCGAGGAGTTCGACGACGACGGCCGCACGATCGTGATCAACAAGATCGGCCGCTCGCCGCTGCCCGGCGACCCGCGACCCTGCGCCTACTCGTTCGGCAAGAACTAGCGCCGGCGGGCTCCTAGACGGGCGACCTCCCTGACAGACGTGTGCAGCCCCAGCCAAGCGGGTGTCCGCCAGACCCCGCGCGGGAGATCACGTCACCTCGAGCACGCGCACCCGAAAGCCGCTGCAACAACCCTATTTTGCGGGCCGCGCGGGAAACGTTCGTGTCTGACTCGAGTCAGACACGAGTCAGACTCAATGGGGCCGCGCGGCGCTCCGAATCAGACCCGTCCGGATTAGGCGTTCTCGGCTGCGACCAGCCCGAGCACCAGCGCTTGTGCGAGGCCACTCGCGTAGCCCCCCGTCGCCAGGCCGCCTACGTCGACGCCGGCGGCCCAGAGGCCATCGATCGGCGTCGCGTCGGGCCGTACGACGCGCGCCTGCTGGTCGACGCGCAGGCCGCCGACCGTGTGGGTGATCGAGGCGATCACTCGCACCGACTCGAGGGTCGCGGGCGGAGGATCGAACGGCAGGTCGGCAGGTGCGACACGCGCCTCCGACGGAGCGGCCGCCACCAGGTCGGCGACGGTGCGGTCTCGCAGCCGGCGGGAGAGCGTTTCGTCATCGAGGAGGTAGAACGCCCGGGCACCAGGGCGACGAGCAGTCGCCTGCACGACGTTGGTCTCCGACCACGACACATCCCCGGCCTGGAAGAACTCGGTGCCGTCCAGGTCGAAGATCCGGGCGTACTGGCCGTAGAGCTGCGACGCCGAGACGAACTCACTCTCGTCCCAGGCTGCGTCGGGCATGTTTCGGCCGTAGAACTCGTCCATCCCGCCGCTCAGCGCCCCGCCACGGTCGAGCGCGGTGGCGAGGCCGTCGCCGGTCGACCAGGGGTTCGCGCGCAGTCGAAGCGATGCCGCCGGGGCGATGTAGCGCGTCACGAGCTCCGACGACGCGCCGAACCCACCCGTGCAGAGGATGGTCGGCTCGTCTCGGAAGCCAGCCGCCCCGAGCACGATCTCCCCGCAGCGGGCTGCGAGCACCTCGGTCAGGCCACGGGGATCGAAGCGCTGACCGACGGTGAGCGGGTTGCCCGTTTCCTCCCAGACGACGGGTGCCCCGATGCTTCGCAGCCAGTCGAGTGCGTCGTCGAGACGCTCGTAGACGAGGCGCTGCAGCATCTCGTCGCCGCCCGGGCACTCACGCCGCACGTCCTCCCAGGTGCGGTAGCGCCAGATGACACACGACGACAGAAGCATCGAGCCGCCGAGACGCGCTCCCTTCTCGCGGACGACCGCAGCCTGCCCGAGCTCGCGTAGTCGGGCCGCGGCGACGAGTCCGGCCATACCGCCGCCGGCGACGTCGATCACGTAAGCGAGAACGTCGGCTTGTGCTCGACGTACTCGATGCGCACCCGATCCGGGCCCCACAGGAATGCCGCGTACGTGTTCGCTGCATCGACGACCGACTCGACCTCGATGCCCTCGTCGCCGGCGTCGTCGAGCACAGCCTGCGCCGAGTCGACGAGGACGGCGAGATGGTTCAGCAGCGGCCGCTCGGGCTCGCCCGGAGAACCCGGATGGAACTCGACGAATGCCCCGCCGACCTCGACCGTCCCCACGCCGGCCGGCTTGAAGCCGTACCGCTCGTAGGCCTGGGCCGTCGCCGCCGGATCGGCGGCTCGCAGTGCGACGTGGTCCAGGTCGTACTCGACGTCCGTCGGCGCCTCGACCAGCGTCAACCTGATCCCCTCGCCGATGTCGAAGACCTCGGGTGTGTCTTCCGGAAGCGCGGCACGCGCGCCTGCGAGGTCCGAGACCCGCAGCGCGACGTGCTCGAACGCCCCGGCCTCGCGAGGACCTTCGGCGTCGAACAGCGTCAGCTTGCCGCGTCGCGCGTCGCTGCCGAGGAGTGTGAAGTTGCTCTCGCTCGTGATCACGTGCATCCCAAGATGACGCTCGAGAAAGCGGGCCGGCTCCGCCCGCTCGGCGACCCAAAAGGCAACGTGATCGAGCGTCTTCGGCTGCACGAAATCGCCACGTTAGCGGCTACGTGTGGGCTGGCGGAGCGGGTGCCGGCGCTGTCGCGCTCGGGTCCCAGGGCATGCCCCGGGACCCGAGCGGAGCAGTTCAGCGCGAGCTGCGCCTCGTCGAGCGAGAGCGGGAAGCACTGCGAGAGCGCGTCCCGCCCGACGAGCGTGTCTTGCTCGCCGCTGTCTTCCGGCCTGTGGCCTTCCGAGCGGCGGTCTTGCGACCCGTCGTCTTCCGCGCGGCCGTCTTCTTGGCGGTCGACTTGCGAGCGGTCGACTTCTTGGCCGTCGACTTGCGAGCGGTCGACTTACGAGCCGTCGCCTTCTTGGCCGTCGCCTTCTTCGCGGTCGACTTGCGAGCCGTCGACTTCCGAGCGGTCGACTTCCGAGCTGTCGACTTCTTCGCGGTCGACTTCCGAGCCGGCGCCCTCTTCGCGGTCGACTTGCGAGCCGTCGACTTCCGAGCCGTCGACTTCTTCGCGGTCGACTTCCGAGCCGTCGACTTCTTGGCCGTCGACTTCCGAGCCGTCGACCTCTTGGCCGTCGACTTCCGAGCCGTCGACTTCCGAGCCGTCGACTTCTTCGCGGTCGACTTCCGAGCCGTCGACTTCTTGGCCGTCGACTTCCGAGCCGTCGACTTCTTGGCCGTCGACTTCCGAGCCGTGCTCTTCTTCTTGGCGCCCGCCTTGCTCCGGGAAGACCCCGAGCGGGAGCTGGAACTGCGCGAGCCAGAACGTGACGAGGACCGGGTCGTCGCCGGGACTGCGCGTGCGACTTCAGCACTCTCGTCATTCGTCACGTCGCCGATTGCGGCGTCGCCCCACGTCTCGTCTGCTGCGACTGCAGCCGTCGATTCGCTTAGCGAGTCGACGCTCAACGGCTCAACCGTCTCGCCGATCCCGCTCCAATCCTCTTGGGTCATCAATGACCTCCTGCCGATTGATTGCTGCGTGCACGATTCCCTACCACGTTGGTTTGTAACGTGCAACGCGGACGGACAACTTCGTGTGCACGTTGCTGGAAAGGAAAACGCACGTGCGAACGAACCGCTTACGCGTCACGCACGCGCGCGCAGCAGCGGCTGTTGCGTCGGTGCGGCGACGCCTCCACTTCGCTCGAGCGTCACCATCACGAGCGCACCGGGAGGCACCGCTCGCGACAGCTTGACCAGGCCGCCCTTGAACACGCCGGCCGGTTGCACGGTCGGTGTCGCAACCCACGCTTCGTATGTGCTGCCCTTCGGAGGTGACGGCAGCGAGACGCTGAGCACCGCGTCTCCCGAAGGCGCGACGACGAGCTGGCCGGGCGTCCCGTTCACCGCGATGCGCCGTGCGAGCGGGTCGCTAAGCACGCTCGTCGCCGAGCGTTCCGTCGCCAGCGACTGATGGAGCGTTGCCGCCCAAATGCCGAGCCCGACGGCGGCAGCACTTGCCGCCACGGCGATCGCCACGGCTGCGGAGGTCGCCAGCGAGCGCCGCGCGCGCAGTGGAACCACGTTCGACGGTTCGGCCCTGGCGCGGGCGAGGATGCGCGACCGCAGGTCGGCCGGCGGCGGCGGGCCATCGACGAAGGCCAGGGACGTCGCCGCGTCCTGGAGCCCTTCGAGCTCGGTGCACTCCGCGAGGTGCTCCTCGAAGCGGGCGCGCTCGTCGGCGTCCAGCAGGTCGAGTGCGTAGAGGGCGGAAAGCTCGTGAAGGTCGTCGGGCATATCGATCCGAACCTATATTCGTCCCGAAGCCGGGGACGGTTCGTTACTCGAGAGGCTGATTCTGGACGTTGTGGGCGGTGGCGTACTCGTCGGTGAGCGTATTCACGACACCCATGCCCTCGCCGTACGCTGCGTTGATGCGGACGAACGGCTCCCACTTGTCCGGCAGGGCGTCCTCCGGGAAGATCGCCTCGACCGGGCATTCGGGCTCACAGGCGCCGCAGTCGATGCACTCCTCCGGGTCGATCACGAGGATTCGTCCGGCCTCATGGATGCAGTCGACAGGGCAGACGTCGACGCAAGAGCGATCCTTGATGTCGATGCACGGCTCGGCGATGACGTACGTCACGGCGGCCTACTCTACCGACGCGAGAAGTTGGTCGATCAGCTCACGAGTGCGCTCGAAGAGCGCGGATTTCGCCACCACCTGGTCGAATCCGGCCGCGTGTGCACGGCGCAACCCAGCGGTGTCCGTGTGGTTCGTGTAGCCGAGAATCGGCACGTCCGGATAGCTGTCGGCGACGTCGACGGCATCGATCCGCGCGATGTCCGCGATCACCAGATCGGGCGGCTCGACTCCGTCCGACGTCTCGAAATGATGCTCCGGCAGGAGCCCCTCGAGCTTGCCCCGGATAAAGAGATCGACCCCACACAACAGGATCGTTGCCATGGCTGACGCCGACGTTAGCAGCGTGACCGGCGGCTACGAACATGGTCTCGCACTTGCCCGCGCAGGCGCCTACTTCGAAGCGCATGAAGAGTTCGAGCGGGCCTGGCGTGCCTGCGACCCCGACGAGCGCGATTTCTTCCAGGGTCTCGTCCACGTCGTCGTCTCGGCCTACCAGACCGGACGGGGCAAACCGGTCGCCGCCGAACGTCAACGGCTGAAGGCGCTGCGCCGGTTGGCGGCCTTCGAACCAGTGCACCGAGGGCTGGACGTCGAGCTACTGCGCGCGAAATTAGACCGTGCCGAGGCCGATCCGCGTGAACACCTGGTCGAGCGCGACCCGCAGCCACCAGTCGCGGTTGAAGAACAGCAGCAGGCCGAGGACGACCAGTGTCCCGCCTGAGACGACGCGGACGACGTAGTAGTGGTCGCGCACCCAGCGGAACGTCCGCATCGCGTGCGCGAACGCCACACCGGCTGCGACGAACGCCGCGCCGAGGCCGAGCGAGTAGGCGACGAGCAGCACGACGCCGCGGAGGATCGAGCCCGACGACGACGCGAGCACGAGGATCGATGCGAGCACCGTGCCGATGCACGGTGCGGCGCAGACTGCGAAGGCGCCGCCCAGCAGGAAGCCGGAGCCGGAGCCCCGCGCATGTTGCAACAGCCCCGGCGCGACCGCACGTTCAGGCCAAGGGAGCACTCCCATGAACGCGAGACCGAGGACGATCAGCACGAAGCCCGCGATCTCGAGCTGCGACCGTTGGTCGACGGTGCTGCCGATGGCGGCCGCGGCGGCGCCGAGCGCGACGAAGACGAGCGTGAACCCGATGATGAACGGAACGCTCGCGAGCACGACCTGCCGCGCGAGCCGGCGCTCGCCGAGTCGTGTCACCTCGACCGAGGAGAGCGCCGAGAGGTAACCGGGGACGAGGGGCAGAACACACGGCGTGATCACCGAGACCAGACCTGCGAGAAACGCAACGGGCAGCTTCTCAAGCATCGAACCGCGCCAACTCCGCGTCGAGTCGTGCCGCTTCCTCGGGTGCGAGCTCGGCCGACGGCCCACCTGGATCCGCGGGCCGGCTCCGTGACCAGTACCAGGCCGCCGCGCCGAGCCCCGCCGCTCCGATCAGGATGCCGCCGATC
>DASYPH010000193.1:0-25615 GCA_036006925.1 Gaiellaceae bacterium
CCGGACGAAAACGAGGTGGCGCAGGTTCGCGGCTGCCTCGAGCGGCTCGGACTCCTCGTCGCCGTCTAGCGGCACCGCCTACACTCGGGCCCTATGGCAGACGTGCTGCGTGTGATCCCGCTCGGGGGACTGGGCGAGGTCGGCAAGAACATGACGGTCTACGAGCTCGGCGGCGAGCGCATCGTGGTCGACGCCGGCATGTCGTTCCCGCGCGACGAGCACCTCGGCGTCGATCTGATCCTGCCGGACTTCGGCTACCTGCGCGACAGCCCACTGCGCGCGGTCGTGCTCACGCACGCGCACGAGGATCACGTCGGCGCACTGCCGTACCTGATGCGCGAGGTGAACGTGCCCGAGATCTGGGCGACGCGGCTGACGCTCGGTCTCGTCAAGTCGAAGCTCGACGAGCACGGCCTGCTTCGCGCAGCTGAGTTACGCGAAGCCGACCCGGATGCCGGGCCGATCGAGCTCGGGCCGTTTCGGATCGAGTTCATCCGCATGGCTCATTCCGTCCCCGACGCCGTCGGGCTCGCGATCGAGACGTCTGCCGGGCGCGTCTTCCACACCGGCGACTGGAAGCTCGACCACACGCCCGTCGATGGGCTGAAGACCGACGTCGGACGTCTGGCCGAGCTCGGCAACCGCGGCGTCGACCTCCTGCTCGCCGATTCGACGAACGCCGAGCGCCCGGGTTTCACCCGTTCGGAGCGCGTCGTCGGCGAGGCGTTCCGGCAGATCATCCCGGCCCGTAGCGGCCGCGTGCTCGTCTCGAGCTTCGCGTCGAACATCCACCGCATGCAGCAGGCGATCGACGTCGCCGTCGACACTCGTCGCAAGGTCGTCGTCGTCGGCCGCTCCATGCGCCGCAACATGAACGTCGCGCGCAACCTCGGCTACGTCGAGGTGCCGGAGGCGATGCTCGTCAAGCCGTCCGACCTCGACAACATCCCGCCGCACGAGCAGTTGATCCTCTGCACAGGCTCGCAAGGAGAGCCCTTGTCGGCGCTCACCCGCATCGCCTACAACGATCACCCGGCGCTCAAGGTCGAGCGCGGCGACACCGTGATCATCTCGGCCCGGCCGGTGCCGGGTAATGAGCTGCGTGTGCACGATACGATCAACCGGCTGACTCGGAGCGGCGCCGAAGTGCTGCACGAGGAGAACGCCGACGTGCACGTTTCCGGACATGCTCGTGCCGAAGAGCTGCGGACGCTGCTCTCACTGATCCGCCCCAAGGCGGTGATGCCGATCCACGGCGAATACCGCATGCAGGCCGCGCACGCACGCCTCGCGCAGGACGCCGGCGTTCCTGCGAGCTCGATCGTGATCGTCGAGAACGGGGATGTCGTCGAGCTGTCCCAGGCCGGTGTCCGCGTCGCGGGCCGCGTCGAGGTCGGAGTGACGTTCGTCGACGGCCTCGGGATCGGGGACGTGTCGGACGTGGCGTTGCGCGACCGGCGCCACATGTCGGAGGACGGCGTCCTGATCGTGGTCACGACGATCGCGGACGGTGGCGCCTCACAGCCGGAGCTGATCACGCGCGGGTTCGCCGAGGACGAGGAGCTGCTGCAAGAGATGCGTCAGGAAGCACACGAGATCGTCCGGGACCTGCTCGCCGATGACATCCGCGAGATCAAGTTGCTGCAGGAGCACCTGCATGACGGGATCGGCCAGCTCGTGTACGACCGGACCCGTCGCCGCCCGATGATCCTGCCGGTGGTGGTGGAGGTTTGACCTCGCTCGCGTCCCGGCCCGAGTGGGCGGCGGTGATCGACGAGCACGCGGTCGAGAGCCTGACCGCTCGGCGCCTCGTTGCACAGCTGCTCGCGGTCGAGGTGGCGTCGTTGGCGTTCTGCCGGCTGCTCGAGCGTTGGGCGCGAGGCGACGCCGATCCGGGAACGCCGGGTCGCCGCCAGGCAGCGCTGCGACACGCAGCGGATCGCGTCGAGACGGCGCTGGCAGGCCTCGAACGACCACTCGGCCGCTACCTGCTCGAGCTCGAGGCGGGCTCGGCGGAGGGCAGGTCGTGGTTCGGCGAGCCGAGCCGTGCCGAGCTCGTCGACTGGGAACCGGTCCTCGACCGTGCCGGCGTGAAGGTCGCGGCGCACCGTGTTGCCGCCGCCTACCTGGAGCTCGCCGTGCTCGTTCGCGCGCTCGAGGGGCTGTCGTCGCAGGTTCGTTGGCACTCGGCCGTCGACCGTGGCTCGCTCTGGGCGGGCTTGTTCGACCTGCGCGAGAACCTGCTCGGCCGCGCGCTCGACGATCTGCGCGCGATCGCTGCGTAAGGGGAAACAGTGCCCGTCGAGCTGACCGTCGTCGGGTCGATCAACCTCGACCTGGTCGCACGCGTCCCGGTCCTACCGCGGCCGGGCGAGACGATCGCAGGTACCAGCTTCGAGCGATTCCCCGGCGGCAAGGGCGCGAACCAGGCGGTGGCCGCAGCCCGGTTGGGCGCGAACGTCTGGATGATCGGCGCGGTCGGCCGGGACGTGTTGGCCGACGAGGCACTGGCCGGGCTCCAGGCTGCCGGTGTGGCACTGGACGTGGAGCGGACCGGTACGACCGGGATCGCAGTGATCCTGGTCGCCGACGACGGTGAGAATCAGATCGTCGTCGTCCCCGGCGCAAACGCCGCCGTGCGTCCGGGGTCCCCGGGAGGCGCTGTCCTGTGTCAGCTCGAGGTCCCGGACGCCGTCGTGGCAGCGGCGGCGGAGGAAGCGAGCTTCTTCGCGCTCAACGCTTCGCCGGCGCGCCCGGTGCAAGTCATACCCGACCTGCTGATCGTCAACGAGCTCGAGCATGAATCCGTCGCGCGCGGGAAGCTGGTCGCCGTGACGTACGGCGCCGCGGGGGCAGCGCTGTTCGAGGACGGACGCGAAGTCGCCCGCGCCACGCCTCCACACGTCGCAGCCGTCGACGGCACGGCCGCCGGTGACGCGTTCGCCGCGTGCCTCGTCGTCTCGCTGCTCGAGGGACGACCGCGCGACGAGGCTCTCGTTCGTGCGTGCGCAGCCGGGGCGATTGCCGCTTCGCGCCACGGCGCGCAACCTTCACTTCCTGACGCCGGCGAGCTCGAAACGATCCTCGCTCGGTAGTGCCTTGGACTTCTTCGTGTACAGCCGAGATGCCGCCGAGACGGCCGAGCTTCGTGACGACCGGGAGCTGCTGGAGGAACACTGGTCGTACATGGACAGGTTCGCGGAGTCGATGATCGCCCGCGGGCCGACGCTCGATATCAACCGCGAGAGAGCGACCGGCAGCCTTCACGTTCTCTCGTTGCCCAGCGTCGATGCAGCGCGCGAGTTCGTTGCGCAGGAACCGAACAATCGTGCAGGCGTCTACCGCGAGCACGGGGTCTGGCGGTTCGAGAACCTGCTCGGCCGCTCGATGTGGGAGTTCTCGGCTCGAGCGGCAGAGCCGCGATTCCTGGTCATCGGCCGTTCGCCCGGCCGGTCCGTCCCGGCGGAGACCCTCCCAGCAACACTGCTGGAGCGGCTGATCCTGTACGGAGCACTCATCACTCTCGAGGACGGTGAGCCGGACGGAGTCGCGCTGGCCCTCCAGGCGCCGGATCGCGAGGCTGTCGCTGCGCTCATCCAGGCCGAGCAAACCGGGCTCGGAGCGTTCCCCGAGATCGAGATCCACAACTGGGAGTTCGGCGGTCGGCGCTGAAACGCACGGCTACCCGGGCTCGGACGTCACTCTCGAGCTCTAGCGCTCAGTCGGCGCTGAGATGGCCCTGGACGTCCCACGTCCAGAACTCGACAACGTTCCCGTCAGGATCGGTGACGTAAAGGGCGCGACCGCGATCGTCGTCAGCGAACGAGACGACCTCCGTCTCGCACCCGTTGCCTCGCAGTCGCTCGACCGCGGCATCGAAATCCGCGTCGTCGATGTGCATCGCGTAGTGAACGTGAAGCCCGCCCCGGGCCTTCGCAATCCCCACCTGGGGCCGCCAGAGACCGATCCGGGTTCGGGTTCCGGCCATCAGCCACACCCGGCCGCCCTCGTCCCACCGTTCAACGACGGGGAAACCGAGTACGTCTGCGTAGAACCGCTCGGCTCGTTCGAGGTCGAGTACCCCGAGCACCAGTTCACTCACCCCGGTCACGGGGATTCCGGCCGACATGCTGTTCACTCACAACGTTCGCGCGCGCAGGCGGCATTCCCGAGCCGGCCGGGGAGGGTGGATACTCGCCCGATGGCGCGGTTCATCCTCGTGCACGGAGCCTGGCACGGCGGCTGGTGCTTCCGTCGGCTTGCCGAGGAACTCGAGGATCGCGGTCATGACGTCGCGACTCCCGACCTCCCGTGCGAGGACGTCGGGCTGACGCCGCTCGACTATGCCCGCGAGGTCGGCCCGCAGCCGGACGCGATCGTCGTCGGCCATTCGCTCGGCGGACTCACGATCCCGCACGTCGAGGCCCGCGCTCGCGTCTATCTCGCCGCGCTTCCCCCGCTCGAGCGCGTCTATGACGAGTGCTTCGTCGAGGGCTTCGGTGGAACGATGCGCGACACTCGCGACCGCTCCTACTGGCCGGATGCGGACACGGCTGCGGCGCGAATGTACCCTGACTGTTCGCGCACGCAGTCCGACTGGGCGTTCGCGCAGCTCCGGCGCCAGGCGCGGGTTGAGCCGGTGCCCGCACCATTCGGACCTGGCGACGTCGTCATCGCGACCCTGCAGGATGCCGCGGTCGACCCAGCCTGGCAGATCCGTACGGCTCGCGCCCACGGCGCGCGTGTGCTCGAGCTCGACTCGGGCCATTCGCCGTTTCTCACGCAGCCGGACGAGCTCGCAGACTTGCTCAGCTCGCTCGACGACCGGCCGAGCCCTGGTCAGCCGCTGTAATCGAAGGCGGCCGAGTAGCCGCAGTTGCCGTGGTACTCGAAGCGGAGAAGGCCATCGTGCACCCGGAGCTCGTCGGCGATCAGTTCCTCACCGTGCTGGTCGTGTCCGGGAATCACGCAGGTGACGGATTCGGAGCCTGTCCAGACTTCGCGGATCCGGACGCTGACCTGGTCACGGATGCGCAACCACTGCCGTCTCGGCTCGTGGGACACCTCGATCTCGACCGGACGCAGATCGAGACGCTTCGCGTCCTTCCACGCCCAGGGGAAGTGTTTGAGTGCATCGCCTCCGAGGCGACCCGTATAGATGGCCGCGAGGGCGTCGCGCTGCGCGGCGTCGGCTCGCGCATCCACGTACATCACGAAGCTCCACGGCGAGCCGGGCTCGTCGTCGTGGTACCGGGTCGCCAACGCGACCTTGAGACCGTCGAGGGTCACGTCCTCGGCCTCACCCTTCTCGATCACCCAGGACAGGACGCCGAGGCATTCGCCATGGGTCGATCGGCCCCCGGGAACGCCATTGATCCTTCGGCACGGGCAGATCGCATCGCAGTTGCAGGACTCGAAGTAACTTCCGCGGATGCGCCAGGTCATTCGCACCGAACCGAGCACCTAGTGGGCATCTGGTAACACTCGCACACAGTGCGACGACGGCTCGGCCTTCTCGCCCCTTCGGGCTCGCCGCGGCGACATTGACCGCGCGTTAACGCGCGCGCGTCGGAGAAACCGTCGCACGGGGCAACGTCGTACTTCCCGGTGTCGAGATCCTTGGGAGGTCGGAAATGAAAAGTCACGCGAAGACGCACGTGCTGGTTGTCGGCCTGGTCGCACTGTTCGCTGCGGGCGCGGCGTTCGCCGCCGTTCATGTCGCGGGGACGGTTCGGACGGCGCACAACGCGACGCTGAACACCACGATCCTCGTCGACCAGAACGGCAGGACGCTCTACCACATCACCACCGACAAGGGCGGAAACATCACCTGCTCGGGTGCTTGCGCCACCATCTGGCCGCCGCTCGTCGTTCCGAAGGGAACGAAGCCGACAGCGGGGCCCGGGATCACCAAGAGCAAGCTCGGGACGGTCAAGCGGCCGGACGGACGGATCCAGGTCACCTACGCAGGTCTCACGCTCTACCGCTACTCGGGTGACAGCAAGGCCGGCCAGGCAAAGGGCGAAGGCTTCGAGAAGTTGTGGTACGTAAGCGACTCCTCCGGGAAGCTGGTGAAGAAAGCCGTCAGCTCCGGCGGTTACGGGTACTAGCGGAGGCGAGCTGTTCGCGTCCTGTAGCAGACGCGAACGCGAGGAGCAGGATCAGGTGCGACGACGTGCTCGTGCGGCAATGCGACCGACGCCGGGCATACTCGCAAGATGACGCCGACACCGATCATCCTCGACTGCGACCCGGGCCACGACGACGCGATCGCGATCCTGCTTGCACTGGCCTCACCCGAGCTGGAGCTCGTTGCGATCACCACCGTCTCCGGCAACCAGACGCTCGACAAGACGACCGCCAACGCGCTCAAGGTGCTCGAGCTTGCCGGCCGCTCCGACATCCCCGTCTTCGCGGGAGCCGACAAGCCGTTCGTTCGTGCCCGCGACGTCGCGGCTCACGTGCACGGCGAGTCGGGGCTCGACGGGCCCGACCTGCCCGCACCGAGCGCACAAGCGCGCGACCAGCACGCTGTCGATTTCATCGCCGAGGAGCTTCGCCGTCGCGGCGGCAAGCTGACCCTGGTCGCCACCGGGCCGCTGACGAACGTCGGGTTGCTCTGCTCGCTGCATCCCGACGCCCGACCGGAACGGCTCGTCGTGATGGGCGGCGCGATCGGCGAAGGGAACCGGACGCCCGCCGCCGAGTTCAACATCTGGGCCGATCCCGAGGCGGCCCAGCGCGTCCTCGTCGAGCGATTCGACACGACGATGGTGGGCCTCGACGTGACGCACCGCGCGCTGATCACGGACGCCCACACGGAACGCATGCGCGGCGCCGGCAACGTCGGCAAGGTGGTCGCCGAGCTGATGGATTTCTACGCCCGCTTCCACAAGGCCCGCTATCCCGACCTCGACGGTTCGCCGATGCACGACCCGGTCTGCGTCGCGCACGTCATCGACCGGACGTTGATGGAGGTGCGCGCCGCGTTCATCGACGTCGATTGCTCGACCGGTCCGAGCTGGGGGCGAACGAATGTCGACTGGCGCGGCCGTGAGCACTTCGGCGAGCCGAACGCGAAGGTTGGCCTCGATATCGACGGTGAGCGCTTCGCCGAGCTTGTCGTCTCGCGGATCAGCTCGTTCGGGTAACCGGCGGTGATCGTCTTCGCAGCGATCGCGCCGCACGGCGGCCAGGTCTTCGACCAGCCGCAAGGTGTGACGCGGCAAGGGATGGAGGAGCTCGGCCGGCGCTTCGCGGCCTCTCGACCCACCGCGGTGATCGTGCTGACGCCCCACGGCCTCCACATCGACGACCACTTCGCCGTTGTCCGCTCACTGCGTGTCGAGGGCGACGCGGCACAGTGGAGCGACTCGAGCGAGCGTTACGAAGGCCCGGGCGACCCGGAGCTCGCGGCGGACTGCATCGCCGAGCTGCAGATGGACGGGTTGCCGGCGCTCGGGATCACGTTCGGCTCGACCGTCGCCGGGGCCTCGACGATGCCACTCGACTGGGGCGCGATGATCCCGCTCTGGTTCATGCGGGCGCCCGCCGTCGTGGTCACGCCGTGCCGGGCCAGGCCGAACAGGGAGCACGTTCGCGCAGGTGCGGCACTCACCCGGGCGACCGGCTCGCGGCGCGTCGCGCTGATCGCGAGCGCCGACCACGGCCATGGTCACACAGAGGACGGTCCGTACGGCTTCGCGGCGGAATCAGCCCCGTACGACGAGCGGATCCAGGAGCTCGTCCGCGGCAACCGGCTCGGCGAGCTCGAGGCGATCGACCCCGAGTGGGCGGTGGCCGCCAAGGCCGACAGCTTCTGGCAGCTCCTGATGCTGCACGGCGCGGTCGGGGACGCGCTCGAAGTCGAGCTGCTGTCCTACGAGGTGCCCACGTACTTCGGAATGCTGACGGCCTCGTTCACCCGGAAGGACTGACCCCGCAGAGCGCGAAGAGCCTCGCATGGCGCGCAGAAGGCGGGTTCACAAGACGTCCCCGAAAACACCGAGCCGCGTCAAGAAGCGTCGCGGCACCAAGAAGCCGCGTGCACGCAGGCCGGCCCACGCACATCACTACCCAGAGCTGATCGGGCTCGCGCTCGGCGCGGTCGGCATCTTTCTGGCCGCCGTGCTCTGGCTCGGCTTCAGCGGCGGACCGGTCGGCGGCCTCGTCCGCGCCGCGATCGGGGCGGCTGCCTACATCGCACCTCTCGTGCTCGTCCCGCTCGGCGTGCTGATGGTGGCGAAGAGCGAGTTGATCGACGTCCGCCCGTTCCGACTCGGTCTCGCAATCGCGCTTGCCGGCCTGTTGCTGACGCTCGGCACCGGTCACGGCGGCGTCGTCGGCGACGGCCTCGAGTCGCTCGCGGCGCTCGGGCTCGGGACGACCGGAGCGACGATCCTCGGCGTCCTGCTGACCGTCGCCGGCACGCTCTTTCTGACCGGCGCCAGCCTCGGAGCGATCCTCCGCAGGTCGGGGCACGCGGTGCAGCGCGCGCACACCACGCTGCGGGCAACGCGGCAAGCACACGAGCCCGACTCGCTCAGCGACCCCGGTCTGCCTGCCCCTCTACCACCGGTCGACGTCAAGCACGACTATCCGGACCTCGTGTCGGAGACGGTCTCGGGACCGGCGCCGACGCTGTTCGTGCGCGAGCCCGACCCGTTCGAGGAAGAGACGCACGAGTCGCAGGAGGTGCTCTTCGACCTGCCATCGGCGCCGCTCGCCGAGTACGAGCTACCCGACCGCAGCGTCCTGCGGAAGTCGAAGGGAGGCAGCGGTCCGAACGCGGACGCCAGCCAGCGTGTGGCCGACGCGCTCGTCACCTGCCTGGCTCACTTCGGGGTCGAGGCGACGGTGATCGGCCAGATCTCGGGTCCGCGTGTCACCCGCTACGAGTTGCAACTCGCACCCGGGACGAAGGTCGGCAAGGTCGCGAACCTGAAGGACGATCTCAGCTACGCGCTCGCCACGACCGAGATCCGCATCCTCGCTCCGATCCCCGGCAAGCAGGCGGTCGGCGTCGAGGTCCCGAATTTGAGCCCGAGCATCGTCACGCTCGGCGATATCTACGACGACCTGCCGCAGGCCGCGAGCCCGCTCTCGGTCTGGCTCGGCAAGGACATCTCCGGCGCCGCCGTCTGGGCAGACCTCGCGCGCATGCCGCACATCTTGATCGCCGGAACGACCGGCTCGGGTAAGTCCGGCTGCATCAACACGATCCTGACCTCGATTCTGCTCCGGGCCACACCGGACGAGGCGCGGCTGATCCTGATCGACCCGAAGCGGATCGAGCTCAACCACTACGAGTCGATCCCGCACCTCCTCACACCGGTCGTGTCGAGCCCGAAGGAGGCGAGCGCCGTTCTCCTGAACGTGGTCACGGAGATGGAGCGGCGGTACGAACGGCTGAGCCAGGTGCGTGCCCGCAATCTCGCCGAGGCCAACCGCGCATTCCGGAAGCGCGGCGAGGACGCGCTTCCCTACCTGCTGGTGGTGATCGACGAGCTCGCCGACCTGATGATGGTCAGCCCGCAGGAGGTCGAGGATTCGATCATCCGGCTCGCCCAGAAGTCGCGCGCCGTCGGCATCCATCTCGTGCTCGCCACGCAGCGCCCCTCCGTCGACGTGATCACGGGGATGATCAAGGCGAACGTGCCGTCGCGCATCGCGTTCGCGGTCTCGTCGCAGACCGATTCGCGGGTGATTCTCGACTCGAACGGCGCGGAAAGCCTGCTCGGCCAGGGCGACATGCTGTTCAAGCCACTCGGAACCTCGCGCTTGCAGCGTGTCCAGGGCGCCTTCGTCACGGAGGAGGAGATCGCGCTGATCGTGGAGCAGACGCGCACCCAGCGCGAACAGGTCGTCGACGAGAGCTTCCTCGAACTACCCCAGGTGTTCGTCGACGAGTCGGACTCCGACGACGGCGAGTTCGACCCGGACGAGGACCCGCTGCTCGACAAGGCGATCGAGGTCGTGGTGACGGCGCAGACGGCGAGTGTCTCGCTGCTGCAGCGCCGTCTGCGGGTGGGGTACACCCGAGCCGGGCGGCTGGTCGACATGCTCGAGCGGCGCGGCATCATCTCTCCCTACGAGGGCTCGAAACCCCGTCGCGTCCTGATCGCCGAGCACGAGCTGGAACGGGTGGCGGCGCCCACGCTGGACTAAGGCGTGCTACTAACCTGCAGCCCTTTCCACCGTCTGTAAACCAGGTTAGGCTGGCGCCTGCCAGTCCCCCCTGTGACAGAAACTAAGAGGAGGATTCATCCAAGTGAGGAAGCGTGTGATCACGCTCACGACCCTTGCGGTCGTGACGGTGCTTCTGGCGTCGCTCTTCGCCGCGTTGCGCGGCTCGAGCTCGGCGTCTGCGGCCCCCAAAGCATTTAGCGCCTGTCTGGTCACCGACATCGGCGGCTTGAACGACAAGTCGTTCAACCACCTCGCATATGTCGGCCTCCAGAAGGCGAAGAAGAGCGGCGTCGCGGGTCGTGTGATCCAGTCGAAGTCGCCCGCCGAGTACATCCCGAACTTGCAGGCGTGCGCCAAGTCGGGCGCCGGGATCACGATCGGCGTCGGGTTCCTGATGACCGATGCGATGGACGCCGTCGCGACGGCATATCCCAAGAACAAGTTCGCGATCGTCGACGTCGACGTGACGTCCATGAAGCACAAGCCGAAGAACGTCCAGGGTCTGCTCTTCAAGGAGCAGGAAGCCGGCTACCTCGTCGGCTACGCCGCTGGGCTCTACGTCAAGTCCACAGGCGGTCAGGCAGTCGGCTCGGTCGGCGGTCTCAAGATCCCGCCGGTCGACCGGTACATCGCCGGATTCCAGTACGGCGCCAAGAAGGCGTTCCCGGGCATCACTGTGCTGAACGACTACTCCCAGGACTTCGTCGCTCAGGCGAAGTGCAAGGAGAAGGCGCTCAACCAGATCGCTCAGGGCTCGACGGTCGAGTTCCAGGTCGCCGGCCAGTGCGGTCTGGGCGTGCTCGACGCTGCGAAGGAGAAGTCGGTCTTCGGTATCGGCGTCGACGCTGACCAGGGGTATCTCGGCCCACACGTGATGACGAGCGCTCTCAAGCGCGTCGACGTCGCCGTGAACTCCGCGATCCAGAACGCCAAGAAGGGCAAGCTGCTGGGTGGCAGGAACGTCACCTACGGCGCGAAGATCAACGGTGTTGGCATTGGCAAGTGGAGCCCCAGGGTTCCCGTCGCGATCAGGTCCGCGGTCGCCACACAGCTCAAGCACCTCGAGCTCGGCGACATCAAGGGCATTCCGACCACCGTCAAGTAGGACGGGCGGGATCTGTTGTCCAGACGGGGCGGGCCACATGGCTCGCCCCGTCTCGTTTCCGGAGCTCGGCTCGTGAGGCACGCCTGCCTCGTCGTGACGCCGATCGCTCTCTTGCTGCTCGCCTCGGGCTGTGGTGGAGCGAGCGGCCGGGCGCCTTCGACCACGACGACGGCGGCGCGGGCGCCCGTCGGGTTGCGCGTCGGGGTCGTCGGCCCGCTGCAGGTGCAGGCAGCCGGAGCCGTGATCGAGTGGATGTCGTTGCACGCTGCCGCGGAAGAGTCGCTCGTGCTCGCGGTGGCAACGCCGCGGACGTCCGTGTCGGTGCCGGAAGCCGCGCTGGCGCACCCCTCGACCCACTACGCGCTCGTCGGTGCGTCGGCGGCGGCGCATCGCCTGCCGAATCTGGCCGGCGTGCTCGTGCGGGACGACCAGGCAGCTCGGCTCGCCGGCGCCATCGCCGGTCTCGCTGTTCGTGGGCAGACCAACCGGCGGGTCGCCTGGGTCGGCCCGCGCGACGCCCCGCTCGTCGCGGCATTCGTCCAGGGTGTCCATGCGGTCGAGCCGGGGACGACGATCCTGCGGCAGTGGTCGATCGACCGGCCGGCTGCCTGCAAGGAGTCCGCGCTGACGGCTGTCGGTCGCGGCGCCACGCTGATCATGGCGCCGCGCGGGCTCTGCGCGGCAGCGGCCCTCGACGGCGCACATGAGCGCAACCAGCCCGGCCTCGAGCTCTCCGACTTCCAACTTCCGAACGTGGCCGCGGCACAGGTCGTACGCGACGCCGTCCACGGCCGCTACCACGGTCGGGAAGACATCGTCTTCGGCGCGGCAAGCGGTGCGATCGCGGTCAGGCACCTCGATCCGCTGCTGCCAGAGACCGTCGCCGTCCAGGCGCGCGCGTTCGCCGAGCAGCTGGCGAGCGGTCGAACGCTCTCCGGGTAGGATCGCGCCGACCCATGGCGGACGCACCTCTTCTCGAGCTGCGCGGGATCACCAAGCGGTTCCCGGGCGTGCTCGCCAACGACGACGTCAACTTCGATCTCAGCCACGGTGAAGTTCACGCACTGCTCGGCGAGAACGGCGCGGGCAAGTCGACCCTGATGAACATCCTCTACGGGCTCTACACCCCGGACGCGGGGCAGATCCTGCTCGAGGGAAAGCCGATCGAGCTCGGGTCGACCAAGGCGGCGATCGAGCACGGCATCGGGATGGTGCACCAGCACTTCATGCTGATTCCGGTGATGACCGTCGCCGAGAACATCGTGCTGGCGACGGAGCCGAAGCGGGCGGGTGTCCTGCTCGACTACGACGCTGCCCGCGAGCGGGTCCGCGAGCTGTCGCAACGCTACGGGTTGATCGTCGACCCCAACGCCCGCGTCGACCGGATCAGCGTCGGTCAGCAGCAGCGCGTCGAGATCCTGAAGGCGCTCTACCGCGGCGCCGAGATCCTGATTCTCGACGAGCCGACAGCGGTGCTGACGCCGCAGGAGGCCAAAGAGCTGTTCGAGATCCTCCGCTCGCTGAAGGCCCAGGGGAAGTCGATCATCTTCATCTCGCACAAGCTGAACGAGGTGCTCGAGATCGCCGACCGGATCACGACGTTGCGCCGGGGAGTGGTCGTCGACACGATCCCCGCCGAAGGTGCGACCGAGGAGAGCCTGGCGAGGATGATGGTCGGTCGCGAGGTGTTGCTGAACGTCGACAAGACGCCGCCGCACCCAGGCGCGGCGCTGCTCGAGGTCGAGAGCCTGACCGTGATCGACGACCGTGAGCTCGAAGCGGTCCGCGACGTGAGCTTCGAGGTGCACGCCGGCGAGATCCTCGGGCTGTGCGGCGTCGACGCGAACGGTCAGAGCGAGTTGATCGACGCGATCACCGGCCTGCGGCACGTCAAAGCGGGCCGGATCCTGGTCGACGGTGTCGACCTGACGCACGCGAGTGCGAGAGAGGCGATCGACGCCGGCGTCGGGCACATTCCGGAAGATCGTCATCGCCGCGGGCTCGTGCTCTTCTTCTCGCTGACCGAGAACCTCGCGCTCTCCTCCTACCGCAAGCCTCCGAACTCGCGGCTCGGTTTCCTCAATCTGCGCGCAATGTTGGTGCGGTCGCGGAAGCTGCTGCAGGAGTTCGACGTCCGCGGCGGTTCGCCGACGACGCCGGCAGGCGCGCTCTCGGGCGGCAACCAGCAGAAGATCGTGCTGGCCCGCGAGATCGACAGCAACCCGAAGGTTCTGATCGCCGCGCAGCCGACCCGGGGCCTCGATGTCGGCGCGATCGAGTTCGTGCATCGCCGGCTGGTCGAACAGCGGGACTCGGGACGCGCGGTGCTGCTGGTCTCGCTCGAACTCGAGGAGATTCTGTCGCTCTCCGACCGGATCCTCGTCATCTACGAGGGACGGATCGTCGGCGAGTTCCCGCCGACAGCGACCGAGGAGGAGCTCGGGCTTGCGATGACCGGCGGTCGTCGCGAGGAGGCGGTCGCATGACCGAGGAAGCAGCCGTCCAGCCGGGCCAGACACCGGCGCCGACGCTTCCGGAGCCGCCGTCGCAACGGCGCCGCTTGCCGGCCGGGCTCCGCTGGGTGACCGGCGCGATCGGGCCGGCCGTCACCACCCTGATCGCGTTCCTGATGGGCGGGCTCGTCGTCGTCCTGACCGGCAAGGACCCGTTCAAGGTCTACCACGCAGTCTTCAACGGCACCGGTCTCAACTGGTTCTTCCATGTCGGCAGCTTCTCGGCGCGCGTTCCCTTCGCGACGTCGAAGATGTGGTTCCCGTTCGACACGTCCTCGGTCGCCGCACAGAACCTGCAGCAGACCCTGCTGTTGACGACGCCGATCATCCTCACCGCCCTCGCCGTGGCCTTTGCGTTCCGCTGCGGGATGTTCAATATCGGTGGCCAGGGGCAGTACTTCGCCGGCACGATCTTCGCGGTCTGGTTGGGCTCGTCGTTCTCCAACCTGAACCCGTTCGTGCACGTGGTGCTCTGTCTCGTCGTCGGTGCGCTTGCCGGCGCCGCGTATGCCGGCATTGCCGGGCTCCTGAAGGCGACCGTCGGAGCGCACGAGGTGATCTCGACGATCATGCTCAACTGGATCGCGGTCTGGGTCGGGTCGTATCTCTTCGGGCAGGGCGGCCCTCTGCAGAACTCGACCCAGCCGTCGATCCCGATCTCCAGCGACATCGTCGAGGGTGCGAAGCTTCCGGTCTTCTGGGGGCTCAAGCTGCTGCAGGGCCTCTCGATCGGGATCTTCATCGCGATCGCGATGCTGGTCGTCTACTGGATCATCATCAACCGCACGACCCTCGGCTTCGAGGTGCGCGCCGTCGGCTTCAACCCCGAGTCGGCCCGCTACAGCGGCATCTCGGTCGCCCGCAACTACTTCCTCGCGATGGCGATCTCCGGTGCGTTCGCCGGCCTCGCGGGTGCGATCGACATCACGGGCTGGGAGTACCGGATCGGTGAAACGGACATTCAGGCGAACCAGATCGGGTTCATCGGCTTAGCCGCTGCGCTGCTCGGAAGGAACACTGCCGTCGGGGTCGGCTTCGCCTCGCTGCTGTTCGGCGCGCTGATCAACGGCACCTCAGGTCGGCAGCTCGACCCGTCGATCTTCCGTCCCGATCTGGCGGGCAACCTGACGACGATCATCCAGGGCCTCGTGATCCTCTTCGTCGGGCTGAACCTGAACGGGGTCGTGCGGTGGGTGCGGAGGAGCCGGGCATGACCGCCATCACGGCACGCGTCGGTGGTATCCGCTGGGGTCACCCGCGCACGATCGGAGTGTTCGGGATCGCGCTCGGGGCCCTGGCGTTCTGGCTGGCGCTGCCGCCAGTGGCCGCGCGGACCGCCGCGCTGCCGATCTTCGTCGGGATGATCGCGATTCTGCTCGGCATCTGGGCCTGGGCCCGGGATGAGCACCGTGTCGGTGGCGGCGCGATCGCGGCAGGCCTGCTCGGGATCGGACTGGGCCTGCTGGCGACGCGCTCGTCGATCTCGCATCTCGACAGCGTGGTGGTCTGGAGCTCGCTCGGGGCGGCGACGCTCCGCTACGCGACGCCGCTGACCTACGCGGCGATCGGCGGGCTCTACTGCGAGCGGAGTGGGGTGATCAACGTGGCGCTCGAAGGGATGCTGCTCACGGGTGCGTTCTTCGGCATCTGGGGCGACATCTGGGCGAGCTCGTGGGCCGGCAGCTGGGCGTGGACGATCGGGCTCCTCACCGCGGCGCTCGCCGGTATGGGAATGGCGGCAATCCACGCCGTCTGGGCGATCCACCTGAAGGTCGACCAGATCATCTCCGGTACAGCGATCAACTTCATCGCGCTCGGCTTGACCGGCTACCTCTTCATCGACAAGTACGGCGACAGCGGCACGCCCGGCGACATCCCGGGCATCCCAGACGTGCACTTGAAGTTCCTGCAGGACTGGTACTTCATCGGCCCGATCTTCGGTCAGCTGAACCTGATGATCTGGCTCTCGTTCGTCCTGCTGGTCGGCACGTACATCCTCGTCTTCCGAACGCCGGCCGGCCTGCGCCTGCGCGCCGTCGGCGAGCATCCACGCGCCGCAGACACGGTCGGCATCTCCGTCTACAAGGTCCGGTACATCGCGGTGATCGGCTCCGGCGCGATCGCGGCGATGGGTGGGGCGTACCTATCGATCGGCTTCGTCCACTCCTTCAACGAGGGAATGACCCGCGGGATCGGGTTCATCGGCCTCGCGGCGCTCGTGTTCGGCAAGTGGCGCCCGTTCCCGACCTGGGCGGCGACGCTGCTCTTCGGCTTCTCGAGCGCGCTTGCCGACCGCCTGCCGGATGCTTACGGCAACCAGTGGGGAACCCTGTTCCAGGCGCTGCCGTACGTGCTGACCCTGATCGCGGTCGGCGGCCTGATCGGCCGCTCCATCGGCCCGGCCGCCGCCGGCCGACCGTATGACAAACAGTAGACCCGCCCGCGTCGCCCTCGTGCTCGGCGTGCTGGGGGTGCTCGCGGTGCCGGTGGCGGTCGCGGCTTCGCAGCGGCTCGCCAGCGTCAGCCTGCTGCAGTCGCTGTACGTCGGCGCGCCGGTCTCGATCGGCCTCGCCCTGATCGCGATCTTCGCCTCGCGCCGCGCCCGCCTGGCGGCAGCGCGCAGCATCAGGCCCGGCGACGCAGGCCCCGTCCGAACGGGCCGGATTGCAGCCTGGGCAGGCCTCTACGTCGGAGTCACCGCAGCGCTCGCGCTCGGCGTCTACGGCGTGCTGGTCTGGGCGCAATAGGGCGGCTACCCTTAGCAAGCCGTGTTCGAGATCGGGAACAGCCTCAAAGAAGCGCGCATTCGCCGCGGGATCGACTTCGCGCAGGCCGAGGCGACGACCAAGATCCGCGGCAAGTATCTGCGTGCCCTCGAGGACGATCAGTTCGAGTTGCTGCCGGCCGAGACGTACGTGAAAGGCTTCCTGCGTACGTACGCCGAGTACCTCGGGCTCGACGGACAGCTCTATGTCGACGAGTTCAATTCGCGTTTCGTCTCGGGTGCGGAGCACGATGCGCGTCGCGCCCAACCACGTCGCTCGAACGCTCGGCCCCAACGCCGCAACCGCCGCACCGAGACGGCGGTCGTCCTGTTTGCGCTCGCGGCGATCACCGTCTTCACCGTGATCGTCATCTCCGCGTGGACCACGAGTGACAAGAAGCCGGGTGCAGTCACACGACCGAAGACGGTGCAGGGGCCGCGCGTGACGCCGCCGCTCCTCTCGGTGAAAGCAGTGCGCGGGGCCACACACGTGACCGCTCGCGCGGTGTCTGCGACCGGTGCGGTCAAGTACGACGGGACGGTGCAAAAGGGCGACAGCACGGTCGCCATTCGAGGCAGGCAGCTGTGGGTCTCGATCGACTCGCCCGAGAATCTGCGCATCGAGGTCCGCGGCAAGCAGGTCCACGTGCCCGGTCTGAAGCCGCAGGTGATCATCGTCACGGCCACGGGTTGGCACCCCGCCCGCGCGTAGCGATCGTCGCATCGGGCTCCGAGCTCGTCCGCGGCGACCGGTACGACCGAAACGGCCCATTCCTGGCAGCGTCGTTGCTGCGGCTCGGCGTCGACCCGGCGCGCATCACGGTGGTCGGCGACGCCCCGGCCGACCTGGAAGCGGCGCTCACCGATGGGCTGACCAGTGACCTACTCGTGATCTCCGGGGGCCTCGGACCGACGCACGACGACCGCACGATCGAGCTGCTCGCACGGGCTGCGGGCGTCGACGTGCACGTCGAAGAGCCGCTCAGGCAGGCGATCGAGGAACGTTCGCAGCGGATCGCCGCGCGGCTGAACCGACCGTACGGCGACTTCGCCGAGGGCGTCACGAAACAGGCGACGCTGCCCGATGGCGCCCTGTGGCTGGGCCTGGTCGGGACGGCGCCGGCGGTCGTCCTCGACATGGTTTCGTGCGTGGCCGTGGCCTTGCCGGGGCCGCCGAGCGAGCTGCAGCAGCTCTGGCCGCGCGTACTCGAGACCGAGCCACTGCGCCGCGTCCTCGCAGGCTCCCAGGTGCCCGAGCGCCGAGTGCTTCGCTTCTACGGTGTCTCCGAGTCCGCGATCGCACGCTCGCTGGCGGCCGCCGGAGGCGACGGTGACGGGGTCGACGTGACGATCTGCGCGCGGGACTTCGAGCTCCACGTCGATCTGTTTGTCGAGAACGGTGGTGCCGAGCAGGCCGATGCGATCGAGCGGCGGCTCGTCGACGATGCCGGCCGGTTTCTGTTCTCGCGGCGGGAAATGGGGACGGCCGAGCTCGTCCTCGAGTTGCTCCGCACCCGCGGCCTGACCCTGGCGACGGCCGAGTCGTGTACGGGCGGCCTCGTGGGGGCGAGGCTGACCGACGTTCCAGGCTCGAGCGATGTCTTCCTCGGTGGCGCGATCGTCTATTCCGACGTCGCGAAGCAGGAGCAGCTCGGCGTCTCTGCGGCGACGCTGGCCGCGCACGGTGCGGTGTCCGCCGAGGTTGCGGCCGAGCTCGCGCGGGGTGCTCGCGAGAGGCTGCGCGCCGATGTGGCGGTCGCGGTAACGGGAATCGCGGGCCCGGGTGGAGGGACCCCCGACAAGCCGGTCGGCCTGGTGTTCGTGCACGCCGCCGGCCCGACGGGCGAACGTGCCCTACGGCTCGACTTTCCCGGTGACCGGGAGACGATTCGCGGCCGCGCCACCGTCTCGGCGCTGCACCTCGTGCGGCGCTTGTTGACAGAGGCGTGACACACACGTCACGCGACGGCCGCTAGCGTGGCCGGCGATGACCGCACCCGTCTCTTCTGCGCGCTGCAGCTGCCGGAGGCAGTCGTCGCATCGCTCGCCCGCTGGCAGGCAGCCCACATCACCGCCGGACGCCTGGTGCCCGCCGAACATCTGCACGTCACGCTTGCCTTCCTCGGCTCTCGCCCGCGCTCCGAGCTACCCGGGATCGTGCGCGAGCTCGCAGGGGCGGCCGCTGGCGGCGGCCCCGTGCGGCTCCGCGTGCAGCGCTACCGCGAGACGAGCTCGGTCGGGATGCTCGTGTTCGAGGACAGGGGCGGCGGCGGCTCGGCACTCGCACGAGCACTCGAAGCCGGGCTCGAGCGCATCGGCTCCTACCGTCCGGAGCAGCGCCCGTGGCTGCCGCACGTCACCGTCACCCGGTTTCGCCGCCCGCCGGGTCTCGACCCACCCCTGCCGGTGCTCGGCGAGGTCGATGCCGTCCGGGCGGCGCTCTACTGTTCGACGTTGCGGCCCACGGGGGCACGCTACGACGTACTCGAATCGGTGGCCCTAGGAGGTCGGTAGACAGTGGATCGCGAAGACGCACTCGACAACGTTCTGGGACAGATCGAGCGCCAGTTCGGCAAGGGCGCCGTCATGAAGATGAACGACCAGGCCCAGGTCGCGATCGGCGCGATCTCGACAGGCTCGCTCTCGCTCGACGTCGCGCTCGGCGTCGGCGGCCTGCCTCGCGGCCGCATCGCCGAGGTCTTCGGGCCCGAGTCCTCGGGCAAGACCACGCTCGTCTACCACGTGATCGCCGAGGCCCAGCGCCGTGGCGGGATCTGCGCCTTCATCGACGCCGAGCACGCGATGGATCCGGCGTACGCAAAGCGGATCGGCGTCAACATCGATGAGCTGCTCGTCTCGCAGCCCGATACAGGTGAGCAGGCGCTCGAGATCTGCGAGCTGCTCGTCCGCTCCGGCGCGCTCGACGTGGTCGCGATCGACTCGGTCGCCGCTCTGACACCGAAGGCCGAGATCGAGGGCGAGATGGGCGACTCGCACGTCGGCCTGCAGGCGCGGCTGATGTCGCAGGCGCTCCGCAAGCTCGCCGGCACGCTCAACCGCACCGACACGATCTGCCTGTTCACGAACCAGCTGCGGGAGAAGATCGGCGTCATGTTCGGCAGCCCCGAGACCACGTCGGGCGGCCGTGCGCTCCGTTTCTACGCCTCCGTGCGGCTCGACATCCGCCGCATCGAGACACTCAAGGAGGGCGTGGAGGCGATCGGCAACCGCGTCCGCGTCAAGGTGGTCAAGAACAAGGTTGCGCCGCCGTTCAAGCAGGCCGAGTTCGACATCATCTACGGCGACGGCATCTCGTGGGAGGGCACGGTGCTGGAGACCGGGCTCGACCGGAAGGTCGTCCAGAAATCGGGCTCGTACTTCTCCTTCGCCGACGAACGCCTCGGCCAGGGGCGCCAGAACGCGACGGCGTTCCTCAAGGAGCATCCAGACGTCGTCCAGGCGATCCTGCAGGCCATCCAGGCCCAGGCACCGCCGGAGCAGGTGATCTCGGCCCGGCTCCTGCCGCAGACCGCGACGGGTGACGAGCTGGCGCAGAGCGACGCGAAGGCGGGCGCAGGGGCCCGCTGAGCGAAGGTCCGGGCGGATGGATCCGATCGAGGTGGCGGCGCGTTCGCTGCGCCACCGCGACCGCTCGCGGTCGGAGGTCGACGAGCGACTTGCGAAGGCGGGCGTCGGCGAGGAGGAACGGACCGAGGCGCTCGAGCGGCTCGCGCAGCTCGGCTACGTCGACGACGGCCGCTTTGCGGCCGAGCGCGCGGCAGCGCTTGCCGGGAGAGGTCAGGGTGACGCCGCCATCCGCTTCGACCTGCAGGGCCGCGGCGTCGACCCAGACGCGATCGAGGCAGCGCTCGCCGGGCTCGTGCCGGAGGCTGAACGCGCCGTCGAGCTCGCCGACCGGCTCGGGCGCACGGCCAAGACGATGGGGCAGCTACGGCGCAAGGGGTTCGGTGCAGACGCACTCGAAGCGGCGTTCGGGTCGGGGATTGCGGGGCCTGGCCCCTGAGTTGTAGAGTGGTGGATATCCAGATCATTTGCCTGCACAACACACATTCCACTGCTCATCTGACAGCTCGCCTGACACGCACCTTGAACCCATCCTTGAACCCAACAGTCAGTCCTCGATCCTGCCGGCGCCGCCGGGCCCTACAGCGCCAGACGACCTGAGCTGAGATCGAGCGGCGCGCAGCTTGCGCGCCGGCGAACGCCGATCGGCGGAGTGCGCGGTGTGCGGGCGGAGGCCCGTAGGAGCGTCCATGCTCGTCGTCGCAGTACTGATCGCACTAGCCGCCGGCTCCGGCGTCACCTTGCTCGTGCTGCGGCGGCAGTCCGGCTCGAGCCTGGCCTCGGCCCGGCGCGAGCGGAGCCTGTTGCTCGACGAGGCGCGCCGCGACGCCGAGGCGACGCGCCGCGAGGCCGACATCGAGGCGAGGGAGCAGGCGATCAAGCTGCGTGCGGAGCTCGAGACCGAGCTGCGCGAGCGGCGTGACGCCGTGCTCAAGATCGAGGAGCGCGTGCTCGGCCAGGAGGACGACATCTCCCGCAAGCTGACCGAGCTGACGCGCCGAGACCAGGGGATCGCCGACCGCGAGCAGCACCTGAAACAGCTGCAGGACGAGTTGAAGGCGCTCAAGGAGGCACAGCGGAAGGAGCTCGAGCGCATCTCGTCGATGACGACCGGCGAGGCGAAGGCGCGGATCCTGCACGACTCGGAGGAGCAGGTGAGGCACGAGCTCGCCGGGCGGGTCCGCCAGATGGAGGAGGAGGCCGCGAGCGAGGCGAAGCGGCGGGCGCGGAACCTCGTCGCCGACGCCCTGCAGCGGGTGGCGGCGAGCGCGGCGGCCGAGACGACGGTGACGCTGGTCGAGCTTCCGTCGGACGACATGAAGGGGCGCATCATCGGGCGCGAGGGCCGGAACATCCGCACGCTCGAGCACCTCACCGGGGTCGACTTCATCATCGACGACACGCCGAACGCGGTCGTCCTCTCGTCCTTCGACGGGATCCGTCGCGAGATCGCGCGGATGACACTGCTGAAGCTGATCGAGGACGGGCGCATCCACCCGACCCGAATCGAAGAGATGTACTACCTCTCGAAGGCTGAGCTCGACGAGCACGTGCGCCAGGCGGGCGAGCAGGCGGTCTTCGAGGCGAACTGCGGCGAACTGCACGAGGAGCTCGTGAAGATCCTCGGACGCCTTCGTTACCGCACGAGCTACGGCCAGAACGTGCTCAAGCACACTCTCGAAGTGGTCTCGCTGGCGGGGATCATGGCCGCAGAGGTCGAGGCGTCGGTGAAGACGGCGAAGCGGGCTGCGCTGCTCCACGACCTCGGCAAGGCGGTCACGCACGAGGTCGAGGGCTCGCACGCCCAGATCTCGACGCAGCTGGCGCGCCGCTACGGCGAAGGTCCCGCCGTCTGTCACGCGATCGAAGCCCACCACTACGAGGTGCAGCCGCAGACCGTCGAGGCGGTGCTGCTGATCGCCGCCGACGCGATCTCGGCCGGCCGCCCGGGCGCACGGGGGGAGAGCCTCGAGCACTACGTGAAGCGCCTGGAGAACCTCGAGCAGCTCGCGGCCGCGCACCCGGGGGTGGAGAAGGTCTACGCACTGCAGGCGGGGCGCGAGGTGCGCGTGATCGTCAAGCCGTCCGAGATCGACGACGATGCAGCCGTGCTCCTGTCACACGAGATCGCACGCGAGATCGAGGATCACCTCGAGTATCCGGGCCAGATCAAGGTGACGGTGATCCGCGAGAGCCGCGCGATCGACGTCGCCGCGAACAGGACGAGTGCCGAGCGCCAGCGTCTCGACGCCGCGTAGTACCGTTCGGCGCGTGGCGTCCGAAGACCTGACGATCGTCGACAACCGCACCGGCAGCGAATACACGCTGCCGATCGTCGACGGGACGATCCGCGCCACCGACCTCCGGCAGATCGGCGGCCTGATGGCGTACGACCCTGCCTACCTGAACACCGCGTCGTGCCGCAGCGCGATCACGTACATCGACGGCGACGCGGGCATCCTGCGTTACCGCGGCTACCCGATCGAGCAGCTCGCCGAGGAGGCGACCTTCCTCGAGACCGCCTACCTCCTGCTGGAAGGCGAGCTCCCGTCGGCCGACCAGCTCGCTCACTGGGAAACGGACGTCCGCAAGCACAC
Source organism: Gaiellaceae bacterium (assembly GCA_036006925.1). Lineage (GTDB taxonomy): Bacteria > Actinomycetota > Thermoleophilia > Gaiellales > Gaiellaceae > PALSA-600. Next base: position 22,753 of record DASYPH010000193.1, read on the forward strand.
CTACGTGCACACGAACTACATGAAGTTCCTCGAGGGGTTCCGCTACGACGCGCACCCAATGGGAATGCTGCTCGGTGCGGTCGGCGCGCTGTCGACCTTCTACCCGGACGCGAAGAACATCAGCGATCCCGAGAACCGCTACCTGCAGCGGGTGCGGCTGATCGCGAAGCTGCCGACGATCGCCGCGTTCGTGTTCCGGCATTCGCGCGGCCTCCCGTACGTCTTCCCGCGGAACGATCTCGACTACATCGGCAACTTCGTCAACATGACCTTCGAGATCGGCGGCCGGCACGAAGCGAATCCGGTGCTGCAGCGCGCGCTCGAGATCCTGCTCATCCTGCATGCCGATCACGAGCAGAATTGCTCGACGAGCGCGGTTCGCGGCGTCGGCTCATCGCATGTCGATCCGTTCTCCGCCGTTTCGTCGGGAATCGCTGCGCTCTACGGGCCGTTGCACGGCGGCGCCAACGAAGCGGTTTTGCGGATGCTCGACGAGATCGGCCAAACGAAGAACGTGCCTGCGTTCATCGAGAGCGTGAAAGGCGGGGGTGGCCGGCTGATGGGCTTCGGGCACCGCGTCTACAAGAGCTACGACCCGCGGGCGACGCTGATCAAGAAGGTGGCCGACCAGGTCTTCGAGCAGACGGGCCTGAACCCGAAGCTGGAGATCGCGCTCGAGCTGGAACGGATCGCGCTCGAAGACGACTACTTCGTCTCGCGCAAGCTCTATCCGAACGTCGACTTCTACTCGGGCCTGATCTACCAGGCGATGGGCTACCCGACCGACTACTTCACGGTCCTCTTCGCACTCGGGCGCCTGCCGGGCTGGATCGCCCAGTGGGAGGAGCTGCTCGAAGACCCCGAGCAGAAGATCTCGCGGCCGCGCCAGGTCTACGTGGGCGAGCCGGAGCGCACGTTCGTCCCGATCGCGAAGCGCTGAGCTTGCCCTCGATCAGACCGTACTCCGCCGACGATCTCGGCCAGATCTTGCGCCTCTGGGAAGCGGCCCCGGGCGGCTGGCCGAGCACTGACGCCTCGATGCGGCTGCTGCTCGACGCCGACGCTCTGTGTCTCGTCGCCGATGACGACGGTCGGGTCGTCGGTTGTGGATTGGGTGTCGTCGCAGCGGGTGTTGGCTGGGTCTGTCGTACCGACGCACGCGGCGACGAGATCTCGGTCGCCTTGCACGAGGCGCTCGCCGCGGCATTCGCAGAGGAGGGCGCGCGACTGATCGCCGCACTCTCGCCCGACGGCGACGCACTCGCGGAGCATGGCTTTCGGAGGACCGGCGCGGCCGTCTTCGAGCGCGAGCTCGTCGAGCTCGGTACCGCCCCGGCCCTGACGGCCGTCGGCGCCCGTCTCATCCCCGTCGGGCTGTGGGATGAGCTGCGCGGGATGGACGAGGCGAAGGAGATCATCGAGCGGCGGGTGATCCTGCCGCTCGCGGAGCCTGAGCTTGCCGCGCGCCACGCGGTCGAGCAACCAAAGGCGATCGTCCTCTTCGGGCCTCCCGGCACCGGCAAGACCACGTTCGCGAAAGGGATCGCCTCGCGCCTCGCCTGGCCGTTCGTCGAGATCCAGCCCTCCGAGATCGGCGCCGAGGGCGCAGAACGTCAGGCGAAGCTGCTCGCCGAGACGTTCGATCGCCTGCTCGACCTGCCAGAGGCCGTCGTGTTCGTCGACGAGGTCGAGGACATCGCGTCGATCCGGCACGAGGAACGCCGCGTCAGCCCCAACATCACGAACGAGTTCCTGAAGCAGATCCCGCGGATGAGGGAATCGCCGCACCACCTGCTCGTATGCGCCACGAACTCGGTCGGGATGCTCGACCCTGCGTTCCTGCGCCCGGGTCGGTTCGACTACGTGCTGCCGGTCGGGCCGCCGAACGACGAGGCGCGCGCTGCGATCTGGGCTCGGTACGTCGACGAGATCACGGACGAGCCCGTCGTCGTGGGTGTCCTGGTCGAGGCGAGTCCGTTGTTCACGCCGGCGGACATCGAGTGGGCGGCGAGGAAAGCCGCGCAGCGCGCGTTCGAGCGTGAGCATTTCGCCGGCAACGGCTCCCGTGCCACCACCGACGACTTCCTTGCGGCAATTGCGGTCACCCGGGCCACCTTGACGCCGGAGATGGTCGACGATTTTGTCGCGGACACGGAGCGGTTCGCCCGCACCTAGCCGAGGATCCCGACCGCGCGACTACCCTTAGCCCGTGCGCCGCTACCACGTCACGACCTTCGGCTGTCAGATGAATGCTCACGACAGCGAGCGGATCAAGGGCATGCTCGAGGAACTGGGGCTAGGGGAGGCGCCGACGGCGACAGAGGCGGATGTCGTCGTCTTCAACACGTGCACGATCCGCGAGAAGCCCGACACGAAGCTGGCCGCATACCTGGGCGAGGCTGCTGCGCGCAAGCGCGAGCATCCGGACCGCGTGATCGCGGTCGGCGGCTGCTACGCGGAGGCGCAGCGGGACCGGATCTTCGAGCTCTATCCGGCCGTCGACGTCGCGTTCGGTCCCGGTTCGATCGCCCACCTCGGCGAGTGGCTCGGCGCAGGCGGCCTCGGAGTTCCGCGCGGCAGGTTCGGGCTCGACGACCGTTCCTTCGCCGCCGAGCTCCCGGCACACGACGAGCGCTCCTATCAGGCGTGGGTCCAGGTCTCGATGGGCTGCAACTCGAAGTGCTCGTACTGCATCGTCCCGTCCGTGCGCGGGCGCGAGCAGAGCCGGCGGCCGGGTGAGATCCTCGCCGAAGTGCAGCGGCTCGCGGACGCCGGCGTGCGCGAGGTGACCCTGCTCGGGCAGAACGTCAACTCGTGGGGTCGCGACCTTGCTCCCGACTTGCGCACCGAATTCGGCGAGTTG
>DASYPH010000194.1:0-2760 GCA_036006925.1 Gaiellaceae bacterium
CCGTCACCCAACTCGCGGAGGAGCCGCGTCGACCCCTCGATGTCGGTGAAGAGGAACGTCACCGTTCCGGTCGGGAGCTCCGCCTGCACCGGTCGATTGTCTCGCGTCACGGAGCCGGTTACTAGGCCGAAGCAGTCCTAAACGAGTGGCGGCGGCGAGGATCGAACCCGAGTAGCACTTCGGTCGCGGCAACGGTCAGGAGCCGGTCCAGTTCATGTTGAATGACGATGCAGTCCCTCCTCACCCGCACACGCCACGTTGACGTAGCCGGAGCGAAATGGCTTCGCCTCGCCCGACTCGGGGTCGAACGAATGGCGCCAGACGCACCCCGTGTCATTCGTCAGCAGGTGGATGGAGACGGAGGTCTCAGCCGACGTCGTGCGCACGCGGTGGATGTCGTCGCGCGGGGGGATCAGAACGTAGAAGTCGCCGGGCACGAGAAAGCGCCGCTCGACGAGCTCGAGCGAACCGTCTCCCCGCGCGTAGATCTCCTCGTCCTGTTCCCCTCGGTAGAGACCGACCAGCCCCCAGGCAAGGTGGTCGTGAATCGGCGTCTCCGAGCCCGGCGGGACGACGAGCGAGAAGAGCGACAGGGATCGATTCTCGGCCCGGTAGAGGAGCCACTGGCCGATCCCACCCCCCATCCCGCTTTGCGGAGCGGCGGCCCGGTACTCGGCCGGCAGCCAATCCTGGTCGGCGAGCAGCTCCGCGAATCGAGGCATGATGGCCTCGCAGGCGTGCTCCGTAGACGAGGCGGCCGCGATCGTTGCCTGGACGTCCTCGACAAAGGCCCGCACCACCGCCGTGCCGAGGATGAAGTCCTCACCCATCGCTGCTAATTCTGGTCCAGTTGAAGCATCAGATGAGCGAGCAAGTCCAGATCGGACGGCGCAGGGTCCGGCTGACGCATCCCGAGCGCGTCCTGTTCCCCGGCGACGGCGTGACGAAGGGCGACCTCGCGCAGTACTACGCCGAGATCGGAGATGCGATCGTCCCGCACCTGCGTGAGCGGCCCTTCACGCTCAAGCGGTATCCGCACGGCATTCACGGCCAGCCGTATTTTCACAAGCAGGCGCCGAAGGGCAAGCCGCCGTGGATCCCCACGCGGCAGTTTCGTACCTGGCCGCGCGAGGGCGAGTCGCGGCTCGTCGACTTCACGCTCGTCAACGAGCCCGCCGCCCTCGTCTGGATGGTGCAGATGAACTGCATCGACATGAACGCGTGGTACTCGCGGGTCGACAAGCCCGAGCGTCCGGACTACGTCGTCTTCGACCTCGACCCGCCGGAGTCGCGCAACGGCTTCGCGCAGGCGATCCGGGTCGCACACCTCATTCGCGAGGCGCTCGAGCGGCTCGGGCTGCGGTCGTACCCGAAGACGAGCGGCGCCGACGGCATCCACGTACTGGTGCCGATCACGCGGCGCTCGTCGTACCGGGATACCTACGAGTTCGCCGAGCGTGTGTCTCGAGACCTTGAGGCAGGCAACCCCGGCCTGGTCACCACCGAATGGCTGAAGAAGAAACGCCGAGGCGTGCTGGTCGACCACCGACAGAACGGGCACGGGAAGACGATTGCTGCTGTCTACTCCGTGCGGCCGAAGCCGGGCGCGACGGTATCGACGCCGCTGCACTGGGAAGAGCTCGTGCAGAAGCTGCGTCCGCGCGACTTCGGGATGCGCGAGGTGCTGCGGCGGGTGGAGCGGCACGGCGACCTGTTCGAGCCCGTCCTGCGGGGCGGCCAAGCGCTGAGCCCGGCCCTGCGTGGGCTGCGCGAGCGCGGGGGTTGATGCCTGCGGCCGGATCGAATCAACCCAGGCCGCCGGAGGTGCCGGCATGTCGTCTGCTATTCGGCGGCCACCAGTGCGAGCAGTGCCGGAAGCGCGTCGCCCTGGAGTGTCATCGGTAGCCAGCTGTCGCCATGGTCGCGGCTCTCCCAGAGCTGGCCATTGGCGAGGCCGGCGAAGAGGCGACCGTCGGTGGCGAGAAGCGCGTACGGCATCGCCGGGAGCGGCTCGGGCAGCCCACCCGTAAGCGGGCGCCAGGGGTCGCCGTCGTACCGGCGGAAGATGCGTGCCTGCGGATCGCCGCCACCGTGTGCTGCTCGGGGGCCGAGACTTGCGGAGACGTACCAGCGGTCCGCGTCCTCTGGGTCGACGGCGACCGACCAGGTGTAATGGCGGTCGCGGCCGTCGTCGGCCGGCTGCCAGGTCTGGCCGGCATCGGTGGTGAAGGCAGCGCCGCCGCCACCCGCTTCATACGCCCGTCCGCGGGCGCGCGGATGCCAGGCGAGCGAGTGGACGTCAGGTTGAGCGCCCGGTCGGTGATCCTGCCAGCTCTCCCCGCCATCGCTCGAGCGCATCAGGCCGCCGAGTTCGATCCCGACCAGGAGGAGATCTCCGTCGTGCGGGCTCGGCGCGATCCAGCGCACGTGCGACGTCCACGGCCGCGGCGGGAAGCTCCAGCGCGGCTGTGAGGGCAGCTCGAGGAGCGCTTTCAACTCACGCCAGCCCTCCCCCTTGCCGTCGCTGCGGAACAGTCGGCTCGGCTCGGTTCCGGCGTACACGGCGCCGTCGGCGGCGCTGACGGCGAGCGAGAACACCGCCGGCTCAGGCAGCTCGCAGTCGACCCAGCTTCGTCCGCCGTCAGCGCTGCGGTGCACACCGCCCTCTCGGAGACCAACGAAGACGGTGTCCGGCGCGGCGGGGTCGACGGCGAGGCACCGTGCGCCGCTTCCGGCCAGGGAGAGCTCGACGGTCCACGC
>DASYPH010000195.1:0-3772 GCA_036006925.1 Gaiellaceae bacterium
CCTCGCCCAGCAGGGACCGCACGGAATCGACATCCGCCGGCCCGCGAAACGTAACGGCGCCCGGTATCGCCTCACGCGCCGCACCGCCACAGGCGATCAACAGCGCGCGATAGTCCAGCAGGCTGCCGTCCGCAAGGATCACGCGCTTGCGATCCGGCTCCACAGCCGCCACCGCGCCGACCACCAACCGCACACCCAGGTCGTTGGCGATGCGAAACAGATCGAACTTCCTGACCACCGACTTCCCAAAGGGCACACCGACCGACGCCGGAGCGAAGGTGAACCGATCGGTGGGGGAAACCAGCGTTACCTCCACCAGGCCGCCCGCAAGATCGCGCAGTGCGAGCGTCGCCTCAAGCGCCGCGACACCACCGCCGGCGATCACCACATGGAAGCCGTGGCGTGGCTGATCGGCGCTCATCAATCTCGCCGCCTCCCCACCGCTCCACCACCCCTGCCTCGCCAACCCGCCATGTACACGACCTCCGGTCGCTTTCTCTGCTCCACGAATCTACCACCCGGTGTGCTGCCCCCGGTTCGTAGTTCTCCTCAGACCGCGCGCGGGTTACCACGGACTTTCACCGTTCGACCGAACTATGTGGCGGGCGTGGGGGGCGCCGTCCCCGGCACAAGGCAAGTCACAAACGTTCGGGCGCGGCCGAGGCGAGTCGAGCGAGCGCACGCAGCGATGCATCCCGCGCGTCCTGATCCGTGACGGGCGTCGTCGCCATCACCTCGTCCGCCCCGGTCATCTCGACCAGCTCGGCCAGCCGCCGCGCGACCGTTTCCGGCGAGCCGATCGCCTGCGCCGCAAGCACCTGATCTGCCAGTTCGCGCTCGGATGGCGACCACTGGTGAGCCGCAACTTCCTCGTGCGAGGGGAACGGCCGCGGGGGCAGGCCACTTCGCAACCGGACGAACGAGAGCGCCCACGCCGAAGCCAATTCGTGCGCGCGCTCGTCCGTGTCGGCGCAGACAACCGTGACCGTCAGGATCGCGTGCGGCTGCTCCTGCACCTCCGACGGCTGGAACCCGTCCCGATAGAGCCGCATGGCCGGCACCGAATACCGTGAGCTGAAGTGGTGGGCGAACGCGTACGGCAGTCCACGCAACGCCGCCAGACGAGCCCCGTAGTCGCTTGAGCCGAGCACAAACACGCGCGGCGCTGAGCGCGGACGCGGATAGGCGGTCACCCCTTCGAGCGGATGGCCGGGCGGGAAGCCGTGCAGATGCCCGAACAGTTCGGCCAGCTGGGCGTCCAGATCCTCGCTGCCCGGCCCGCGGCGAAGCGCGTGAGCAGTACGTTGGTCGGTACCCGGAGCGCGGCCGACGCCGAGGTCGATCCGGCCTGGGCATAGACCCTCCAGCGTCGCCCAGCGCTCCGCCACCACAAGCGGCGCGTGGTTGGGCAGCATGACACCACCCGAGCCGACCCGAATCCGCCCCGTGATCGACCCCGCGCGCGCCGTCAAGACTTCTGGCGCCGTGCTACCTATGCCGGGCATGTTGTGGTGCTCGGCATACCACAGCCGCACATAGCCGAGCTCATCGGCAAGCCGGGCGAGCGCGGCTGCGCGCTCCAGCGCGGCCTCGGCGGACTCGGCGCCGGTGACCGGCACAACGTCGAGCAGGGAAATGGCGACGTCGAGCATCCGAGCCGGAACGCTAGCTGCTCCGGACGCGAGGTAAGAGAGAGGTCGGCTTGCTCTACCGAGCAACGCGATAGGCGACGAGCAGATGGCCGGTCGGTGAGATCTCGCTTCGGATCGATTCGAGCTGAATCGATGGCAAGCCGTCGAGGAGTCGTCGTCCGCGGCCGGCGATACTCGGCGCTATCACGAGCCTGAGTTCGTCGACAACGTCGGCGGAGAGCAGCGCCTGCGCTACCGAGATACTTGCGTGGACGCCGACATCGCCTCCACGCTGCTGCTTGAGATCCCGAACGAATGCGACCAGCCCGCCGTCGAGCACCGTCGCATTGGCCCAATCTCGGTCAAGGGGCGTCGATGTCGCGACATACTTCGTGACTCCGTTGATGAATGTCGCGAATGGCTGGATCTGGCTGCTCGGCCAGAACTGCGCCCACTCGGTGTAGCTGCGGCGGCCGAGGATGACCGCGTCCTGTGTCGCGATCACAGCGGCAAGGTTGGCGTCCATCGCGTCGTCCCAGTCGGCGATGAAACCATCCGGGTCCTCGGCAACCCCGTCGAGGGACAACAACTCGTACACGACGATCTTCCGCACGCGTGCACCTCCGATTGGTATCGATGCTCCTAGCGGTCTGATCAAACGGCGGGTGGCAAGCGTAGCCGGGCGTGAGGCGCGTCGGACGGCTGGTAGGGTCCGTGCGTAGGCGACAGGCCTCCTCACACAGGCAACGGTTCCTCCAGCGAAGAGATCGCGTAGTCCGCATCCGCCTCGCGCAGCTGTTCGACGGTGTAATGGCCGCTCGCCACCCCGACGCATTCGATGCCGGCGGCGTGCGCGCCCTCCACATCGCGCGGCGTGTCGCCCACCACGATGGCCTGCTTGGGACCGATGTCGTCACCGTAGACGAGGGCCGCCCGCTTGAGCGCGATGCGGGTGATCTCGCCCCTGTCACTCGAGTCGGAGCCGTATCCGCCGAATGAGAAGAACCGGTTGAGCCGCGCCCGGTGGAGCTTGATGTGCGCCGCGGCCTCGACGTTTCCGGTCACGAGCCCCAGCAGGTAGCCGCCGTCGATCAGCGGTGGCAGCAGCTCCTCGACGCCCGGCAGGACACGGTAGGTGGTCGAGTCCTCGACCGTCTCGTACATGTAGTGCAGGCGCCGTTCCATCAGTTTGGTGAACTCGGCCCGCTCCGGCGCTCGGTGCAGCACCGCCTCGAACGTCTTTCGTCCCACATCGGGATCGGTCATCCCCGCGTCGGTGAACTCGCCGATATCGGCCGGGATGCCATACAGCTCGTCGAACGCCAGCCGCCAGGAGGCCGCACCTGCGCCGCCTGAGTTGATCAGCGTACCGTCGATGTCGAACAGGATCGTGATCCGTTTGGCAGCCAAGGGAACCTCCTCATGCCGGAGCGTAGTGCGGCCGGCTGGTCACGTGCCGGTCGGGATCGGCGCGGGCGCCCATCCACTGAGCCGCCCGCTCGCCCGCGACCCGCGACGTTGTCGCCCGAGCCCGGATTGGCTGCATGCACGACGCGCCAGGTGCCGCGCCGAACGCTCCATGGCGGGAGGTTTATGCGGACCGCGACAGCGAACATCGATAGCGGTCGCCGGGTCGGCCAGCGAAATCCAACAATCAGGTCTGACCGACGCATGAAACGAGTCGAAACCGGGCATTACCCGGCCATGATCAAGACACTCTGGGCCGCGGTACAGGGCAACCCGGTTTTCATGCGCCGGATGAACGGATGGCTGACGATCGTGTGGATCATCATGATCCCCGTCTCGTTCGCCACCGGTTGGGTCAAGAGCGTCGCCTACGTGTCAGCGCTGTCGCTGTGGGCGCTCGTCTCCGGCCACTGGGCCGCTTGGCAAGCCGCACGCGTCGAGGTCGCACAGAAACTCGAAGAAGACCGCCGCGCCGCCGAGGACGTCCCGGAACAGGTCGTTGACCACCTCGTGGCCGAGACCAACCTCAGTCGCGAACCGGCGCCGCGCTAAATCGCGCCGACTCCAGCTAGCGCTGGTCTACCGCCCCAGCCCTTCAGTGGCCGGCTCTGCGCGTTCGTCGAGCAGTTCTTCGCGGCGTTCCGCCAGCTGGTCGTGACTCTCGTCCTCCGCGC
>DASYPH010000196.1:0-1724 GCA_036006925.1 Gaiellaceae bacterium
CGCGGGCACGCGCCTGAACCCGGTCTCGCGCAAGGTGACGTTCGAAGGCGAGTCGATCGCCTGGATCGCGCAGTGGTCGGTGACCGACGCCCGGAAGTGGATCGAGTCGCTCGCGAAGGAAGGAAGGTTGAGCGGCCGCGACGCCGAGATCGCGCGCGACGTCGTCACCGAGATCAAGAGCCGGCTCGAGTTCCTCGAGGAGGTCGGCCTCGGCTACCTCACGCTCGACCGCGCTGCGCCGACGCTCTCGGGCGGCGAGGCACAGCGCATCCGCCTCGCGGCGCAGCTCGGCTCGAACCTGCAGGGCGTGTGCTACGTGCTCGACGAGCCGACGATCGGCCTGCACTCGCGCGACAACGCGATCCTGCTCACCGCGCTCGGCAAGCTCGCCGACAAGGGCAACACGCTGGTCGTCGTCGAGCACGACGAGGACACGATCCGGCGCGCCGACCACATCATCGACATCGGCCCGGGCGCGGGCAAGCGCGGCGGCCGGCTCGTCGCCGAGGGCAGCGTCACCGAGCTCGCGTCGCACCCCGACTCGGTCACCGGCCGCTTCCTCGCCCACCCGCTCGTCCACCCGCTGCAGCCGCGCCGGCCGGTGCTGCCGCCAACGGCCAGCACCGACCGCAAGGAGAGCGCCGCCAACGCGCTGCTCACGATCCACGGCGCGACGCTGCACAACCTGCAGTCGGTGACGGTCGACCTTCCGCTCAAGCGCCTGGTGGCGATCACGGGCGTGAGCGGCTCGGGCAAGTCGACGCTCGCGCGCGACGTGCTGCTCGCCAACCTGCAGTTCATCAACACGCGCGGCGCGCGGCCGAACTGGCAGGGCTGCGAGAAGATCGACGGCTGGGGCTGGATCGACCGCGTGCTCGAGGTCGACCAGACGCCGATCGGCAAGACGCCGCGCTCGTGCCCGGCGACCTACATCGGCTTCTGGGACACGATCCGAAAGCTCTTCGCCGAGACGCTGGAGTCGAAGGCGCGCGGCTACGCGCCGGCGCGCTTCAGCTTCAACACCGGCGAGGGCCGCTGCCCGGGCTGCGAAGGGCAGGGCGTGAAGACGATCGAGATGAGCTTCCTGCCCGACGTGAAGCTGCCGTGCGACGTCTGCCACGGCGAGCGCTTCAACGCCGAGACGCTGGCGGTGAGCTGGCGCGGCAAGAGCATCGGCGACGTGCTGAAGATGGAGGTCGACGAGGCGGTCGACTTCTTCGCGAGCATGCCCAACATCGCGCACCCGCTGCAGCTGCTCAAGGACGTCGGCCTCGGCTACCTCACGCTCGGCCAGCCGTCACCGACGCTCTCGGGCGGCGAGGCGCAGCGCATCAAGCTCGTCACCGAGCTGAGCAAGGTGAGGGACGACGTCGGCAAGCGGGGCAACAAGGCGCCGCACACGCTCTACGTGCTCGACGAGCCCACGGTGGGGCTGCACATGGCGGACGTGGAGCGGCTGATCCGGGTGCTGCATCGGCTGGTGGATGGCGGGCACAGCGTGGTCGTGATCGAGCACGACTTGGATGTGATTGCCGAAGCCGACTGGGTCATCGACCTCGGGCCTGAGGGTGGCGTGAACGGCGGGCGGGTCGTCGCCGAGGCTGTGCCTGAACGGCTGATCGGGCTTGTCGAGAGCCATACCGGTGCGGCGCTGAGGCCGGTGCTGTCGCGCGTCGCGGCGATGGAAGCACTCGCCGCCGCTTAGCCACGGAACACTTTCGGCC
>DASYPH010000197.1:0-9956 GCA_036006925.1 Gaiellaceae bacterium
ACGGGGTAGGTGAAGAGGCCGGCGGAGACGAAGTCCTTGCCTTCGCCCTTCTCCTTGAACTGAGTCATGCGGCCGAGTTGTCCGAACCCGGTGACGGCCGAGAGCAGCCAAGCCGCCTCGGCGTGCGCCGTCACATGGCTCTGCAGGAAGAGCGTCGAGCGCTCGGGCTCGAGGCCGACGGCGAAGAGCAGCGCCGCCAGGTCGAGCGTGCGGTGGTGGAGGTCGTCCGGGTCGTAGTCGACCGTGATCGAGTGCAGGTCGACGATGCAGAAGAAGGCGTCGCCCGTCTCCTGTGTCGAGACGTACTGGCGCATCGCGCCGATGTAGTTGCCGATGTGTTTGGCACCCGTGGCCTGGATGCCTGAAAAGACGCGCATTGGGTTCACCTCGCGGGAGTCGGTGGTCTGCTGGGCCGGGTCAGCGGACGAGGCGATCTAACGCGGGGCTTCGCCTCGCCCGCGGCGCCATGACCAGCAGGTGCGGGAGGCGAAGGTCATCGCGGCAGGATAGACGAAAGCCCGCCTCTACACTGAAACCGATGGCCGTCACGTCGCGCACCTGGTCGCCGGAATCCTGGCGCGAGCGAACCGCGCTGCAGCAGCCCGACTGGCCGGACGCCGCCGCGGCGGCGACGGCGCTCGAGCGCCTGAAGGCAAGCCCGCCGCTGGTCTTCGCCGGGGAGGCGCGACAGCTCCGAGACAGCCTCGCCCGGGTGATCGACGGCCGCGCGTTCCTGCTGCAGGCCGGCGACTGCGTCGAGTCGTTCAACGAGCTCTCGACGACCCGCGTGCGCGAGAAGCTGAAGATCATCCTGCAGATGTCCGCAGTCCTGACGTACGGCGCGAGGCTGCCGGTGGTCAAGGTCGGCCGGATCGCCGGCCAGTTCACGAAGCCGCGCTCGCAGCCGTTCGAGCGGTTCGGCGACGTCGAGCTACCGAGCTTCCGCGGCCACATGATCCACGACGACGCACGCACTCCCGAGGCGCGCGTGCCCGATCCGTCCCGGATGGTCGAGGGCTACAACCAGTCCGCGTCGACGCTCAACCTGCTGCGCGCGTTCACCAAGGGCGGCTACGCCGATCTGAACCAGGTGCACCTCTGGAACCAGGAGTTCGTCGCCTCGAGTCCCGAGGGGCGACGCTACGAGCGGCTCGCCGACGAGATCGAGCGTGCGCTCCAGTTCATGGCCGCATGCGGGATCGACCTCACCGCCGAGCGCCGGCTGCACGAGGTCGACTTCTTCACGAGCCACGAGGGCCTGCTCCTCGACTACGAGGAGGGCCTGACGCGCCGCGACTCGCTGACCGGCGACTGGTACGACTGCTCGGCGCACTTGCTCTGGATCGGTGAGCGCACGCGGCAGATCGACGGCGCGCACGTGGAGTTCTTCGCCGGCGTTCACAATCCGCTGGCGGTCAAGCTCGGCCCGACGGCGACGCCGTCTGAGGTGATCGAGCTGTGTGAGAAGCTGAACCCGGACCGCGTGCCAGGTCGGCTGACGCTGGTCGCACGGATGGGTGCGGCAGACGTCACGCAGCTCCTGCCGCCGCTCCTGCGCGCGGTCGTCGACGAGTCGCACCCCGTCGTCTGGGCGTGCGACCCGATGCACGCGAACACGATCACGACTGCCGATGGCCTGAAGACGCGCCGCTTCGACGCGGTGATGGGGGAGATCGAGGGCTTCTTCGGAGCCTGCTGGGAGGCAGGGGTCCTGCCGGGCGGCGTGCATCTCGAGTTCACCGGTGAGGACGTGACGGAGTGCCTCGGCGGAGCCGACGACGTGCTCGAGGAGCATCTGTCCGCGCGGTACGAGACGCTCTGCGATCCGCGTTTGAACGCCCGGCAGTCGCTCGACCTCGCGTTCAGGCTCGCCGAGTTGATGCAACGGGCGCCCCGGTAGCAGCCGGTGCGGATCGCCGTCGTCGGAACGGGCCTGATGGGCGCCTCCGTCGCGCTCGCGGCACAGGCCCGTGGTGACGAGGTCGTCGGCTTCGACCCCGATCCTGACGCGCTCGCCGCGGCCGTCGCCCGCGGCGCCGTGGCCGCAGCTGCGAGCCACGAGGAGGCGGTCGCCGGCGCCGAGCTGGTCGTCGTCGCAGCCCCGATCGCCCAGCTGCCCTCGGCTGTCGTCGCCGCACTCGCCGCCGCTTCGGAGGCGACCGTGATCGATGTCGGCTCGACGAAGGCGAGCGTGGTCGACGCCGCGGCCGGCTCGCCCCGCTTCGTCGGCAGCCATCCGATCTGTGGCTCCGAGACGCGCGGCGCCGACAACGCCACCGCGTCGCTGTTCGAGGGCGCGACCTGGTTCCTGACGCCCGTCACCCAGACCGATCCCGACCGCTACCGCACGGTGCACGGCTTCGTCACCGACGTCGGCGCCACGCCGGTCGCAATCGACCCCGAGGCGCACGATCGGCTCGTCGCCCTGACGAGCCACGTCCCGCACGTGCTCGCCAACGTCGTCGCGAACCAGACCGGCGCGGCGCGCGTCGAGGGTCACGAGCCGCTCGCGCACGCCGGCGGCTCGCTGCGCGACATGACGCGAATCGCGGGCGCGAACCCGCGGATCTGGGTCGACATCTTCCTCGACAACGCCGACCGCGTTCGCGCCGAGCTCGCCGAGCACCGCCGCCGGATCGAGCAGGTCGAGCAGGCGCTCGAGCGTGGCGACGCCGGCTTCCTGGCCCGCTGGATCGGTGAGGCCTCGTCGAGCCGTCGCCGCATGCTCGAACGCGAGTACCCGGATCCCGGCGAGCTGCAGCGGCTGCGCGTGCACGTCCCCGACCGGCCCGGCGTGCTCGCAGGAATCACACAGGCGCTCGGCGCCGAGCGGATCAACATCGAGGACTTCGAGCTGCACCATGTCTCGCCCGAGCGCGGCGGCACGCTGACGCTGCTCGTGACGGGCGAGGGGGAGGCGCAGCGCGCAGCTCTGCTGCTCGAGGGCCAGGGCTACAGCGTCGTCGTCTCGGCGGTGATCGATGAAGGTTGAGCCGGCCGTTTCGCTCGAGGGACATCTCGGCGTGCCGGGCGACAAGTCGATCTCCCACCGCGCGCTCCTGCTCGGAGCGGTCTCCGACGGCCCGACCCTGATCCGCGGCTTCGGTCGCTCCGGCGACACCGAGTCGACGCTCGCTGCCGTCAGGGCACTCGGTGTGCAGGTGGACGAGGACGGCGACGAGCTGCACGTGCACGGCGTCGGCCTGCGTGGCCTGCAGTCCGCCGAGATCGACTGCGGCAACGCCGGCACGCTCGCCCGACTGATCGTCGGGCTGCTCGCGTTCCAGGAAGGAACCTTCACGCTGACGGGCGACGAGTCGCTGTCCGCGCGCCCGATGGAGCGGATCGCCACGCCGCTGCGCTTGCTGGGCGCCCAGATCGAGACGACAGACGGGCACCTGCCGCTGACCGTCACGGGTGGTGCACTGCAGGCGATCGACTACGAGTTGCCGGTCGCGAGCGCCCAGGTGAAATCGGCGATCCTGCTCGCCGGGCTCGGGGCCGTCGGCCGCACGACCGTGATCGAGCCGGTCCCGACCCGCGACCACACCGAGCTGATGTTGCGCGCGGCCGGCGCCTCGGTGAGCATCCGTCCCAACTCGGTCAGTGTCGACGGGGCGGAGCGGATCGACGTCGGCGCGGTCGACGTCCCCGGCGACTTCTCGTCGGCGGCGCCGTTCATCGCCGCTGCATCGCTTGTGCCCGAGTCGCGCCTGACGATCCACGGTGTCGGCCTCAACCCGCGGCGCACGGGGCTGCTCGACGTCCTGGAGCGCATGGGCGCGCGCGTCGGCATCCTCTCGCGCAGCCGCTCGGGGCCCGAACCGGTGGGCGAGGTCGAGATCCGTACCGGGGAGCTGACCGCAACGACGATCCGTACCGAGGAGGTGCCGCTGCTCGTCGACGAGTTGCCGCTCTTCGGTCTGCTCGCCGCTGGCTCCCGCGGCTCCAGCTGGGTCTACGGCGCGAGCGAGCTGCGCCTCAAGGAGACCGACCGGATCGAGGCGGTCGTCGACGCCCTCCGCGCGGTCGGGGCTCGCGCCCAGGCGCACGAGGACGGGTTTTCGGTCACCGGCGTGCCGACCCGGCCGCGAGGCGGACGGGTCGATGCGCGCGGCGACCATCGCATTGCGATGCTGGGCGCCGTGGCCGGCTTGTGGTCACGCGACGGGGTGCAAATCCAGGGCGCCGACAGTGCAGCGATATCCTTCCCCGGCTTCTACGAGCTGATCGACCGAATCGTGCAGAGATGATCATCGCCATCGACGGGCCCGCAGGGGCCGGCAAGAGCACCGTCGCCCGCCTGCTGGCGGAGCGGCTCGGCTTCCGCTACCTCGACACGGGAGCGATGTACCGCGCGCTCACGTGGCTGGCCATGCGGGAGGGGCTGCCGCTCGCCGAAGGAGAGCCGCTCGGCCGGCTCGCCCGCCAAAACCCCGTCGTCTTCGACGAGTCGGGGCGCGTGTTCATCTCCGACACCGACGTCACGTCCGCGATCCGCCATTCGCGGATCGACCGGATGGTTCCGGTGGTCGCACGCCACCACGACGTGCGCGAGGTGATGCGCGAGCGGCAACGCGAGCTGGCCGGTCACGGCAACGCGGTGATCGAGGGCCGTGACATCGGCACGGTGGTCGCGCCGGATGCCGCGGTGAAGGTCTACTTGCAGGCAAATCCGGAGATCCGGGCCTCGCGTCGGCAAGCCGAGCGGCCGGACATCGGCGCCGACGCGCTCGCGACCGACCTCCGCACCCGCGATGAGTCGGACCGCGTACGGATGCAGCCGGCCGAGGACGCCGAGCTGATCGACACGACCGATCTCGAGGTCGACGACGTCGTCGCGCGCATCCAGGAACTGATCCGAGCCCGCTCGCTCGCGCCGTCTTGACCGGCCCCGAGCTCGCGTGGGCGATCGGCCGGCGCACGATGGGCTGGCCGACCCGGCTGGTCACGCGCGTGCACGCCTACGGACGCGAACGGATCCCGGCAACCGGCGGGCTGGTCTACGCGATCAACCATCTCCACTGGATCGACGTGCCGATCGTCGGTGTGACGTCGCCGCGCGACATCGACTTCGTCGCGAAGGCCGAAGCCATTCGCGTGCCGTGGCTCGGCAACTACCTGCGCTGGC
The DNA here is from genome assembly GCA_036006925.1 of Gaiellaceae bacterium. Lineage (GTDB taxonomy): Bacteria > Actinomycetota > Thermoleophilia > Gaiellales > Gaiellaceae > PALSA-600. Next base: position 5,132 of record DASYPH010000197.1, read on the forward strand.
ACGGTGCGATCGCCGTCCGGCGGGGCGAGGGCGACCGCGACGCCGTGCGCATGATGCGAAAGTCGGCGCGCGACGGGCACGTGGTGGGGCTCTTCGTCGAAGGGACGCGTCAGACGACCGGCCGTCCCGGCACGGCACAGCCCGGCGCCGCGATGGTGGCGATGCAGGAAAGCGTGCCGGTCGTCCCGGTTGCGGTCTACGGGACGCAGTTCTGGCGGCTCAGCAAGTGGCAACCCTGTTCGGTCGCCTACGGCGAGCCCCTACGCTTCGACGACCTGCCAAAGGGCGGAAAGGGCTACAAGGAGGCGACCGTGGAAATCGAGCGCCGCATCAACGTCCTTTTCGACTGGCTCGCCGACGTCCAGGCACACGGCCGGCCGCCGTACCTGACGCCGCCTCGATGAGCGAACCGGCTGAAGGTCTCTACGGCACCGTCGCGATCGTCGGCTTCCCGAACGTCGGCAAGTCGACGCTCGTCAACCGGCTGACGGCGACGCGGCAGGCGGTCGTGCACGCGACCCAGGGGACGACCCGCGACCGCAAGGAGCTGATCGCCGACTGGAACGGCAAGCGGTTCCTGCTGATCGACACCGGAGGCGTCGACATCGCCGACCGCAGTCCGATCACACGGCAGATCGCCGAACAGGCGCGTACGGCGATCGCCGAAGCCGACCTGGTTCTGTTCATCGTCGACGCCCGTGCGGGCGTGACGCCGGGCGACGAGGAGTTGGCGCAGATCCTGCGCGAATCGAAGAAAGACGTGCTCCTGATCGCGAACAAGATCGACGACCCCTCGCAGGAGTCGCTGGCGCTCGACCTGCACCGGCTCGGCTTCGGCGATCCGTTCCCGATCTCGGGGCTGCACGGCTCGAACACCGGCGACCTGCTCGACGAAGTGCTCGACCGGCTCCCCGGGACCTCGTCCAGGCAGGAGCACGACGACGCCATCCGGGTTGCCATCCTCGGGCGCCCGAACGTCGGCAAGTCGTCGCTCTACAACAAGCTCGTCGGTGAGGAGCGCACGATCGTCGACGAGGTGCCGGGCACCACCCGCGACACGATCGACACCGTCGTGCGGAAGGACGGCCGCACCTTCATCCTCGTCGACACGGCGGGGCTGCGGCGGAAGCGAAAGCAGCGCCAGGGGATCGACTACTACTCGGAGCTGCGCGCGCTGGATGCTGCCGAACGTGCCGACGTGGCTCTGGTCCTGATCGACGCGAGCGAGGGGATCGTCGAGGGCGACATCACCGCGGTCGAAGTGGCGCGCAAGTCGCACTCCGCGACGTTGATCGTGCTCTCGAAGTGGGACATCTCGACGATCACGATCGAGGAGGTGCGCCCCGAGCTACAGCGCCGGCTCAGGCAGCGTCCCGACTTCATCACCGTCTCGTCGACGTCGGGCCGCGGGGTCTCGCGGCTGCTCGGTAAGACGGCCGAGCTGTTCGACCGGTACGCGGCGCGTGTCCCCACCGCCGAGCTGAACAAGTTCATCGGCGAGCTGAAGGAGATGCGGCAGGCACCCTCGAAGGGCGTGCGCCGGTTGAACCTCCTCTATGGCGCGCAGGTCACCTCGAGGCCGCCGCGCTTCCGATTCACCGTCAACGATCCCGGCCTGGTGACACGCGATTACGGGTACTGGGTCGAGAATCAGCTACGAGAGCGGTTCGAGCTCGAAGGGGTACCGGTGGCCATCGACTTCAGGGCGCGGTCGTGAACGTCGTCGTCGTGGGAGGCGGGGCGTGGGGCTCCGCATTCAGCCACCTGCTGCGCGAGCGCGGCCACGACGTGACGATCGCGGTTCGCTCGACGCTCGACGAGATGCCGTACGAGGAGACCGACCTGATCGTGCTCGCGGTCCCGTCGAGCTCGTTCCGTGAAGCGCTCGGTCATGTGCGCGGCTCGGCCCCGATTCTGAGCCTCGTCAAGGGCCTCGACCCGTCGAGCGGCGAACGCCTCTCGACGCTCGTCACCGACCGGCCGGTCGCGGTGCTCTCAGGTCCGAACATGGCCGACGAGGTGCTCGCCGGGCTGCCCGGCGCGACGGTGATCGCGTCGGAGGACGAAGCGCTGGCGCTCTGGCTGCAGGAGGCGATCAACTCGCTCGCCTTCCGGGTCTACGTGAACACGGACCTGATCGGCGTCGAGGTCTGTGCCGCCGCGAAGAACGTGATCGCGCTCTCGGCCGGCGGCGTCGATGGCCTCGGCCTCGGCGACAACGCGAAGGCTGCGCTGATCACGCGTGGGCTGGCCGAGATGGGGCGGCTCGGCGAAGCGCTCGGCGCCGAGCCGGAAACCTTCTCCGGACTCGCCGGGATGGGCGACCTGATCTGCAGCTGCTGGCACCCGTCCGGGCGCAACCGGCGGGCTGGCGAGCTGATCGCGCAAGGTGTCTCCGTCGAAGACGCAAAGGCCCGGATCGGCCAGGTGGTCGAGGGGCTGACGACCGCGCCGGTGCTCCAGGACCTCTCTCGGCGGATCGGAGTCGAACTGCCGATCACCGACGGGGTCTGCGCCGTGCTCGACGGGATGCCGCTCGACGAGCTCCTGGCGTCGTTGATGGGACGGCGGCCGACCGGCGAGTGAAACTCGCCTTCGTCCTCGCCGCGGCGGCGCTGCTGGCGTCAGCCTGCGGCGGCGGCACCAAGCAGGCCGCGACAGCCGCCGACGTCGCGCCGCTCGGGACGTACGCGCTTCTCTCGGGCAGCCCGGAGCACGTGCGGCGCGCGCTCGAGCTGGTCCCGGAGGGGCCGCGCCTCGTTCGCCTGCTCGCCGCCGCCCGAGCGGTCACCGGTGGCGGCGCGCAGGTCGCGGTGCTCGATCCGTCCGGCCGCACCGCGGTCGCGATCGTGCGCCACGCGGACACGAAGGCGCTCGATCGAGCCGGGATCGCACACGCGAGCGTCCGTGGCTGGACCGTCTTCTCGCACCAGCCTGCGTCGGTGGCGGCCGTCCGACACGCGAAGCTGCACCTGGCCGACGCCGCCTGGTATCGGCCCGCGGCAGGTGCCGTCGCCTTCGTGCTCCCGTCGCTGACGCTCGTTGCCACGCGGCACGGTGAACGTGAAGTCGCCGAGCGAACAACCCGTGGCACCGGCACCGATGCCGAGCAGCCGCTCGCGAGGTGGGTTCCGGCAGACGCGGTCGCGGCCGCCGGCTTCGACACCGGCGGTTCGGCGTTCCGCGGGCTCTCGTTCGGGCCGGCGCTGCAGCGCGGCCTCGGCTTGCGGCTCGCCGATCTGGCGGCGGCCGCGCCGGGCGCAGGTGTGGTGTACGCGCGCCGAGGGGAGCCGGTGCCGACGGTGACGCTGCTCGCGCGCGGCGGCACGCTCGCTGCCGCCCGGAAGCTGGTGCGCGACCTCGACCCGGCCGCACCGCCGCCCGAGCCGGCGGTGCTCGACGGCGTACCGCTGCAGGTCGTGCACCTCGGCGCTGTCGATCTCTACTACGGGCGCACCGACGGCACGCTCGTGGTCACCGACGATCCCGACGCTCATCTGCACGAGGCGAGCTCGGCGCTCGAGCCAGACGGTCTGCCGTCCCGCACCTCCGCCTGGGCGTACCTCGATGTCAAGGCCGGCCTGCCGGGGCTCGAGCAGCTCGCCAGGCTGGCCGGTACGACGCTCACACCTGATTTCGTCCGCAGGATCGCGCCGCTTCACAGCGTCCTGGCGTACCGGGTTCAGCACGGGCCGCGGACGAGCCTGGTCGTCGTCGCGCGTTAGCGGTACCCTGCTCGCGATGTCGCAGCGCACGTTCCTGTTCACATCCGAGTCGGTCACCGAAGGGCATCCCGACAAGATCGCGGACCAGATCTCGGACTCGGTCCTCGACGCAGCGCTCGCGAACGACCCGCTGAGCCGCGTCGCCTGCGAGACGCTGATCACCACGGGCCTTGTCGTCGTGGCCGGTGAGATGACGACGAGCACCTATATCGACATCCCCCGCCTCGTGCGCGACACCGTCAAGGGGATCGGCTACACGCGGGCCAAGTACGGCTTCGACGCAGAGACGTGCGGGGTTGTCGTCGCGATCGACGAGCAGTCGCCCGACATCGCGCAGGGCGTCGACCACGCCTACGAGAGCGGCGACGATCCGCTCGACGGGGTCGGCGCCGGTGACCAGGGGATGATGTTCGGGTACGCGTCGAACGAGACGCGCGAGTTGATGCCGCTGCCGATCATGCTCGCGCACCGGATCGCGAAGCGCCTGTCGGAGGTGCGCAAGGCGGACGTGCTGCCGTACCTTCGGCCGGATGGCAAGGCGCAGGTGTCGATCCGCTACGAGGTGGACGCCGACGGCCGGCAGACGCCCGTGGCGATCGAGCGGGTGCTGGTCTCGACGCAGCACCGTGAAGGGCTCGATCCCGAGGCGATGATCAAGCCGGATCTGATCGAGCATGTGCTCCACCCGATCCTCCCGAAGGATCTGTATGACGAGCGGCAGCTCGAGGATCCGAATTTCGTGTTCGTCAACCCGACCGGCAAGTTCGTGATCGGCGGCCCGATGGGCGATACGGGCCTGACGGGGCGCAAGATCATCGTCGACACCTATGGCGGCGCGGCGCCGCACGGTGGGGGCGCGTTCTCGGGCAAGGATCCGACGAAGGTCGACCGTTCGGCCGCCTATGCGGCCCGCTACGTGGCGAAGAACGTCGTCGCCGCCGGGCTCGCCGACCGCTGCCAGATCCAGGTCGCGTACGCGATCGGTGTCGCGCGGCCGTTCTCGATCCTCGTCGAGACGTTCGGGACGGAGAAGCTGCCGGTCGAGAAGATCGAGGCGCTCGTCCACGAGCACTTCGACCTGCGGCCTGCCGCGATCGTGC
>DASYPH010000198.1:0-5544 GCA_036006925.1 Gaiellaceae bacterium
CCACAAGGTCGAGGAGGGCGACGTCCCGGGAGTGGTCGTCGCGCGTGTCAACATGTCGCAGCAGTTCGCGGCCGAGCTGCTCGCCGCCCTGCAGGACGCTCACTCGAAGTACCTGACCGTCAGGGGCATCCAGGACCTGCCCGAGACGGATCGCGAGCGTCGCTGCCCCCGCCACGCCTGCGCCATGGCGATGCGCTGCATCAGCGTCGGGTGGTTCTCGAGCCAGAGGTAGTCCCAACCGGCCGGGTTCGGCTGCTCGAGGCTCGTCGTCTGGAAGCTCTGGAAGAGCTTCGTCGCCGACGCTGGATCTCTCGTCGCGCGGAGAGCCCGCCAGTCGGCTTCGGCCTCGTAGCGACGCGAGACGACGTTCTGCAGCGGCGCGGTCAACAGGCCCAGGACGGCGAGGACGAGGAACGCGTACGGCAGGTTCTCGGGGCGGCCGAGGCCGCCGCGGCCCCTGAGCGCCAGTGACAGGAGCCAGAGCGTCGGGAGCACGACGAGCGCGCTCCAGCCGATCGCCTTCGGGATGTGACGGCTCCGCACGTGACCGAGTTCATGCGCGACCACGACGTTCTCCTCGCCGCGCGAGAACCGACCGTCGAGCAGGGTGTCCCAGATCACGACGTGCGTCGACGGGCCGAACCCGTCGGTGAACGCGTTCGCCTGGTTGGTCCAGGACGACACGTCCTCGACCCGGACCGGCGTGCCGCGAACTCCCTCGATGCGCTCGATCCGCCTGATGTCCGCCGCGAGCACCGGGTTGCGGAGCGGATGCGAGCCGGCGGCGCTCAGCCATCCCGAGAGGAACGCGAACGCCGCCGCGATCGCGACGAACGCGAGCCCGGCGACGAGCCACCAGCGTCGAAACCGGCCGGCCAGTCCGACGAGCAGGACGATCGTCAGCATCACCGACACTGCCTCGGCGCCGAGCACCGCCCACTGCGCGTTCAGCCAAGCGAGGATGTCGAACGGCCCGAGGCCCCAGTGGTGCTGCCACCACAGGTCGACGAGGCCGAACGGCAGGCTCACGGCCCAGAGGACGCACAGCAGCACCATGCCGACGATCACGGCGCTTCCGATGCGGCCGAGCCCCATCGTCGAGACCCTGCGCGGCAGGATGCGAGCCAGCACCGCCAGCGCGGTGATCGTGGCCACCGTGCCGCCGAGCCAGAGCGCTTGCTCGCCGTGCGCGAACCGGGCCGAGCGACGCAGTTGCTGCGCGGTGAAGAAGCGATGCGCGTCGAGGCCCGAGAGATGCAGCGACGGCACGCTCGTGCGCCAGAGCAGCCACGCTCCCACCGCCCAGCAGACCCCTGCGGCGGCTAGCGTCACGGCCGTGCGGATCGCCGTCCTCTCCGACATTCACGCGAATCTTCACGCACTGGCAGCTGTTCTGTCGGAAATCGATGCCGCGGAGGTCGACGAGGTGTGGTGCCTCGGCGACGTCGTCGGCTACGGACCGCGCCCGAACGAGTGCGTCGACCTGATCCGCGAGCGGGCGTCGCTGTCCCTCTGCGGCAATCACGACCTGGCGGTTCTCGGCACGCTCGAACTGGCCGAGTTCAGCGGCGACGCCGCCGCAGCGGCGATCTGGACCCAGGGCGTTCTCGGCGACGAGCAGCGGGCGTGGCTCGAGGGGTTGGAGCCCGTCGGCTACGCCGAGGGTGCCGAGTTGTTCCATGGAAGCCCCCGGAATGCGGTCTGGGACTACGTACTGAGCGAAGGCGTCGCCCTCGAAAGCCTGCGTCTCACGAGCACGCCGCTCGTACTCGTCGGCCACAGCCATGTCGCCCTCGCACTCGGCCTCGCGGGCGAGACGATCACGGGCGGACTCGCACCCGCCGGAACCACAGCCGACCTCGCCGCCGGCCGCTGGCTGCTCAACCCGGGCTCCGTCGGCCAGCCGCGCGACGGCGACGCTCGGGCCGCGTGGGCGTTGATTGACACCGACGATTCGCGGGCAGAGTTCCGGCGGGTGGCATATCCGATCGAAGAGACACAGGCGGAGATCAGGGAACGCGGGCTGCCGTCGGCGCTGTCGGCGCGGCTCGCCCAAGGGATCTGACGTGCGTCGCTCCCTCGCCCTGCCCTGGCTCGTCCTCTGCGTGGTCCTGGCCGGCTGCGGCGATTCCACCCCCAAGCTCGGTCACGACGACGCCGCCGGGCTGATCAGGCTCACGAATGCGATCGCCGGCGAGGGGTCGTGCGCACAGGCCCGCGACATCTCGGCGGTCAGCGCCCGCGCGATCCAGCTCGTGAACCAGGGACGCGTGCCGGGGGAGTTGCAGGAGCCGTTGCTGGCCGGCGTCAACTCGCTGGCAGCGCACCACCCGAGCTGTGAGCCGCCGGCGTTGAAAGCCGCACCTCCGCTCCTGCCGTCGCAGGTGCCGAAGCACGGCCACGAGCCGCACAAGCCCCACCACGACAACGGCAACCACCAGGGCGACGAATGAGCAGCATCACCAAGTACCGCATCGACCAGGAGCTCGGCCGCGGCGGGATGGCCGTCGTCTACGCCGCCTACGACGAGAACCTCGAGCGGCCGGTCGCGCTCAAGGTGCTCGCGGCTCACCTCGCCGGGCAACCCGAGTTCCGGAAGCGCTTTCTGCGTGAAGCACGGATCGCAGCGCGCCTGACCCACCCGAACCTCGTGCGGACGATCGACGTAGCGGAACATGACGGGCTGCCGTGCATCGTCATGGAGCTGCTGCCCGGCAGGACGCTCGTCGACGGCAGCCTGACGCGCGCCGAAGCCGCCGACCTCGCCGCGGGCCTCGCCTACGCGCACCGGCTGGGAGTCGTCCACCGCGACCTCAAGCCGGCGAACATCCTGCGCGCCAGCGACGGCACGCCGAAGATCGCCGACTTCGGGATCGCGTCCGCGGTCGGGGAGACGGTGCTGACCGAGGTCGGCACGGTGCTCGGGACGCTCCGCTACCTGTCGCCCGAACAAGCGGCCGGTGAGCCGGCCGGCGCCCCCGCAGACGTCTACTCGTTCGCCGTCTTACTCGACGAGTTGCTGGCGAACCGATCGTCCGCCGACCGCCTGCTGCTCGAGCGGTGTCGCCAAGCAGACCCGTCGCGTCGACCGGCAGCGACCGACCTCGCGGCGGCGTTCGCCGGTAGCTCGCTCGGGTCCGACCCGTCCGTCGCTCCGACGAGAGTCCTCCCGACGAGAGTCCTCCCGCCGAGCGCGACGCGCCGACGCACGAGGCGTGCGGCGCTGCTCGCCGCGGTGCTGATCGTCGCGATCGTGGCGATCGTCGCGGTCGTCGCGGCGGGCCGAGGTCATCGCTCCCGAGTGGATCCGGTCCCGCACTCGCCGTCGCTCGGGCAGCAGGCGCGTGACCTGAGCGTCTGGCTCGCACGCTACTCGCGCTAACGCTGCCGGCGGCGGGCCTGCAGCGCAAAGGGTGACAGAATCCTCGAACTCTGACCGACCCCTCCGCATCAGGTCGCCCGACGGGCATCAGCCGGTTCGTCACCGTGCTGCAGGGGATCCGGCCCGTCGACCGGTCGCTGCTCCCCCGCGACGTCGTGGCGGGCGTGACGCTCGCTGCGCTCGCGATCCCCGAGGTGATGGGCTACACGAAGATCGCCGGGACGCCGGTGATCACCGGCCTCTACACGATCTTGCTGCCGGCGCTCGTCTTTGCGGTGTACGGCTCATCGCGCCACCTCGTCGTCGGCGGCGATTCGGCCACCGCCGCGATCATGTACGCCGGCATCGCCGCCCTCGGCATCTCCGGCCTCCAGCCCGGGACGAACGAATGGCTCGGCCACGCGAGCCTGGCGGCCTTGATCACCGGCTGCCTCCTGATCCTGGCGCGCATCGCTCGACTCGGGTTCCTCGCCGACTTCATCTCTCGAACCGTGCTCGTGGGCTTTCTCACGGGCGTCGGGGTCCAGGTGGCCCTCGGGCAACTCGGAGGCATGCTCGGCATCGCCTCACCGAAGATCCACCTCGACCGCCTGAGCGCCACCCTGATCACGTTCTGGGACACGCTGAAGGAGATTCCGGACACCTCGGTCGCCACCCTCGCCGTCTCGCTCGGTGTGATCGCGACGCTGATCGTGTTCGAGAAGTGGATCCCATTGATCCCCGGCGGCCTCGTCGCGGTCGTGGGCGCGATCGCGATCAGCTGGGGCTTCGACCTCCAGGCGCACGGCGTCGCCACTCTCGGCAACGTGCCGAGCGGGCTTCCGTCGATCGGGCTGCCGAGCGGCGTCGGCTGGGGCGACATCGGGCCGCTCCTCGCGACCTGCGTCTCGATGTTCCTCGTGATCATCGCCCAGAGCGCCGCGACCTCTCGGGCGTACGCGGTGAAATATCAGGAGGAATTCGAGGAGAACACCGACATCGTGGGTCTGAGCCTCGCGAACTTCGCGGCCGGTCTGAGCAGCACCTTCGTGGTGAACGGCAGCCCCACGAAGAGCAAGATGGCGGAGGAAGGGAAGGCCTCCAGTCAGGTTGCGATGCTGGCAATGGCGGCGATGGTCGCGGTCGTCCTGCTCTTCCTGACGAAGCCGCTGCAGTACATGCCGAACGCGGTGCTCGCGGCCGTCGTGTTCGTGATCGGGATCAAGCTGATCGACTGGCGGCACATGGCGGAGATCTACCGTGTGCGCCGCATCGAGTTCTGGATCGCCGCGGTCACGGCTGTCGTGGTCGTCGGCGTCGGAGTCGAGCAAGGCATCATCCTCGCCATCGTGCTGTCGCTGCTCGACCATGTGAGGCGCCATTACAACCCGCACGACTCCGTCGTCGTCCGGGACCACAACGGCGAGCTGGCGACGGTGCCGGCGGCCACGGGAACGGCCCTCGAGCCCGGGCTCGTCGTCTACCGCTTCGGCGTCGGCCTCTTCTACGCGAACGCCGAGCGCTTCTCGAAGGAAGTGCTTGCCCTCGTCGACGGGCCGGAGCATCCGCGCTGGCTCGTCCTGCTCGCCGACGCGATCGACGACGTCGACTACACGGGTGGTAAGACGCTCGGCGAGCTCGCAGACCAGGTACGGGAACGGGGCGTCGTCCTCGCCGTCGCCGGCGCGCCTGCCCCGGTCGCCCGCGAGCTCGACCTGTTCGGCCTGACGGAGAAGATCGGCCGCGAGCACGTCTTCGACTCGCTCGAGGATGCGGTCGCGGCCTTCCGCGCGGCGCGGACGACCTAGCCGGCGACGCCGGCGGCAGTCTCGCCTTGCGAGCTGCCGAAGGTGATGCCTTCGCGAGCAAGCGCGACCTGGACGTCTTCGCGCGCCTTGAAGATGCGCCACTTGACGGTCGCGAGGGTGATCTCGAGCGAGTCGGCGATCTCGTTGTACGACAGGCCGACGACGTCGCGTAGGAGCAATGCCATCTTCAGGTCGACAGGAAGCACGTCGATCGCGCGCCAGAGCGCATCGATCGCCTCGACCTGCTCGGCCGGCTGGTCGAGCGCCTCGAGGTGAGGCGCATCGTCGAGGTTGACCGGCGTCAGCGGCCGGCGCTCCTTCGCGCGCAGCTCGTCGAGGACACGGTTCTTCGTCACCTGGAACAGCCACGTCGTG
>DASYPH010000199.1:0-2308 GCA_036006925.1 Gaiellaceae bacterium
CGAGGTGGTAGTGGAAGAGCTGCACGTCGTCTCTAGTCTTCCAACTGCGTGGACTCGCCGTCGCTTCTCGGTCCCTGGGCGTTCGAGCCCCTTCAGCTGCTGCCGACCGTGGTCGCCGCGGCCCTCTATCTCCGGCGCACGCGCACGCTCGCCCGGCAGGGCCGACCGGTCTCGATCTGGAAGCGCATCTCGTTCTGGACCGGGATCGCCCTGGTCGTGCTGGCGCTCAACTCGCCGATCGACTCGCTCGGCGAGGAGCACTTCTTCTTCATGCACATGCTGCAGCACGTGATCATCGGCGACCTCGCGCCGCTCTGCTTCGTCGCGGGCCTGAGCGGGCCGATCCTGCGTCCGGTGCTCAAGTTCAGCGTCGTCGAGCGCCTTCGCGTGCTGACGCACCCCCTGGTTGCGCTGCCGATCTGGGCCGTCAACCTCTACCTCTGGCACGTGCCGTTCCTCTACGACGCGGCGCTTCACCACAACGCCGTGCACGCCCTCGAGCACATGCTCTTCTTCACCTGCGGCTGCCTGATCTGGGAGCCGGTGCTCGAGACGTTGCCCGCGCCTGCCTGGTTCGGCACCGGCATGAAGATCGGGTACATCTTCTCGGTGCGGTTGATCGAGACGGTGCTCGGCAACGTCTTCATGTGGTCGAGCTCGATGTTCTACACCGTCTACCGCCACCCGCCCGAGTGGGGGATCACCCCGGCGCACGACCTGAATCTCGGCGGGATCGTGATGATGGCCGAGGGCTCGATCGTCACTCTCGCCGTGCTCGCCTGGCTTTTCCTGCGGATGGCTGCCGAGGGCGAGCTACGTCAACGGCTGCTCGAGCAGGGGCTCGACCCGCGACAGGTGCACCGTGCGGTGCGGTACGGGCGAGCGGACACGCTCTAGACGGGGGACTCGAACCGGAGCTTCGCCGAGCGCTCCGGGATCTCGGTCGGGTAGTCGCGGGTCAGGCAGGCGCGGCAGAGCGCGTTCTCAGGCCGCCGGGTCGCCGCCTGAAGCCCGTCGAGCGAGAGGTAGCCGAGGCTCGTCGCGCCGATCTCCGCGCGAACCTCGTCGATCGTCGCCTGCGCGGCGATCATCTCGTCCTCGGAGGCAAGGTCGATGCCGTAGAAGCAGGGCGAAACGACCGGCGGCGAGGAGATACGTATGTGGACCTCGGCCGCGCCGGCGTCGAACAGCATGGCGACGATCTGGCGCGTCGTCGAGCCGCGGACGATCGAGTCGTCGACCACGACCAGGCGCTTGCCGTTCACCTCGGCGAGAGGATTGAACTTCATCCGAATCCCCTGCTCGCGCATCCCTTGCTCGGGCTGGATGAACGTGCGGCCGACGTAGCGGTTCTTGATCAGGCCCTCGCTGAAGGGGATGCCGGTGGCGCGGGCGAAGCCGATCGCGGCGGGCGTGCCAGAGTCGGGGATCGGCAGCACGAGATCGGCCTCGACCGGCGCTTCGGCCGCGAGCCGCTCGCCCATCCGCACCCGTGCCCCGTGCACCTCGACGCCCGAGAGGCGCGAATCCGGCCGGGCGAGGTAGAAGAACTCGAAGATGCAGAGTGCGCCGCGCTCGGCCGGCTCGAGTGCCTGAATCGTCTGCAGGCCGTCGTCGTCGGCGATCACGAGCTCGCCGGGGCGAATCTCACGCTCGAACTCCGCGCCGACGAGCGCCAGCGCGCAGGTCTCCGAGGCGATCACCGGATCGCTCCCGAGCCACCCCAGCGCGAGGGGGCGGAACCCATGAGCGTCGCGGAACGCGAACAAGCGCCCGTCGGCGAGCCCGACGACCGTCGCTGCACCCGTCAGCTTCGCCATCGCAGCCGGCACGGCGTCCTCGAGCGGCCGTTCGTCGTCGGCGATCAACGCGGCGATCACCTCCGAGTCGGAGCTCGACCCGAGTCGCTTGCCGACCCCCTGGCGCAGCGCTTCAGCATTGACCAGGTTCCCGTTGTGCCCGAGCGCGACGGTGCGGACGCGGCCGTGATGCAACAGAGGTTGGGCGTTCTCCCAACCGTTGCCCCCGGTCGTCGAGTAGCGCGTATGCCCGATCGCCACCTCACCGTGCAGACCCGAGAGGCTGCGTTCGTCGAAGACCTGGGCGACGAGCCCGAGGTCGCGCAGCCCCGTCAGGCGCCCGTGCTCCGAGACCGCGATGCCCGCCGACTCCTGGCCGCGATGCTGGAGCGCGAAGAGGCCGAAGTACGCGAGCCGCGCGACGTCGCGGTCGGGGGCGTAGACGCCGAACACACCGCACATGGCTACGGCACCTCCCCGATCTGCACGAAGCCACGCGTGCCGAGCCG
>DASYPH010000200.1:0-17939 GCA_036006925.1 Gaiellaceae bacterium
ATCCTCGGGATCGCCGGCGTCGCCGGCAACGGCCAGCGCGAACTCGCAGAGACGCTCACCGGAATGCGGCCGACCGCGCGCGGTCGTGTCACTGTGGAAGGACGCCGCTTGCGAGGCGGCGACGCACGCGACGCGATCCGCGCCGGTGTCGCGCACGTCCCCGAAGACCGGCTTCGCACCGGCGTCGCGCCGTCGCTCTCGATCGCCTCGAATGTCGCGCTCAAGTCCTATCGAAGCCGGCGTCTGGCGTTCGGCCCGATGCTCCGTCTGCGAATGATCCGCGAGCATGCCGCCGCGTTGATCAAGCGCTACGACGTCCGCGGTGGCGGGCCTGGGCTGCCGGCCCGCCAGCTATCCGGCGGCAACTTGCAGAAGGTCGTGCTCGCACGCGAGTTCGAGGGCGAGCCGCGAGTGCTCGTCGTCGCCTCGCCGACTCGGGGTCTCGACGTCGCGGCGATCGAGACGGTGCACCGCTACCTGCGCGACGCGGCCGTGGGCGGCGTCGGCGTGCTGTTGATCTCGGAGGACCTCGACGAGATCCTCGCCCTGTCGGACCGCGTTGCCGTCATGTACGAGGGCGCGCTCGTCGGCGAGGTGTCCGCGGACGTCGCGACCGTCGAGGAGATCGGCCTGCTGATGGCGGGCGGCGCCGCCGCATGATCCGCATCGAGCGTCGGCTCGCGCGTCCACGCTGGCTCGTCGTAGCGGTGCCGGTCGGCTCGATCGTCGTTGCGGCCGGCGTGATGACCGTCGTCCTGTTGGCGACCCACCACGCCCCCGGCCACACCTTCAGGCGCCTGTTCGATTCAGGGTTTGTCGGTGAGCAGGCGCTGAACGCCACGTTCATCTCGGCAACCCCGCTCATCTTCACCGGTCTGTGCGCGGCGGCCGCGTTTCGAATGCAGCTCTTCAACATCGGCGGCGAAGGCCAGCTCTACGTCGGTGCGATCCTCGGCGCGGCGGCGGGAATCGCGCTCGGCAATCACTCCGGCTGGCTATCGATTCCCGCGATGATCGCCGCTGGCGCGATCGGCGGCGCCGCACTTGCGCTCGTGCCCGCGGTGCTCCGTGCCTACTGCTCGACCAACGAGATCATCACGTCGCTGATGCTCAACTACGTGGCCGCGCTCGTCATCAGCTACCTGATCTTCGACAGCCAGTCGTACTGGCGGGACACCTCGAGCCCGACCGCCAAGGTGTTTCCGCAGGGCAAGAACCTGCCGGACGCTGCGACGTGGCCCGCCGTCCACGTCGGCTCGCTGGTGCTGCCGTTCGGCTTCCTACTCGGCATCGTGATCGCCGCGCTGATCTGGGTGCTGTACACACGCACCCGGTTCGGGTTCGAGGTGCAGGTGATCGGCGACTCGCCGCGAGCGGCGTCGTACGCCGGCATGAGGACGCGACGAAAGATCCTCGCCGTGATGGCGCTCTCCGGTGCCGTGGCCGGGATCGGCGGTGCGTCCCAGGACGGCGACTTCCGCCACACGCTCGACCCGCGCGGCCTGACCACGGCGGGCTACGGGTACGCCGGCATCGTGATCGCGGCGCTCGCGCGGTACAACCCGTTCGCGGTCTGCCTGGTCGCCTTCCTGGTCGGCGGGCTCCAGAACGCGGGTTACACGCTGCAGGGTGCGGACTTCCCGTCGGGGCTGGTCGGCGTCATGCAGGGTCTGATCCTGTTCTGCGCGCTCGGCGGTGAGCTGCTGGTTCGCTATCGCATCCGGTTCGCCCGCCGCTCGCACGGCGTCGAGGCGCACGCGTGATCCTCGCGGCGGGCGGCATCAACAACTCGGTGCTGGTGGTCGTGCTCGCGTCGGCGGTGGTCTACGGCACCCCACTGCTCTTCGCCGCGCTCGGCGAGCTGCTCACCGAGCGCTCGGGCGTCCTCAACCTCGGCGTGGAGGGGATGATGCTCGTCGGTGCGGTGCTGGGGTTCTGGGGCGTCCAGCGCACCGGTTCGCTGCCGCTCGCGATCGGCGTCGCCGCCATCGCAGGAGCGGCGATGGCAGCGATCCACGCGTTCCTCGTCGTCACGTTGCGGGCGAACCAGATCGTCTCGGGGCTGGCCTTGACGATCTTCGCCGGTGCAGCCGGCCTGTCGTCGTACCTCGGCAACGACCTGAATCTCGCCGACCAGCCCGCGCGGCAGTCGTTCAGCCCGTTCCTGCCGCACGGATGGCAGACGGCGCCGGTCGTCGGCCCGATCCTGTTCACGCAGTCGGCGCTCGTCTACGCATCGTGGCTGTGCGTCGCCCTCGTCGCGGTCTACCTGAACCGGACGCGCCTCGGTCTGAACGTGCGGGCGGTCGGCGAGTCGCCCGACGCGGCCGACGCGATGGGCATCAACGTCGCCGCCTATCGGTACGGGCACACGATGGTCGGCGGGGCGTTCGCCGGCGTAGGCGGAGCGTGCTTTTCGCTGGCGATCACGCCGCAGTGGGTGGACGGGCTGACTGCAGGCGCGGGCTGGATCGCGATCGCGCTCGTCATCTTCGCCTTCTGGCGGCCGGCCTTGTGCCTGGTCGGCGCGTATCTTTTCGGCGCCTTCTCCGGCATCCCGTTCACCTTCCAGGCCCGCGGCATCCTGACCGGAATCCCACCCGAGTTGTTCCAGGCGCTTCCGTACGTGATGACGATCGTCGTGCTCGTGCTCGTCTCGACCGCCGGAGCTCGCCGTCGCCTGGGTGCGCCGGCCGCACTCGGAACGCCCTACGTGCGCGAGGAGCGCTAGCGGTGAGCTTCGCAGTGCCGGCAGAGTCGTACGACCGCTTCATGGGCCGGTACTCGACGCTGCTGGCGCCGCTGTTCGCCGAGTTCGCCGGCATCCACCACGGGCTGAGCGTCCTCGACGTCGGCTGCGGGCCGGGCGCTCTGACGGGCGAGCTCGTCGCCCGGCTCGGCGACAAAGGTGTCGCCGCCGTCGATCCGTCGGAGCCGTTCGTCGCCGCGCTCGCCTCGCGCTACGCCGGCGTGCGGGTCGAGCGGGCGGCCGCGGAGGCCGTCCCGTTCGAGGACGGAGAGTTCGACGCGGCGCTCGCGCAACTCGTCGTCCACTTCATGACCGATCCCGTCGTGGGGTTGCGGGAGATGGCACGCGTCACTCGCCCTGCCGGGGTCGTCGCCGCCTGCGTCTGGGATCACGCAGGCGGGCAGACGCCGATCTCCGCGTTCTGGGCCGCCGCACGGGATCTCGATCCGGACCTGGTCGACGAGTCGGGGCTGCCCGGCGCACGTCAAGGGCACCTTTCGGAGCTCCTCCGCACCGCAGGTCTCGGGACGGTCGAGGAGTCGCTGCTCTCGGTCGAGCTCGCACACGCGAGCTTCGACGACTGGTGGGAGCCGCTGACGCTCGGGGTCGGCCCGGCGGGCGCCTACGTCGCCACTCTCGACCCCGACCGGCGCGCCACACTCCGCGAGCACTGCCGCTCGAGGCTGCCGGGAGAGCCGTTGATCGTGACCGCACAGGCCTGGGCCGCGCGCGGTCGTGTCTGACCGAAAAAGGGGGCTTGCATGACCGAGAAGGATCGGCATTCCGTCAGAGGGCCGGGGTTCGTCGTGCTCCGTCATCTCGGTGGTGACGACTGGCGGCTCGTCGGGGAAGCCGAGCGTGCGCCGGGGCGGACCGCCCGAGCCGCTCGCTCCCAGGCGATCCTCGATGCGACCAGCGGGACGGCGCGCGACGGTGAGGTCTATGCGGCGGTGCTCAGAAGCGAATGGCGGATCGCCCTCGACTGCTGATCACGGCCGGCTCAGCGGTTCCCGCCGAGCCAGCGGGAGAGCCGCGTCGTCAGTGACGGCTTTTCCCGGTCCGGTCGGAAGACGGTCTCGGGGGGCGCGGCCTCGAACGGCTCGAGCCTCGCCGTATCGGCGATCGTCAACGTGACCTGGCCGACGAAGATCGCCCCCACGACCTCACCGGGGACGTATCGGACCTGGGGGTCGCCCGTCGTCGTCACGGCGAGGCCGTCGAAGATGTCACTCTCCTTGTCGCCCGCGACCTCGGTCACCGTGCCGATCGTGCCGCCGTCGGCTGCGACGACCTTCCAGCCGGCTTCGATCTGCAGCCAAGAGACGCGGTCCGCCATCGGAGGCCACGCTAGCATCGCGGTGATTCGGGCGCGCGCGTGGCCCGTGGAGAAGACGCCCCGGTTGCTGAGAACACCTCCCCCCTGGAGACCGTGCGGCCGGGTCCCGACATGAACAGGCCGCGTGGGCGTGATGCCGCGACAGTGGCCCTCGTCGCGCTGGTCGGCGCCTCGACCGTCGCGCACTGGCTCGCCGGTCGCCGGGTCGACGGCCTCTGGATCCTGCCCGACGAGGGCGTCTACGCGCAGCGGGCGCTCGATCTGTGGAGGCACGGGTCGCTGCCGCTTCTGCACGGTGCGGGAGCCGGGTACGGCGTGCTCTACCCGCTGCTCGCTGGCGGGCCGTTGTCGCTCGGCAGCGCAGCGCACGGGTACGCACTGCTGAAGCCCGTGCAGGCGTTCGTGGTCTCGCTCGCGGCCGTTCCGGTGTTCGTGTTCGGCAGGCGGCTGATGCCGAGCGGTTACTCCCTCGTCGCGGCCGCGCTCACCGTCGCATCGCCCCTTCTTCTCTATTCCGGGCTCGTGATGACGGAGGTGCTCTTCTATCCGGTCGCAACCGTGGCTCTGCTCGCGATCGCCGCGGCGGTCGCGGCCGGCACGCTCCGGGCACAGGCGCTCGCACTCGTCGCCATCCTCGCCGCGGCACTGACCCGGCCACAGGCGGTCGTCTTCGTCGCCGTGCTGGCGCTCGCGATCCTGGTCGATGCGGCAGTCGCTCGCGACGGCTCACGCCTGCGCGCGTTCTGGCCCACGTGGGTCGTCTCCGCCGCGGCGGCCGTGGCGTTCGCCGCCGTTCCGGGGCTCGTCGGCTCCTACTCAGAGGCGGTTCGCGGTTCGTACCCGCTCGTGGCGGGCTTGCGGCTGAGCTTCGAGCACCTCTCCTTCATCGCACTGGCGACGGGCCTCGTGCCGTTCGCGGCCCTCGTGCTGTTGGCCGCCGAGGCGGCTCGAGGCCGCGAGCGAGAGCCGCTCGCCCGCGCGTTCCTCGCCGTGAGTGTGACGACCTGTGTCGTGCTCTCCTTGCAGGTCGGGTTCTTCGCGGCGCGCTTTGCGCCACACCTGCTCGGACGCGATCTCGCCGCGCTGCCGCCGCTCCTCTTCCTCGGGTTCGCGCTCTGGCTGTCCCGTGGCGCGCCGCGTACGGCGCTCTCCGGTTCGCTCGCTGCGTTCGTCGTCCTCGCGCTCGTGCTGCTGACTCCCTGGAACAGCCTGGCTGTTCCGGAGGCGTTTGCCGACAGCTTCGACTTGCTGCTGGTCGCCCGCGTGCACGGGCACGCGCCCGCCGACGTGGTGACGGTGTTCGCGCTGGCGATGGCGGCGCTGCTCGTCTTCTTGCCGCGTCGCGCCCGCCTCGTCTCGGCAGCGGCCGTGTTCGCCGTGCTCGTCCTTGCCTCGGTGGTCGCCGCGAACGAGGTGGCGGGCGCCGTCACCGGCGCCCAGACCGTCCTCGGGCCCGACCGGAGCTGGATCGACACAGCCGCCCGAGGGAAGGTCGCCTACCTCTACGCCGGAGAGCAGTACTGGAACGTCGCGTGGCAGGAGCAGTTCTGGAACCGGCGGATCGACCGCGTCTACTCCGTGGAGCCAACCGCGGTTCCGGGCGCGTTGCGCCAGACTCCGGTCCGGGTCAGCCGTGAGGGGTACCTACCGATCGGCGAGCGCTACGTGGTTGCCGCCGACCGGCTCGAGTTCGTCGGCTCGCCGGTCGCCCACCTGTCACAGACAGGCCTCGACGTGAGCGGGCTGACGCTCTGGCAGCTCGCCCGGCCGGCGCGTCTCTCGCTGGTTGAGAACGGTGTCCAACCGAACGGCGACATGACGCACCCCGCGAAACTCACGGTGTACGGCTGCGCCGGCGGCCGACTCGAGCTGACGCTGCTGCCGAAGGCGACGAACGTCCTGCGGATCCTGCTCAACGGCCGGCTTGCGTTGCGGCAGGTGATCGGCGGCCGCGACTCGTGGCAGGCCACGGTGCAGGTGCCGCCGACCGAGAAGTCTGCGCGGTGCACGTTCACGATCATTCCGGCGCCTCTGCTCGGCTCGACGAGAATCGCCTTCGTTCGCGGACCGGCCGGAGCCGGCTGACGCGCGAGCCTGGTCCGCCAGGCGAACCAGGCTCGCGTTGAGACGTGCGCTACGTCAGCGCGGAGCGACTAACGGATCGTGCTGTTCGACTTGTCGCTGGCCGCGCGCTTCTCGTTGCGCTTCTCCTTCAGCGTCTTCTGCGCGGGCTTCTTTCCCAGCCGCTTCGGCTTCTGCGAGCCCTTCATGCCGTCTCCTCCCGCGAACGTGGTCGGACCTACCTCGCGCAGGACCCTACCCGCCGGGCCGGTGATCCTCTCAGATCTCGCGAAACGCGATCTGCTGGGCGCCTTCCCAGAGGCAGAGGCGCCCGAGCGCCGGCAACTGCTCGGCGCCCTCGACCAGCGTCGCGAAATGGTTGGCCCAGAGGTGCCCGGCCTTGGAGGCGAACGAGCAGTAGCCGTAGGGGAAGAGCAGCTCGGTCTCGCTCTGGCCGCCCGGGTACAGCGCGAGCTCACCCGGGTGCGGATACGAGGTCGCGTTCTCGGGGCCGATCCCGAAGTCACGATCCCCCCAGGGGATCCAGTTCGACTCGCCGCTCCAGCGGCAGTGGATGATCCGGTCGTCGAGCGGCAGGCTCGCCTTGAAGGCAGCGACCGTCTTCGGGGCGAACTCGTCCTCCCAGCGGGCGACGAAGCGCATCCGAGCGGCCACGATCTCCAACATTGGGCGGACCCTACAGGGAGCCAACGCGTGGCTTCGGGTCAGCATCGAAGCCGCGCCGCGTCTCCAGCGTCTACTTGATGATGAGCGCGACCGCGATCACGCCGGCTGCGGCGACACCGAGTATCGGCCACACGTTGAGTCCGCGCTGCCGCAGGTTGAAGTAGTGACGCGTCAGCGCCCCGATCGCCATCAGCGCGACCAGCACGAGCCAGCCGTTCCGCTGCGCGTACGTGAACGGAAAGTGGTTCGACAGCATCGCGAAGACGACCGGCAGCGTCAGGTAGTTGTTGTGCACCGACCGCGTCTTGCCGTCGCGATTCCAACGCGGGTCCGGCTCTTCGCCGGCCTCCTTCGCGCGAACCAGCTTCCAGTGCGCCGGGATGATCACGAAGAAGACGTTGCCCACCATCATCGTCCCGATCATCGCGCCGACCTGCAGGAATGCGGCTCGCGGCGCGAACAGCTCCCACGAGGCCCACGCAGACAGGCAGATGAACGCGAATACGAGCACCGCCAGCGCACCCTCGTCGTTCGCGAAGGCCCGGCACAGCCCGTCGTAGACGAGCCACGCGAGCACGATGCCGGCAACCGAGATCGCGATCGCCTCCCATGGCTGCAGGTCGGCGACGGTCGGATCGATCAGGTACGACGACGCATGCGAGTAGTAGACGACGATGAACAAGCCGAAGCCCGACAGCCAGGTCGTGTACGCCTCCCACTTGAACCAGTGCAGCGGCTCCGGCAACTGCACGGGAGCGACGCGGAACTTCTCGACACGGTAGAAGCCGCCGCCGTGCACCTCCCACGCCTCGCCGCCGACCCCGCGCTTGGCGTCTTCGGGGTCCTTCGGGGACGCGAGGTGGTTGTCGAGCGCGATGAAGTAGAAGGACGCGCCGATCCACGCCATGGCCGCGATCACGTGCAGCCAGCGGAACAGCAGGTTGCCCCAGCCCCACCAGTAGTCGGAGAGCGCTACGAGGAACGCCATCGGTCCACCGCGATCTGCACAAGCTCGTCGACGCCTGTCGCGAGCTCTTGCTCGCGGCTTCGCTCGAGGCGCTCGCGCAGGATCGGCACGATCTCGCGACGCAATCTACGGTTGACGAAGACGACGAAGCGAAATCCGAACTTCTCTTCGTAGGCAGTGTTGAGCTCGGCGAGCTCGGCGAGCACCCGCGGATCGCCATCGGTGCCCTGCTCGGACTGCGACCTCGGCGAGCTCGCCTTCGCGCCGATTGCAGGATGTGCGTCAAGCACGGCCTTCTTGTCTTCTTCCGCCAGGGCCCGTGCCACCTCGCGCGCCCGGCCGAGCGGATCGTCGAGTGCCGCGAGCTCGTCGACGAGCCGCGTGTGTCCCTCGAACAGCTCGGCGAGCTGCTCGGCGGTCAGCTGCCGCGGTAGCTCGCGCACCCGTACGACGAGATCAGAAGGGGAACGTGCGCATGACCGTTGTCGAGTGCGACCTCGAGCTCGATGCGAGTGAAGAACGGCGACGGTGGATGGAAGACCACGCGATACGTGCCGCTCGCCCCCGAGCCGAGTACGCCGATGCGGCCGTCTTCGTCGGTCGTTCCCTCGCCAGCGAGCGCGCCGTCGGGGCCGTAGAGCTCGACGCGGACCCCGGCCGCCGGGCGACCGCGCTCGGTGTCGAGCACGTGGGTCGAGATGGTCACGCCTGCCATAGTCGCTTTGCCTGGATGCGCTGCTCGCGGGCGATTTCCTGCTCGTTCGCGTTGACGAGTGAGCCGCCGCGGACGACGTCCGCGCCGCCGACGAGCAGTCGATCAACGCGGTGCGGGCCGCTCAGCACGAGGTTCGCGACGAGGTCGTCGGCACCGCCGAACTCGAGCCCGTCCGTGCGCCACACCGCGATGTCAGCCCGCTTTCCGACCACCAGCGAGCCGATGTCGTTGCGCCGCAGCACCGACGCGCCGCCGCGGGTGCCCAGGCGCAAGGTGTCGCGTGCGGTCATCGCTGCGCCGCCTCCGCGTCCGCGCGCGACGAGCAGCGCCTGCTTCACCTCCGCGAAGAGATCGCTGCGCTCGTTCGACGCGCTGCCGTCGACGCCGAGACCCACGCGAGCACCTGCGGCGAGCAGCTCGGAGACGGGCGCAACGCCCGCCCCAAGCCTCAGGTTCGACGTTGGGCAGTGCGCAACGCCGACCCCGCGCGCCGCGAATGTCCGCACGTCGCCGTCCGACAGGTGCACGCAGTGCGCACACCACACGTCGTCGGCTAGCCAGCCGACGCGCTCGAGGTACTCGACCGGCGAGCAGCCGAAGAGCTCACGGCAGTAGGCGTCCTCCTCGAGTGTCTCCGCGAGGTGCGTGTGGAGCTGTAAGCCGAGCCTGCGGGCGAGCGCTGCCGACTCCTCCATCAGCTCGGTCGTGACCGAGAACGGCGAGCACGGTGCGACGGCGATCCCGATCAGATCGTCGTCGGCCAGTGCAGCGAGCCGTTCGGTATCCGCGAGGATGTCGTCGATCGACTCGACGAGCGAGTCGGGCGGCAGCCCTCCGTCGGACTCGCCCAGATCCATCGAGCCACGCGACGCGACCATCCGCAGGCCGAGCTCCCGGGCGGCCTGCAGCTCCGCTTCGACGAGCCCGGCGACCCCGCGCGGGAACACGTAGTGGTGGTCGAAGACGGTCGTGCAGCCCGAAAGCGCGAGCTCGGCCAGGCCGGTGCGCGCAGCGGCGTAGAGCATTTCCTCGTCGATGCGCGCCCAGACCGGATACAGCGTCTTCAGCCAGGTGAACAGGTCTGCCTGCTGTGCCCGCGAGCGCGTGAGCGTTTGGTAGAGGTGATGGTGGGTGTTGACGAGCCCTGGCGTGACGACGGCGCCGCCGAGATCCTCTGCTCTTGCGGGGGCGGCGCCCGCACCGATCTCCGCGACGAGACCGGCCTCGATCCGCAGCCAGCCCTGGCAGTGCTCAGTCGCGTCGTCGTCGCACGTGACGATCCACGCGTTGCCGAGGATCATGCGACCGCGAGCGGCACGAGCTCGAACCGATCGACATCGACGAGGCCGCGGTCGGTGAGCTTCAGCGAGGGGATCACGGAGAGCGCGAGGAAGGCGAGGTGCTGGAACGGCGAGTCGAGCTCGCAGCCGAGCGCGCGTGCTGCTGCGGTTACTTCGCGCGCTCCGGCGACCACCTCGTCGAGCGGTGCGTCCGAGAGGAGGCCGGCGACTGGAAGCGCCAGCTCCGCGAGCACGTCCGCGCCGTCGACGGCGACGATCCCACCCCCGCGATTCGCAAGGCGCCTGACGGCGGCGGCCATCGACGCATCGTTCATTCCGACGACGACGACGTTGTGTGCGTCGTGCGCGACTGTCGAGGCGATCGCGCCGCGCCGCAAGCCGAACCCGCGGACGAAGCCGAGCCCGACGCGGCCGGTTCCCAGATGACGCTCGACGACTGCGATCTTCGCCAGGTCGCGCTCGGGGTCGGCGATGGCCTCGCCGGCCTGCATCGTCAGCTCGTCCTCGAGCGAGTCGGTGACGATCTGGCCCGGCACGATCCCGATCACGCGCGCACGGCCGCCGCTCCACGGCACCCGGAACATCTCGGGGCCGAACGCCCCGATTCGCACTGTGTGCCGAACCCAGTCGGGAACCTCGGCTCGCGGAATCTCGGCGGGAGGTGCGCCGCGTTTCAGCACCGTCTCGGGGACAAAGGTCTCCAGGTTCGGCAGGACGAGCACGTCGGCGAGGTAGCCGGGCGCGATCGCGCCGATGTGCATCAACCCGTGCCAGAGGGCCGGGCTGAGCGTCGCGCACACGAGAGCGTCCTCGACGGGAATCCCGAACGCCACCGCATCGCGGACCATCGAGTTTATGTGGCCGTCGTCGGCGATGTGCTCGGGCTCGCGGTCGTCGGTGCAGAACGCGATCCGCGACGGTCCATACTCGGCAAGCAGGGGTAGCAGGGCGCGGAGGTTGCGCGCTGCCGAGCCCTCGCGGATCAGGAGCCACATGCCGGCTCGTAGCCGCTCGAGACCCTCCTCCGGCGTGTACGCCTCGTGGTCGGAGCGGATCCCCGCAGCCGCGTAGGCGTTCAGGTCACGGCCCAGCACACCCGGCGCATGGCCGTCGACGTGCTCGGCGAGCGCCAGCTTCGCGAGCTCCGAGGGGGCGCCGCTGACGACGCCGGGGAAGTTCATCATCTCGGCGAGCCCGATCACGCGCCGCCGGCGCAGCAACGCGTCGAGATCGCCGGGGCTGAGCGCGCGCCGCGGCGACTCGAACTGCGACGCCGGCACGCACGACGACGCCATGAAGTACACGTCGAGCGGTAGCGGCGCGGTGGCATCGAGCAGCCAGTGCACCCCGTCCGTGCCGAGCACGTTGGCGATCTCGTGCGGGTCGGCCACGACGGCCGTCGTTCCGAACGGGAGCACGAGCCGCGCGAACTCGTCGACGAGCAGTTTCGGTGTCTCGAGGTGCATGTGCGCGTCGATGAAGCCGGGCACCACCCAACGGCCGGTCGCGTCGAGCGTCTCGTGGCCCTGGTAGGAGCCGAGACCGGCGATCCAGCCGTCGACGATCGCGACGTCGGTCTCGAGCCATTCGCGCGTGAAGACGGAGAGCACCTTGCCGCCACGGACGACGAGATCGGCGGGCTCGTCCCCGCGCGCCACCGCGAGGCGCTTCGCAAGGGGTGCGTCCATTAGGCGAGAACCGTACCCTTCAGCGCCATGGAAGTCTTGACGCCAAAGACGCTAGAAGAGGCGCTTGCACTCAGGTCGGCGCATCCGGACGCCCGGCCGATCCAGGGCGGTACCGACCTGATGGTGGCGCTCAATTTCGACCGTGAGCGCCCGGGCGCGTTGCTGAACCTGAACGAGGTCGCCGAGCTGCGCGGCTGGGGGCGTGAGAACGGCTCGTTGCGGCTCGGCTCGGGCTTGACGTACGCCGAGCTCGAGCACGGCGAGCTGCGCGACGTGCTCCCGGCGCTGGCCGAGGCCTCGCGCACGGTCGGCTCGCCGCAGATCCGCAATCGCGGGACGATCGGCGGCAACCTGGGCACCGCCTCCCCGGCCGGCGATGCGATCCCTCCGCTGCTCGTCGAGGACGCCGAAGTCGAGTGCGCGTCCGTGCGAGGAGTCCGC
The DNA here is from genome assembly GCA_036006925.1 of Gaiellaceae bacterium. GTDB lineage: Bacteria > Actinomycetota > Thermoleophilia > Gaiellales > Gaiellaceae > PALSA-600. The sequence goes on from DASYPH010000200.1 coordinate 11,946, forward strand.
ACGCTGCCGCTCGGCGAGTTCGTGCTCGGAGTCAAGCGCAACGCGCTCGCGCCCGACGAGCTGATCACCGCGGTTCGGTTGACGCCGTCCCGTTCCCCGCAGACGTTCATGAAGGTCGGCCCGCGCAACGCGATGGTGATCGCCGTCGTCTCGCTGGCCGTCTCGGCCGGAGACGAGCTGCGGGCGTCGTTTGGCTCGGCGTCGCCGCGACCCGTGCTCGTGACGGCGCCGCGCAGCGAGGCCGAGTCGTTCGCCGAGCGGGTGGCTGCGGCCGCTGCGCCGATCGACGACGTGCGTGGCACCGAGCGCTACCGGAGGCATGGCCTCCTGGTGCTGACCGAGCGCGCCTTGCAGCGGGTCCTCCCATGAGGATCACCGTCAGGGTCAACGGGGAGGAGCAGCAGGCCGACTGCTGGGAGGGCGAGTCGCTGCTCTTCGCGCTCCGGGAGAAGCTCGGGTTCCCCGGGGCGAAGAACGCGTGCGAGCAAGGCGAGTGCGGCTCGTGCTCGGTGCTGCTCGACGGCACGCTCGTCTGCGCCTGCCTCGTGCTCGCGGCACAGGCCGACGGGCACGAGGTGACGACCGTCGAGGGACTGGCCGATGGCGACCGGCTGCATGTGGTGCAGCAGGCGTTCGTCGACTCGGGCGCTGTCCAGTGCGGCTTCTGTACTCCTGGGCTGGTGGTCGCCACGGCGGATCTCCTGAAGCGCGTCCCGAGTCCTTCCGACGATCAGATTCGCGAGGCGCTCTCCGGCAATCTCTGCCGCTGCACCGGCTACGCGAAGATCTTCGACGCCGTGCGGCTCGCCGCGGGATGACGCAGACCGCCTCACGCCGGCTGCAGGTCGGCAAGGTCGGCGACCTCGTGCCGCGCGTCGATGCGCCGCCGAAGGTGACAGGGGAGTTCGCCTACGCGAGCGACCTGATCGTGCCGGGCATGCTCTGGGGGCACACGCTCCGCAGCCCCCATGCACACGCGCGGATCCGCTCGATCGACATCACCGAGGCGGTGACGATGGCCGGGGTCCACGCCGTGCTGACCCACGACGACGTCCCGGGCCTGAAGACCTACGGTCTCGAGTTCAGTGACCAGCCGGTGCTGGCGATCGACCGCGTGCTCTACCACGGCGAGCCCGTTGCGCTCGTCGCGGCCGAGCATCCCGAGCAGGCGCGGCGGGCCGCCGAGCGCATCGTCGTCGACTACGAGCTGCTGGACCCGGTCGCCGACATGGAGCGCGCGACCGAGCAGGTCGACCTCCATCCCGAGAAGCCGACCCGCGGACACGGCTACCGGGAGGACGATCGCCCGAACGTCGTGCGGCACATGGTGATCCGCCACGGCGACCCGGACGTCACGGGCGAGGTCAGCGTCGAAGGCGTGTACGAGGTCGGGATCCAGGATCAGGCGTTCCTCGGGCCCGAATCGGGTCTCGCCGTGCCGGACGGCGAGGGCGGGGTCGACATCTACGTCGCGACGCAGTGGCTGCACGTCGACCGCGCGCAGGTCGCGCCGTGCCTCGGGCTCGAGCTCGCGCAGGTGCGCATCCACCTCGCAGGGGTCGGCGGCGCGTTCGGCGGGCGCGAAGACCTGTCGATGCAGGTGCACGGCGCGTTGCTGGCGCTGCACACAGGGCGCCCCGTGAAGATCGTCTACAACCGCGAGGAATCGTTCACCGGTCACGTGCATCGCCATCCCGCAAAGATCTGGTGCGAGCACCGTGCGTCGCGGGCCGGAAAGCTCGTCTGCGTACGGATGCGGATCCTGCTCGACGGTGGCGCCTACGCGTCGAGCTCGACGGCGGTTACGTCGAACGCCGCGTCGTTCGCCGTCGGCCCCTACGAGACGGCGAACGCGCTGATCGAGTCGACCTCCGTCTACTCGAACAATCCGCCCTGTGGTGCGATGCGCGGCTTCGGCGCCGTGCAGACGGCGTTCGCGGCCGAGGCGCAGATGGACAAGCTCGCCGCAGCTCTCGACATCGACCCCGTCGAGCTGAGGCTCCTGAACGCCCTTCGGCCCGGCGACGTCCTGCCGACGGGCCAGACGATCACCGGTTCGATGCCGGTCGCCGAGACGATTCGCGCCGCGGCGGCGCTCGAGCCGCCTGCGGCGGAGGAGTTGCCGCGCGATCCGCTGCGGCTGCCCGGCGGGGCGGGCAACACGACCCGCGGCGAAGGCGTGCGCCGCGGCGTCGGCTTCGCCGTTGGCTTCAAGAACATCGCCTACTCCGAGGGCTTCGACGACTACTGCGCTGCGCGGGTCGTGCTGCACCCCGACGGCTCCGCCGACGTGCACTGTGCCGCAGCGGAGGTCGGTCAGGGAGTGACCGGCGTCATCCTGCAGGTCGCGCGCACCGAGCTTGGCTTCGACGACGTGCGGGTCGCGGCCGGACAGACAGCGACGGTCGGCTCCGCCGGATCCGCATCCGCATCACGCATGACCTGGATGGCGGCCGGCGCCGTTCGCGACGCGTGCCATGCCGCGCTCGAGGAGCAGGCACGGCGCCCGGGCGAGGAGATCGACGTGGAGCGGATCTACCGCCACCCGCGCACGACGCCGCTCGATCCCGAGAACGGGCAGATCACCGGCGAGCGCGCACACGTCGCCTTTGCAACGTGTGCGATGAAAGTCGTCGCCGAGGTCGACGTCGAGCTCGGGCTCACACGCATCGTCTGGATCGGCGCCGCGCAAGACGTCGGCAAGGCGGTCAACCCTCAGCAGGTCGAAGGGCAGATCGAGGGCGGCACCGCGCAAGGTCTCGGCCTGGCGCTGATGGAGGAGATCAAGACGCATGACGGGTTGATCACGAACGCGAGCTTCACGGACTACCTGATCCCGACCACGCTCGACATGCCGCCCGTCCAGTCGGTGCTGATCGAGGATCCGGAGCCCGACGCGCCCTACGGGGTCAAGGGTGTCGGCGAGGCGCCGACGGTGGTCTCGACCGCAGCGATCGTCTCGGCGCTCCGCGCCGCGACCGGGCGTCCGCTCGTGCGGGTGCCGGTCACGCCCGACGACATCTGCCTCTAGCGCACACCCTCCTCGAGCTGGGTCGCCGACGGCGGCTCCCGGCGTACGACGAGCGCGACCGCAGCGACGACGATCGCCGCGCCGATCAGCAGGCGCCACGTCAGGTCCTCACCCCGGAACAGGACCCCGAGCAGGATCGCGACGACCGGGTTGACGTACGCATAGGTCGACACCAGGCTGAGCGGCGCGTTCGCGAGCAGCCAGACGTAGGCGGTATAGCCGACGATCGAACCGAACGTGACGAGGTACAGCCAGCCGAGGATCGAGGCTCGCGACGGTGAGAAGCCGTGGACCGTGAAGACCGCGATCGGCAGCATCAGGAGGCCGCCGGCGAGCATCTCGTACGCGGTCGCCGCAAACGGGTCCGCGGGCATCGTCAGCCAGGCGGAGAGGACCGTGCCGGTCGACCACATCAGGGCCGAGAGCAAGCAGAGTGCAATGCCCAGCGCTGTCGCTCCGCCGGACGGATGGGCCAGCACGGCGACGCCGGCGAAACCGACGCCCACGCCGATCAGCGCCGGTCGGCCCAGGCGCTCGCGCGCAGCCAGGCGCAGCACGACCACCCAGAGGGGGACCGTGGCGATGATCAGCGACGCGAGTCCGGTCGGGACGTCTCGCTCGGCGAAGAACAGAACCGCGTTCGCACCCGGGAGCAGCGCGCCGATCACGATGCACGACGCGAGCGCGCGGCGCGAGACGCGAAGCGTGCCGCGGCGGAGGAGGACGATCCCGACCATCAGCGCGCCCGCCGTGATGAACCGGGTCGATGCTGCGAACAACGGCGCGATCGTCTCGCCGGCGATTGCGATCCCGAGGTACGTCGACCCCCAGATCACGTACACCGTGATCAGGGCGGCCCAGACCTTGCCGTTCTTCGACACGGGCTACCGAACGAGCGAGAGGCCCGCGCCGATTCCCAGCAGCGCGATGCCGATCGCCCGCGGCAGCGTGATGTCGATCTGGTCGACGCCGAACAGACCGAATCGGTCGATCAGCGCTCCCATCACGAGCTGCCCGGCGATCAGGATCCCGATCGTCGCCGTCGCGCCGATGCGCGGCTGCGCGAACGTGATCGTGCCCACGACGATCAGGCCCATCACGCCGCCGAGCCACATCCAGGCCGGCGTGCGGAACGCGCCCGCGAGCCCGCCGAAGCCCGTGCGGGCGACGACGAGGATCGCGAGCGAGAGGAGAAGCTGCACGGCGGTCGCGAAGGTCAACGCCTCGATCACGCCGATGCGGCCGCCGAAGCGGCCCATCACGGCCACCTGCACCGAGCCCGCCAGGCCGGCGAGGACCGTCAGGGCGACCGCGAACGAGGTCACGCGGCGTTCGGGTCGTTCTGCCAGAGACTGAAGCTGTTGCCTTCCGTGTCCTTGCACGAGGCGAACCAGCCGTGCGTCGGCACGGGCTGCTTGTCGTCGGCGGAGCCGCCGAGTTCGCGGACCGTGGCGACCGAGGCGTCGATGTCGTCGGTTTCGAGGTAGACGATCAGCCCCGAGCCGGCGGACTCCGAAGGCATGATCGCGCCGCCCTGATCCTCGCCTGCCTTGAACATCCGGTAGTCGAAGCCCTCCATCGCACTGCCGCCGATCTCGTACCCGAACAGCCCGCTGTAGAAGGCGCTCGCGCGATCGGCATCGCCGGAAGGCACCTCGAAGTGAACGATCTTTCCCGCCATCGTTACGCTCCTTCCCGTCGATAAAAGGGGGACCGAAGTGGTCAGAGTGTTCGTACTCTATGGCGAGGAGCCCGACGCGCAGACGTATGCGGAGCACGCCGAGCTGTGCCGGCTCGTACCGGGCGGGACCTTCCGTCACGGGAAGGTGTTCGGCTCGCCGATGGGCGACCCGGCCCATCGCTACATCGCCGAGTGGGAGTTCGCCGACCAGGCGGCGTTCGAGGCGGCGGCTGCGAGCGACGAGTTCCGCGCGACCGGCCGCGACGCGCGCGAGCGCGGTCTGCCGCAGCCGACCGTGGAGTTCGCCTCGCTCTCCTAGCCGAAGCGAGGCGGGCGCTTCTCGCGCACCGCGGCGACACCCTCGTGCACGTCCGGCCCGGTCATGTCGAGGAACTCGAGCGCGAGGGAGGCGTCGAACGTCGGGCCGGCGAGGCGCAGCCAGTTGTTCAGCGCCAGCTTGGTGTGGCGGATCGCCGGCTGCGAGCCCGTCGCAAGCCTGGACGCGATCGCCAGGGCGCGGTCCTCGAGCTCGTCCTCGCCGACGCAGAGCGACACCAGCCCGATCCGCTCGGCCTCGACACCGTCGACCGGTTCGCAGAGCAGCAGGTGGTACTTCGCCTTGGCGAGCCCGCACAGGAGCGGCCAGACGATCGCCGCATGGTCGCCTGCTGCCACGCCGAGTGCGGTGTGGCCGTCGATGATCCGTGCCGCGGGAGTGGCGATCGAGATGTCTGCGAGCAGCCCGATCGCGAGCCCGGCGCCGACCGCGGGGCCGGTGATCGCCGAGACGATCGGCTTCGGGCAGTCGAGTAGGTTCAGCACCAGGTCGCGGGCCTCGTGGAAGACGCGACGCCTCGTCTCGTAGTCGGTCGCGATCTCGAGCACCAGGTCGAGGTCGCCCCCGGCACTGAAAGCGCCGTCGGCGCCGCGGACGAGCACCGCGCGGGTCTCGTCGTCGCCGCCGATCGCGCGCCAGACCGCGGCGAGCTCGCGGTGCATCGACGCGCTGACCGCGTTCAGCCGCCCGGGCGCGGAAAGCGTCAGCCGCAAGACGTGAGTCGCGGGCCGGTCGAGCTCGAGACTCGGAAACGCGGAGTAGCGCTCGTCCATCCCGCGTGACTGTAGATGGTCGCCGCCATTCACGAATTGGCACGAAATTGTCCCACTTCCGTCGCGCTTCCTTGATGGTGGCTGCCACCGGGTGTGTCCACCCCAGGCGTGTCCAGACCGGCCGATATGGTTGCCCCGTGGCTGACGTCGAGGTGACGCGCGAAGGGGCGGT
>DASYPH010000201.1:0-11509 GCA_036006925.1 Gaiellaceae bacterium
GCCAGTATCCGCCCAGCCGGCGGCCGAACGCCTTCGGCGATTCACTGTAGAGCGTCGCGCCCAGCCGGAATGCCCGCACCTGCAGGTCGGCGGCGGTGCGATCGGCCAGCCGGTGGACGCGATCCACGTAGGGGCTGCCACCGAACATGTCCGGCTCGGAGTGCAGCAGTGCGGAGAGAACGGCGAGATCGTGATCGTCCCCCAGCGCCTCGGCAAGTTCGTCCAGGCGCGCTTCCAGCGCGACCAGCACGCTGGGAGCGCTCAGTGCCAGCAGTCTGGTCGCATACCACAGATCCTTCTCGCGCTTGCGCCACTCATGCCGTGCCTCCCCATCACCGCCCGACGTCGAGACCCGAAGTGCCGCCCGGCCACGCCCGTAGATCCGCCGCACGCCCCGTTCCACCACCCGGTCGTCGTGCAGCCGCCACCGCTGAGATGCAACCAGCGCGACCTCGAGCAGCTCCGCTGCCCTGGCGATCCGCTCCGCGCCGCCCACTTGGTCAGGCGAGGCACCCGCCGACCGCCGCTGCAACTCCGCTCTCACCGGCTCGAGGTCGCTCCCAAGGCCTGCCGGGTCGGTCGCCACCAGCCGGTCGAACGTGGCCAGCAAGGCATGGGCATCACGCATCGGCGAGAGCTCGCCCGCAGCCTCCCGCACCGGCGAGTTCACCGAGTCAAACCCCCGCGACCCGATCGCTCCGCGCACCAGACGAGCCAGCCCGCGAACCTTCTTGCACCGCTTCCGAACGTCATGAACGGTCTCCTCGACCCCCAACCGCGACGGTTCGGCCAACCCACCCAGCGCACCATCAATCTGCTCCCGAGCCACCCGCCGCACCCCAACCGGCACCGGCTCACCGCGCTGGAACTCATAGCCCACGCCGATACGTTATCCGTAGCGGACAACTGGAGGAGCTGCAACCTGCTTCGAAGCGGTGAGGCGGACCGGACGGTCGGAAAGAACCGGGACCTACCCGACGACTTACGCGGCCCCGCCTCGAGGCGTATGTCCGAATCCGGTTGAGACGCTCGGAAAGGGCTTGGTTGAGCCGCAAAATGGAGCTAAGCGGATTCGAACCGTTGAGCTTCGATCGACTACTTCGCCGCTTGGCCGGCTCTGAGAAAGGCGAGCACGGCAAGCACGCGCCGGTGCGACTCTGGGTTCGCGTCGAGCCGCAGCTTGAGGAAGATCTGCTTGACATGTGCCTCAACGGTGCGTTCGGTCACGAAGAGCCGTCCGGCAATCGCCTTGTTCGAGAGACCCTCCGCTACGAGGCCCAACACTTCGCGCTCACGCGCTGTCAGTTCGGCGAGCGGATCCTCGCGGCGCCGACGGCCGACGAGTCGAGAGACGATCGTCGGGTCGATCACCGTCTCACCCTCGGTGATGCGGCGTAGCGCGTCGACGAGGATCGCGACATCGAAAACCCGCTCCTTGAGGAGGTAGCCGACCCGCTCGGGATGCTCCTCGAGCAGACGCATCGCGTAGCTCGGCTCGACGTACTGCGAGAGGACGAGTACCCCCACTTCCGGATGCTCGGCCCGGATCTTCTGCGCGGCGACCAGGCCCTCGTCGGTGTGTGTGGGTGGCATGCGAATATCGACGATCGCCGCGTCGGGCCGTGCGAGGCGCACGTAGCGGAGCAACCCGTCGGCGTCTTCTGCCTCGGCCACGACGTCGACGTCGGCGTCCCGAAGCAGGCGAACGACTCCCTCGCGCGTCAGCATCGCGTCGTCGGCAACGACTACGCGCATGGGATCTCCGCCCGCAGGATTGTTGCCTCGACCTCGAGACGTCCACCGACGGCGCCGACGCGATCGGCCACGTGAACCAGCGCGGAGGCGCGTACCGAGCCGTCGTCTGCTACTTCGATCACGAGACGCTCATCATCTCGCACAGCGCTGACCGTGGCGAAGCTCGCTCCTCTCCGCGCTGCATCCTCGATCGCCTCTGTGACGACAAGGTACGCCGTCGCCTCGACCGGCGCCGCGTAGCGCCCCGGAGCCGTCTCTCCGATCTCAATCGGAATCACCGCCGAGTCCGCGAGCGTGGCTAGAGCGGGACCGAGCCCAGCCTCACCGAGAATCGCCGGGTAGATGCCGTGTGCAAGATCCCGCAGCTCGACGAGGGCGTCCTGGGCCTCTTGACTCGCGGCTGTGAGGAGCGAAGCCGCCTCGGCGTCGCCTTCCGCCTCCGCGCCGGCGCGTGCCACCCGAAGTTCGTAGGAGAGGGCAAGGAGCTGCTGCTGGGCGCCGTCGTGGAGGTCGCGCTCGAGCCGGCGCCGCTCGGCGTCTGCGGTCTCGACGATCCGCGCGCGCGATTCGCGGAGGTCGTGGAGTTGTGCCAGCACCTCGGCCTGCAGGCGCTCGTTCTCGAGCGCAAGCTGGACGGCCGCGCCGGTCTCCAGCTCGAGGTCGACGGTCGCCGCGCGGTGCGCGACGAGAGCGACTCGCCGGCCATCCCGGTCAAACGGAGTGACGTCGCGGCCGCGTGAGACCGTGGGCTCGTCGACAGGATGGCCGCGGCTGTCGACATAACGACGAGAGGCCGGTAGCCAGTAGGCGATTCGCAGCTCGGGATCGCCGATCGCGACCGCGAGCGCCGACTCGAGCGAGCCGGACGGGGGCGCCTCGCCCAGCTCGGCGATGACCCTGGCAACCGAGCGGAGTTGCATGCGCGCGCGGAAGACGGTCCATACGAGGCCAAGGGCGATGAGTATGACCGCAGCGCATCCGACGAGGAAGATCGTCTTGAAGGTTCGGTCGCTCGGGTTTTCGAGCGGCGTCCGGCGGAGCGCAACCGCGTGCGCGATCGTCGCAGACGCGAGAACGATCCCACCCGCGAGAACGGGCCACAGACCCCTGCGGGCAGGCGGGCTCGAAGTGATCAGCCGCGAGATGCACATCGCGGCCAGGGCCCCCGCCGCGGCGGCGGTAAACCACAGGTCGACTGCTTCGATCCCGCGCGCCCACCGCGGGACGGAGTGAACGAGGAAGACATTGTCGAGACAGTTGTTCCAGCAGTTCGGATCGAAGAAGGGATCCCGGACGACGGCCTTGCCGACAGCCGACAGGGCTGCTTCCACGTACACGGCCGCGACGAGCGCGCCCGCACTCCTTGAGCGCAACCTCCCGCTCGGGTAAGCAAGCACAATGTGGAGGAGAAGCGGGAACGCGAACCCGGCGGTGAGCGTTCCGAGGCTCCGTACAAGAGCCGTGCCGTCCGACCAGCCGGCCCAGAACGGCGCGAACCAGAAGACCGCCGCGAGCAGAGCCAGGTCTCCGGTGCGGCCCGCCGGTCGGAAGAAGGACGTGATGAGGCTGGCCGCGACCAGCATGAGACCGGCACTCACCGCGAGCGCCGCAGCCACACGTGACGCCGCCGCGTACGTCGTGAGCCCGCTGGGCGCGCGAGCGGCCCCGAGAGCACCCAGGCTGTAGACGACTACGGCTGCACCGGCACCGAGCCGGACAAGGTTTGCGGGGCGGGCGGACACGCGAGTCACGCCTCCATTTTGACGCTCTTCACGACGCGCGGATTGTGGCTGGCCACAATCCGGGTCCTCGGTCAGCCACGATGTGCGAGGTCGCGTCACCTCGTACCGTGATCTCGATCTTGCCTGGATGGAGTGAGACCATGGGCGGTATGAAGAGTCGAAGGCGGCTCGCGGAACTTGCCCTCGTCGCAATCGCGGCGTTCGCTGCGACGGGCTGCAGCGGCGGCGGCGGCGTCCATGAAGACAAGGCCGGAGGCACGGGGACGCCTGTGGCACTGCGGATGGCGAACCCATACGGGGAGCTGAACCAAGTCCCTGCAGTCGACTACTTCGTCAAACGGGTCAGTGACATCTCGGGGGGCAACCTCCGCATCGAGGTTGTGAACGGGTGGGGTAACTACACCCCCGGCGCGGAACAGCGAGTCGTGCGGGACCTGGCCGCATCGAAGGTCGACCTCGGCTGGGTGGGAACGCGTGTCTTTGACACCATGGGCCTCAAGAGCTTTCAAGCGCTCACGGCACCCATGCTCATCGACAGCTATGCGCTCCAACAGGCGGTGATAGACGCAGGCCTGACGTCGCACATGATGAAGGGGCTCGACGACCTCGGCGTGGCGGGGCTGGCCGTTCTCGCCGACGGCCTGCGGAAGCCGATCGGCGTCACCAAACCCATACTGCGCCGGGGGGACTGGCCCGGTATCGCGTTCGGGACCCTGGCATCCAGGGGCCAGGCCAACGCGATCCGAGCGCTAGGGGCAACTCCCGTTCATGTCCTTGGGCCGGAGCGGCAGCAGGCGATCGAGGACGGACGCATCCAGGGATTCGAGATGAACCTCTGGGTCTACCAGTTGAACGTCCTGCCGCGTCACGCCCCCTACGTGACAGTGAACGTGAATCTGTGGCCGCAGATGGACGTCCTCCTCGCCAACCCGGATCGTCTCGCGAGCCTGTCGACACAACAGCGCGGGTGGCTGGAGGACGCAGCTCGAGACGCGGCGGCGCGATCGGGCGTGCTCGCAGACCAGGATGCCAAGGCCCTCCGCGATGCATGTGCCGCCGGCGCGCGCTTCTCCGAGGCGTCGGCTGCCGATCGGACGGCACTCGAGGCGGCGTTCGCCCCGGTCTATGGAGACCTCGAGCGGGACGCGGCGACGAGGGCGTACATCGGCAGGATTCGCGCGCTCAAGACCTCGACCCCTCCCGACCCGTCGCCGGTCATCACGCCGGATTGCACCGGCAAGGCCCCTAAGCAAGCCACGGCGGGCAGCGGGCCGGCTGATGCGGACCTGAACGGAACGTATCGCTACGTAATCACCAAGCAGGACGCTGAGAAGGCGGGAGACAACGACCCCGAGGCGGTCTACCCGTCGATCACAACCATCACCCTGAACGACGGTCATCTTCAGGGCGGCTGCTTCGGATCAGGTGGAGGCACGTACTCGGTCGACGGAAACCAAATCACCTTCTACAGCGTCGACGCGGGGTACTCGTCGAAGGTCACCTTCACCAGAGACGACCACGGCAGTCTCTACCTGACTCCGGTTCCCCCCATGGATCCGGGCGACGCGTTCACGTGCTTCTCAAAGCCCTGGATCAAGATCGCCTAGCGTGTCCCGGCAGCCGCGCCGAGGCCAAGGGGAATATCGGCCGTGAGGCGCGTCCCCGAGCCTGCGGGGCTTTCGACGCGCAGCGTCCCTCCGAGCGCCTCGATCCGGTCGGCTAGACCACGCAGGCCCGTGCCACAGGCAGGGTCGGCGCCGCCAACGCCGTCGTCCTCCACCTCGACTGTCACGCCACTGTCGCCGGATGTCACGGACACCGAGATCCGGGACGCGGAGGCGTGTTTGGCGATGTTCGCGAGCGCCTCCGAGCAGACAAAGTACGCAACCGCCTCGACCTTCGCCGGCAGCCCGGCGCCTGCGGTCGTGATATCGACGGGTATCGGAGCCCGTTTCGCGAGCGTGGCGAGCGCGCCTTGGAGTCCGACTTCGGCAAGGACGCGGGGATGAAGTCCATCCGAAAGCCGGCGGAGCTCTTCGACGGCCTGAGTGAGTTGGGCCTCGCTCCGGTCGATCTGCACCTTCGCGGCGTCGCCACTCGCAGTGGCGTGCGCCTGGCTCAGTATCCGAGCAAGCCGCTGCAACCGCTGCTCGGGGCCCCTGTGGAGCCGCTGCTCGAGGCGTTTGCGTTCCTCGTCGCCGGCCTCAAGGATCCGCCGCCGCGAGTCCCGCAACTCGGCCAGCTGCGCGCGCACGTCTGCTTGGAGCCGCGCGTTGGCGGCCGCCAGCTGCGCCGCGGATGAGATGGCGTGGCGAAGATCGGGATCATCGAGCACAGACGGGTCATGGACGAGCGCGGCGATCGGGCGCCCTCCACGCTCGACGATGGTGACGGCGCGGTCCGACCCGGGCCCAGGGAGGAAGAACGGGCGACCCTCGGCGTCAACGAGGGCGTCCCCGTTGGAAAGCGAGTAGCCGATCTCGAGCGTTCGATCGCCCAGCGCACGCGAGAGCTCGTCTCGGAGCACATCCGACCGGCTCTCGCCCAGCTCGACGACGAGGTCGGTCACCACGGTCCGCTCCGACGGCGCCGAGAGCAGCCCCGCGAGGAGCACACCGGTGGTTACGCACAGCGTCGCCTCGAGCACGAGGAGGGAAGGCTCACTCGTTTCGCCGGCGGGCACGGCGAGGTTGGCGGCTGCACCGCATGCGAGCACAAGCCCCAAGCCGGCAGCAGCCCGGAGGGCCAGCAGGCGAAGACGGCGCACTGGGCCAACCGTCAGCAGATACGAGCGGGCGCAGGTGGCGACCAGAATCACGGCGAGGACGATCGTCGCGACCTCGCTCTGCCACGCCGCGGTAACGAGGGCTACCGCATAGCCGACGTAGACAGCAAGCCGCTCTCGGCGGGATGAGCAGCGGCCGCTCGGGTACGTAACGAGAAGCTGGACGAGCGGCCCTCGGTAGAGGAAGAGGGCGTGAGCCGCGAGCCAATCCAGCGGAGCGGCGCCGAGGCTCGCGAAGTTTCCGAAGAACCAGCTGAAGCCGGTTGCTGTCATGAGCGCACCGCTCCGGCTCTCGGATCGCCGCGACCAGGCCACCAGCCCGCAGGCGATGAGCGTCCAGCCGGTGACGAGATCGGGAACCCAATGGCGTGGGTCGCTCCACCCGAAGGAGATCCACTCGGCCACGACGCCGAAGACGGCGCCAACCACCCAGAGGAGTTGCAGGAGTCGTCGCACCGGCAGCTCAGCCGACGAGGGAGGCGAGCGCCGCCCCCGAGAGCTCCCGCTTGGTGATGAACCCCTCTGCTGCCGCCGCCTCGAGTCGCGGGCCGTAGGCGGAGGCCTCGCGACTGGAGATGAGCACGACCGTGGGCGGGTCGGAGGTGTGCGCCAGTCGCGCGGCTACCGCGAAGCCGTCAACGTCCGGCAATTGGATGTCGAGCAGGACGATTTGCGGTCGGAGCCGCTCCACAGCGGCGAGCGCCTCCTCACCGTCGGCGGCTTCACCTACGACGGCGAATCCCTCCGACTCGAGCAGGGTGCTTGCCGAGGCGCGGAACGCGGCGTGGTCGTCCACGATCAGAACGGTCGAGCGCACGCGCTGATCGTCGCAGAGGCGGAGACCCTACGCATTGTGGATGGCCGCAATCCCGGGTCGCAGGATTCTGGGGCGAGCACGGGGCCAGGACTGTTGCCTGCCACGTTTCGCGGGCGGCCGACCGTTCCTAGATTCGGGGAAGGACGAAGCACCTCACCGACTCAGGAGGAATGACCATGAGCAAACGCGCCTCTCTCGGCCTGCTCGCCGCCTTCGTGGTGCTCAGCGCGTTCACCGCGCTGCCGGCCTCCGCGAAGGTGCCTGGACCGAACGGCCGAATCGCATTCGCACGGCTGGACCCCGTGCTAGGAGAGCTATCGACCTACACCGTGAACCCGGATGGGAGTCACGTCCAGCCGCTGGTCTCGAGCTCGGAGGGACCCCATTGGTCACCGGACGGCAGCGCGGTCGAGATCTCCAAGGCTTGCCCGGACGGGGCGGGGAACTGCGGGCTAACGATCGCGGATCCCGATTCCGGATCGTTCCGCCAGTTCACCTGGCCCGACCCCACCCTTGAGACCGACTGCGGCCACTGGGCCCCCTCCGGGCAACGGCTCGCGTGCGAGGGCTTCGGGGTCACCGATCCGAGCCGAAACGGTATCTACACTCTCCGTTCCTCGGACGGAGGCGGCCTGCGGAGGATTACCACGAATCCCGGCGGAGACGACATCCCCGGCGACTACTCCCCCGATGGTAAGCGGCTCGTTTTCGTTCGCTTCAACGAGAACGGCCCCGTGGGGCTCTTCGTGGTCAGACTCACCGACGGCGGGGTCCGCCGGATCACCCCACGAGGAATGATCCTCGACGACGACGCCGGCAGTTGGTCACCCAGTGGGAACAGGATCCTGTTCCAGGCCCGCTCGGCGGAAGACCACCGTCTTGCAATCTGGGGTGTAAATGCCGACGGCAGCAGGCTGGCGGAGCTGCCGATCACGCCCACGTGCGGCGGTGCGTTCTCCGATCCAAAGGCGATTTCGTGCTTCGAGCCTGGCTGGTCGCCGGATGGTACGAAGATCGTGTTCACTCGCGTCAGCGCGAATGGCACGCAGTCGAACATCTACACCGTGAACGCCGACGGAAGCGGCCTTACCCGCGTCACGAACTCGGGCGGGGCGCGCGACCCGGAATGGGGTTCACACACGACGGTCTCGTAGCGCACGCTGGCAATCGGCCAGATCGTCCGCGCATGCGACCCCCTCGCTGCTGGAGGGGGTCGCAGCGCTTGTCATAGCACCACATAGCGTGTATGTTCGAATCCGGTTGGACTACTCAGAAACGGCCTGGTTGAGCGGAAAAGTGGAGCTAAGCGGATTCGAACCGCTGACCTCCTGGGTGCGATCCAGGCGCTCTCCCAACTGAGCTATAGCCCCGCGAACGCCCAGTATATCGGGCGTCAGGCCGGGCCTGAGCCGGGCAGGATGGGCGCGTCGGCAGCGCCCAGCTGCGTCCATAGCGTGAGCCTCGACCGGGGACTTCCGAGTCGCTTACGAGCCGAACTTGTGACCTGCCCCCGATGCCGCCACGAAGGCGGCCAGCAGAGACAGTACGTACGTCGACCTTGTCAGTCGGTACCTCATGTACATCTCCTTGGGGGAGGGGTACACCGCATCTCTCATATGAGGGTACGGGCGGCTCCCGCGGCCACACCCTTTCGGGTATGGGCACGACCAGACTGACGTAACCGGTCTAGGCCAGCGTCATCACGGTCGTGCGACTGCCGTCGGCACGCTCGAGCGTGACCCAGCACTTCGTCCACGGCATGTCCTTGGGGATGGTCGTGTCCGCCACCACGCGGCCGGTGCCCGAGGTGTCGAAGGCGACCAGCCCGGTCGGGTCGCCCGACCCGTTCTGCATCCACAGCTCGTAGTAGCCGCCCTTGGGCGCCGGCCGCAGGCCGTTCACGTGCATCTGTACGTTGCGAACCGGGCCGCTGGACCTGCCGATGTCGACGACGGCGCTGGCCGAGGCGGCGCTGGGGCCGCCCTGCAGGTTCACGGAGCGGTCGACGTGGAAGCCGCTGCCGCCCACGCCGATCACCAGCGCGGCTGCGGCCGAAGCGGTGAGGACGGCTGCGGCCAGCACCAGCCGGCCAACCCGGCTGCTGGGCCGCACAACCGACCGGATGTCGACCACGTCGGCCTGGCCCAGCGCCTCGGCGCGGGCGATCGCGTGCAGGTGGTCGGGCGGCGTCGGAGGCGCACCCGCCTCGCGCAGCCGGTCCTCGATCTCGCTGATGTATCGCTCGTCGCTCATGACACCACCCGTTCGTCGGCAAGCCGCTCGGCCAGTCGCGCGAGGCCGCTGCGGGTACGCGTCTTGACGGTTCCCAGCGGCAGCGACAGGCGCTCGGCCACCTCGCTCTGGGACAGGCCGCTGAAGTACGCAAGCTCGATCACCTCGCGCTCCCGTTCCGGCAGCGAATCGACGGCGGCGTGCACCTTGAACGCCTCCAGGCCGGCGGCCGTTCGCTCGTCGGGTCCGAGGCCGGGATCGGCCTGGTCGGGGAGGTCACCGACGGCCACGGGCGTGCGTGCGCGCAGAGCGTCGGCGGCCGCGTTGCGGGAGATGGCGAACATCCAGCCGGCACCGGAGCCGCGCTCGCGGCGGTAGCCACGGGCGGCCCGCCAGACCGAGGCAAACGCCTCCTGCACGACGTCCTCGCTGCGGCCGGGGTCGCCGACCATGCGACGCACGACGGCGTACACGGCGCGCGAGTAGCGGCGGTAGAGCACCTCGAAAGCCTCGCCGTCACGTCGTTCCGCAACCAGTTCCAGCAGATCCTCGTCGCTTAGAGCGGACAGGTCCACGGCAACCAGCCTACCCGTAACGGGAAGGCCGGCGCTCAGCGGAAGTCCTCTGGTGGCAACATAGGTCACACCAAGAGTACGCAGGTCGCGCGCGCTCGGTTTTCTTTCAGAAATACGCGACCCGGGCGGCGCCGCCAGACGGGCGGGGCCTACGCCCTCACCTGAGTCGCAGCGCGGCGTCGTCCCAGAACGCCGCGGAGCATGGCAGGTGGGAGACGCCGCCCTGAGCCGCGAGATGCTTCCCGGCCGGACCACGGGCCCGGACGAACCGGCAAGGCCGGTGCGTCGCTGCGATCCGAGGAGCCGGGCAGGGAAGCACGTGCTCACAGCATGCGGCTCCGCGGCAGGCCGTGCGATCCCCCGAAAGCGTGGGCCGAAGCCGGTATCGCTCAGGGAAAGTCGCTGCCCACGTGCGCATCTGCCGGCAGCATCTGCAGCCCCGCTCCGACCAGGTCGCGGATGCTGACGATGCCCACCAGTCGGCCGTCGTCGACCACGGGGATGTGGCGGAACCGCCGCTCGCTCATGATCTGTGCGGCCTCGCTGGGGGCGTGGTCGGACGGCAGCGTCATCGGGTCGGGGGTCATGTAGGACTGCACCCGGCCCTCGTCGGGCTGCTCGCCGTCAGCGACCGCGCGCAGCAGGTCGCGCTCGGTGAAGATGCCCGCGATGCGGCCACCGTCCACCACCACGGCGGCGCCCACGTTGCGGTCACGCATGACCCGCGCCGCCTCCCGGAGCGATGTTTCCGCCGGGACCGTCAGCACATCGCCACTGGTCATGAAGTCGCGCAACGTCACTCCCATGGAGCCGTCCTCCCTACTCGGTGGTCTCGTCGCGCAGGCGCATCTCGAGCAGCAGCTCGGCGTCGAGGGCATCCGCGATCCGCATCAAGGTGTCCAGCTTGGGCGGCCGGCCGCCGCGCTCGAGGCGGGCGATCGCCGACTGCGTGGTGCCGCACAGGATCGCGAGCTCCTGCTGGCTCATCCCCCGCTCCTGACGGTTGCGGGCAACCATGCGCCCGACGTCGGCGAAGCGGCGCTCGTGATCACGGCCGATCGCTTCCGATCGCTTGCGGATCCCGTCGCGCATCCGCTCGAGCGTCTGGGCGGTCAGTCGCTGCCGCTGGGCGTGAGGCTGGCTCGACACGCCTCTTAGTCTATCGCACGTGCGCTATCGCGCCAGATGATTGATCGATGTCTCCATGATGTCCAAGGCGCCAGGCATCGCCATCGATCGATCATCCCCGTTCGGACGTTGCGGCCGTATCCTGCCGCGATGAGCCGTGGCACCGTCGTCGTCAAGATCGGATCGAGCACCCTGGTCGATGCCAGGGCGCGCGCCCGCCCACGGGTATTCGCCCAGGTTGCCGCCGACGTGGCCGCGCTGACCGGCGCCGGCACACCGGTGGTGCTGGTCAGCTCGGGCGCGATCGCGATGGGCCTGGGCTCTCTCGGACGCGAGCAGCGGTCGCGGCGCCTGCCCGAGCTGCAGGCGGCGTCGGCGATCGGCCAGTCGCTGCTGCTGCGCCGCTGGGAGGCTGCGCTCGGCCGCAACGGCCTGGGCTGCGCCCAGGTGCTGCTGACGGTCGGCGACATCCATC
>DASYPH010000202.1:0-2020 GCA_036006925.1 Gaiellaceae bacterium
GCGTCCTCTCACCTGATCGAGCGTCGACCGCCTTAGAGGTGGGAGGCGTCAGATCGTCGCTGCAGGGTCAGGGAGCAGCGCTTGCGAGCCGTCTGACACGGCAGTCGCGGTTTCCGCCAGTACGTAGCGGTTCATCCAGTCGAGTAGTGCCTCGTTCTGGGTCCGCCGGTGCCCGATCGGGCCGATCAGTGAGCCGATGTGCGGCGTGTTCGGGAAGCGGAGCATCTCCGCTGGCACGCCGTTCACGCGCAGAACCGTGAAGAACTGCTCCGTCTGCTCAGCTGGACAGCGGAAGTCGCGCTCGTGCTGCAGGAACAGCGTCGGGGTGGTGCACCGGTGCGCGTAGGTGATCGGTGAGCAGCGCCGGTAGACGTCCTCGACCTCGTACGGAGTGCCACCGAGCTCGCGAGGGCTGAACGAGGCACCGACGTCACTCGTCCCGTACATGCTGAACCAATTGAAGACCGGGTTCTCCGGACAGGCCGCCTTGAAGCGGTCGGTGTGCCCGATCACCCAGCCGGTCAGGTTGCCCCCGCCGGAGAGGCCGGACACGCCGAGTCTGTCCGGGTCGGCGAGGCCCAGGTCGATCGCGTGGTCGACGCCGGCCATCAGGTCGGCGTAGTCGAGGTTGCCCCAGTCGCCCATGATCGCGGTCGCAAAGGCGTCGCCGTACCCGGTCGAGGCGCGGTGGTTGACAAGCAAGACGCCGTAGCCTGCACCGGCGAGCATCAGGTGGTCGAAGTGGAAGCTGGCACCCCAGGCGCCGTGCGGGCCACCGTGGATCGAGAGGATCGTCGGCAGCGGCGTGCTCGAGCCCGCAGGCTGCAGGAACCACCCCTCCACGGCTGCGCCGTCGCAGCTCGAGAAGTGCAGCGGGGCTGCGGTCGGCAGCGCGAGCTCGTCGAGCAGCTCGTCGTTGACGTGGGTGAGGCGCTTCTCCGCTCCCGTATCGAGGTCGACGACGTAGAGGTCTCCGGGATCAGTGAACCCGTAGGCGGCAAAGAGGACATTCGGGCCGCGGATAGCGATCGGCACGCAGGCACGGGCGCCGCCGGAGACGAGCGCGTGCGACTCGTCGCCGTCGAGGGCAACCCGGACAAGTGCTACTTCCCCTCCCGTCTGCGCCCCTACGATCGCCTCCCGCTCTTCATCGCTGAGGAGCAGCTGCCCGTCGCCGAGCGTCACGGCAGGGTGGTCAGGCTGGATGCCGCCGCCGATGTGGCCTTCGACGTCTCCGCCGCGCTGCGTTCGTCGCCCGCTGGCTGGATCGAGCACGTAGAGCGAGGGGCGAGCGCCGACCAGCCTGTCCTGCTCCAACCCGACCACGTAGACGATGCGCCCATCCGCGGTCGGCGCATGCGCCATGACGAGACCGTCCGGCGGTGTCAGCTCGCTGATCGTGCCGTCGAGATCGACGCGTCTCAGCCGGGAAGAGAACTCGTGCGAGTCTGGATCATGTGAGGCGACGTAGACGAGCGACCGTCCGTCCGCGCTCCATTTCGGCATCGTGTTCATGAAGCGGTCCTCAGTCAGTCGACACGGCTCGCTTCCCTCGTCGCCGACGTCGAGGACGTAGATGTCCTGGACCGCGTCGTCGAGCACGCCGACGCCGTCGAACCGCCAGACGGTGCGGGTCACGCGATAGGGATGGTCCGGATTCCGCGGCTCTTCCTGCGCGCCTCCGGTAAAGGCGATCTGTCGTCCGTCGGGCGACCAGACGGCGCCGCCGCCGACGCCCTGCGGGAGGTCGGTGAGCTGGCGCGGCTCGCCCCCGTCGAGCGGCAACAGCCACAGCTGTACCTTCTCCTTCCGTGACGACGTGAAGGCCACAGTCGAGCCGTCGGGGGAGATCGCCGGCGCCGAGTTCGTCGAGTCGCTGAACGTCAACCGGCGCGTTGCCCCGGTCTCGAGGTCGAGGAGATACAGGTCGCTGTGTTCGACGTCCTCGTCCTCTTCCGTCTGGCCGGGCACGATCCGTGTCTGCGCGAAGACGAGGCGCGTTGCGTCCGGCGACATGTCG
>DASYPH010000203.1:0-9231 GCA_036006925.1 Gaiellaceae bacterium
GGCGAGCGGCGCCGACGTGCTCTTCCTCTGCCTGTCCACCGTCGAGGCAGCCGCGTTCGAGCCGCCTGCCGGCGCCGTCGTCGTCGATCTCTCCGGCGCGCACCGCCTGACCGATCCGGCGCTCGCGGTCGCCTGGTACGACACCGCGCCAGGCGCCTGGAGCTACGGCCTGCCGGAGCTCTACCCACCTTCGGGCCGGCTGATCGCAAACCCGGGCTGCTATGCCACCGCGGCGCTGCTCGCCCTTGGCCCGCTCGCCGGCGTGACCGAGAGCGCCGTGATCGACGCGAAATCGGGCGTCTCGGGCGCGGGCAAGTCGCTGTCGGCCTCCTCGCACGCGGGGGTCGTGCTCGAGAACCTCTCGCCGTACTCCGTGGGTGCACACAGGCACGCACCGGAGATCGCCCAGCAGCTCGGCTACGCCGTCTGCTTCGTGCCGCATCTCCTGCCGGTGCGTCGCGGCTTGCTGGCCACCTGCTACATCCAAACGAGCGCCGACGTCCGCGAGCTGCTCGAGACGGCCTACGCGAACTGCCCGGCGGTGCGCGTCCTCGGCGAGGACGTGACGCCGGAGCTCTCTCGCATCCAGGGCACCGACACGGCCGAGCTTGGCGTCTTCACGGACGGCGCGACCGGGACCACGATCGTGATCTGTGCGCTGGACAACCTCGGCAAGGGTGCCGCCGGCCAGGCGGTCCAGAACGCGAACCTGGCGCTCGACCTCGAGCCGACCGCCGGGCTACGGCTGACGGGGGTGCTGGTATGAGCCGTAGGCTCGACGGAGGCGAACAGGGAGCGCAGGCGCCGGCTTCGCCGGTGCCGGAGCGGAGACTGAGCCGTAGGCTCGACGGATGCGAACAAGTAGCGCAGGTGCCGGCTCGGCCGGTGGCGGAGCGGGTATGAGCGTCACCGCCGCCGCAGGCTTCGCCGCGGCCGGTGTGCGTGCCGGGATCCGCCGCGACAAGCTCGACCTGGCGGTCGTGCGTGCGACGCAGCCGGCGACGGGAGCGGCGATGTGGACGCAGAACCGGGTGCTCGCGGCGCCCGTCGTCGTCTCGAAGCAGCATCTCCTCGCCGCCGAGCCCCAGGCGATCGTGATCAACTCAGGCGTCGCGAACGCGGCGACGGGTGCGCAGGGGGAAGCAGACGCGCGCGCCACCGCAGCGACGGCGGCCGATCTGCTCGGCCTGTCACCCGAGCAGGTGATCGTCCTCTCGACCGGCGTGATCGGCGCGCCGCTGCCCGTCGAGCGAATCAGGCAAGGCCTCGATCTGGCAGTACCGCGGCTCTCGGTCGACGGCGGCGCCGATGCCGCGACGGCGATCCTGACGACCGACACGGTCGCCAAGACATCGCTCTCGCGCGGCGAGGGATTCTGCGTCGGCGGCATGGCGAAGGGCTCGGGGATGATCCATCCCAACCTCGCGACGATGCTCGCGGTCGTCACCACCGACTATCCGCTCGCGGCCGGCGAGGCGATCGAGTTCCTGCGGCCCGCGGTCGCGGAGAGCTTCAACGCCATCTCCGTCGACGGCGAATGCTCGACGAACGACGCCGTCGTGCTGCTCTCGTCGGGCGCTGCCCAGATCGAGCGCTCACCCGCGAGCGACGTGTCGTTTGCGCTCGCGCTGCGGACGGTCTGTCGCGATCTGTCGTCGCAGATCGTCACCGACGGCGAGGGCGCAACCTTGCTCGCGGAGATCAACGTCGCCGGTGCGGCGAGCACGGCCGAGGCTCGCGCGATCGCCCAGCGCATCGCGACGTCGCCGCTCGTCAAGACGGCGCTCTTCGGCCGCGACGCGAACTGGGGACGCGTGCTGATGGCCGCAGGCAGCGCGCCGTTCGAAGGAGGCTATGCCCAGGTCGACGCGACGCTCGTCTCGCTCTCCTACAACGGTACGGCCGTGCTCGTCGCCGGCGCACCTCAGTACACCGAGCCACCGGTGGACGGCGCCGTGTGCACGATCGATCTCGATCTCGGGCTCGGCGACGGGACGGCGGCGTATCTGACGAGCGATCTCTCCTACGACTACGTTCGGATCAACGCGGAGTACCGGTCGTGACGCGGCTCGTCGTCAAGGTCGGCGGCGCAGTGGCCGGAGACGCCGCCGACCGGATCCTGGGGCTCGCCGAGGAGGGCCACGAGGTGGTCGTCGTGCACGGCGCCGGCCCTCAGATCACCGAGGAGATGCACAAGCGCGGAATCGCGGTCGAGTTCGTCCAGGGACGCCGGCGCACCTCGCGGGCGGGGCTCGAGGTCGTGCGCGAGTCGATGGAGGCTGTCAACGCCGCGCTCTGTGGCGAGCTTGGTGAGGTCGCGGTCCCCGTCTTCGGGTATCGCGACGGGTTGCTCGCGGTTCCGGTGCCTCCACTGGGCCAGGTCGGCGATCCGCTGCCGTGCCGGCCGCCGAAGGTGCTCGCCGCGCTGGCCGCCGGGCTCGTGCCGGTCGTCGCGCCGCTCGCGGTCGGGCCGCTCAACGTGAATGCCGACGACGCTGCGGCGGCGCTCGCGCTCGGGCTCGGGGCGCGTAGCCTGGTCTTCCTCACCGACGTCGCCGGGCTCTACGTCGACGACGAAGTGGTCGACGCGATCGGCGTCGGTGAAGCGCGCCGCATGCTCGCCGAGGGCGCCTTCGAGGGCGGCATCGTTCCGAAGCTGCGCGCCGCGGCCCTCGCCGCCGCGAGCGGGATCACGGCGACGATCGGCCGCACGGCGGTCGTCGCATGACCCACGTCGCAACTCGGCACAAGCTCCTGCCGGCGTACGCGCGGCTCGACGTGACGTTCGTCGAGGGCGACGGTTCCTGGTTGGTCGACGCGGACGGCAAGCGCTACCTCGATCTCTTCGCCGGCATCGCCGTCGTGGGGCTCGGCCACCGCCATCCGGCGCCGCTGGCCGCAGCGCACGCTCAGCTCGACCGGCTCTGGCACGTCTCGAATCTCTACTGGACGGAGCCGATGAGCGAGCTCGCGGCGGCTCTCTCGGACCGCTTCGGCAGCGCGCAGGCGTTCTTCTGCAACTCGGGCGCCGAGTCGGTCGAGGCGGCGCTGAAGTGGGCGCGCAGGGTGACCGGTCGCAGCCAGATCGTGGCGCTGGAGGGCTCGTTCCACGGCCGGACACTCGGCGCACTCTCGGTGACGGGACAGCCGGCGAAGCGTGCCGCGTTCGAGCCCCTCCTGCCCGGCGCAGTGTTCGCCACGCCGGCGACCCTGGCCGAGCACGTCGGCCCCGACACGGCCGCGATCCTGCTCGAGCCGGTGCAGGGCGAGGGCGGTGTCCATCCACTCGACGCTCGGACGCTCGCCCAGGCCCGCGAGCTCGCCGACGAGCACCGAGCGCTCCTGATCCTCGACGAGGTGCAGACCGGAGTCGGGCGCAGCGGCGCGTTCTTCGCCTGGCAGACGTACGGCGTTCGGCCGGATGCGGTGACGCTCGCCAAGGGACTCGCGAACGGCCTGCCGATCGGCGCCCTGCTCGTCTCCGACGACGCGCCGACGGGCTTCGTCCCGGGCGACCACGCGTCGACCTTCGGCGGCAACCCGGTGGCGTGTGCGGCCGCCTGCGCGGTGGTCGAGGCGATCGACGACCAGTTGCTGGGGTCGGTGCGCGACCGCTCGGGACAGCTCGTCGAGGGCCTCACGCCGTTCGGTCGGGTGCGCGGGCTCGGGCTGCTGCTCGCGGTCGAGCTCGACCGGCCGGCCGGCCCCGTCGTCGCGGCGGCCCTCGAGCACGGGCTCGTGATCGGCAGCGCCGGCGAGAACGTCCTGCGCTTCACACCGCCGCTCACGCTCAGCAGCGAGGAGGCGGAGCACGGCCTCGAGCTCCTGACGGAGGTCCTCTCGTGACGACCAAGTTCGAACGGCAGGGCACGATCCTGCGCCTCGTCCAACAACGACCGCTGTCGACCCAGGCCGAGGTCGCCGAGGCGCTGCGGGCGATCGGGATCGAGACCGTCCAGGCAACCGTCTCGCGCGACATCGCGCAGCTCGGCCTCGTCAAGGTCCGGAACGAGGAAGGCCGCCTCGTCTACGCACTGCCGGGTGCCGCCGACCTGCGGCGGCTGGACGAGCTGACGAGCGCGCTTCGCCGATTCATGGGCGAGACCATCCAATCCGGCACGACGCTCGTGATCAAGACCCCGCGCGGCTTTGCGGTTGCCCTCGCCGACGCGATCGACGACGCGGCGCTACCCGAGGTGGCGGGCACGATCGCGGGCGACAACACCGTCTTCGTCGCAGCCCGCGACGGCCTGAGCGCGGCGGACCTCGACGCGCATTTGCGGAGCCACCTGTGAGCATCGATGTAGCGACCCGCGTGATCCTCGGCTCGCTGCCGGTCGGCGAGCGAGTCGGGATCGCCTTCTCGGGAGGTCTCGACACGAGCTGCGCGCTGGCGTGGATGCGCGAGCACGGCGCCGTGCCGTGGGCGTTCACCGCCGACCTCGGCCAGTACGACGAGCCGGACATCGAATCCGTGCCGCAGAAGGCGCTCGCAGTCGGCGCGGAGGAGGCCGTGCTCGTCGACTGCAAGGATGCGCTGGCGCGCGAGGGGCTTGCCGCGCTGCAGTGCGGCGCCTTCCACATCTCGACCGCAGGCCGGCGCTACTTCAACACCACCCCACT
Source organism: Gaiellaceae bacterium (assembly GCA_036006925.1). GTDB lineage: Bacteria > Actinomycetota > Thermoleophilia > Gaiellales > Gaiellaceae > PALSA-600. The sequence goes on from DASYPH010000203.1 coordinate 4,624, forward strand.
CGGACGCGCGGTCACGGGCACCAAGCTCGTGCACGCAATGGCCGAGCACGACGTCGGTATCTGGGGCGATGGCTCGACCTACAAGGGGAACGACATCGAGCGGTTCTACCGGTACGGCCTGCTCGTGAACGCGGAGCTCCGCATCTACAAGCCGTGGCTCGACACGGCGTTCGTCGACGAGCTCGGTGGCCGCACACAGATGAGCGAGTGGCTCGTCGAGCGCGGCTTGCCTCACCCGCAGTCCGTCGAGAAGGCTTACTCGACCGACGCGAACCTGCTGGGTGCGACCCACGAAGCGAAGGACCTCGAGCTACTGCGCACGTCGATGGCGATCGTCGAACCGATCATGGGCGTCGCACACTGGCGGTCTGACGTCGAGATCCCGCCGGAGGCGGTGACGATCGAGTTCGTGCGCGGCCTGCCGGTCGCGATCAACGGAACGACGATCGCCGATCCGGTCGAGCTGATCCGCACCGCCAACGAGATCGGCGGCCGACACGGGCTCGGGATGTCCGATCAGATCGAGAACCGCGTGATCGAGGCGAAGAGCCGCGGGATCTACGAGGCGCCCGGAATGGCGCTCCTGCATCTCGGCTACGAGCGCCTGCTGACGGCGATCCACAACGAGGCGACGCTCGAGCGGTACGCGGACGAGGGACGTCGGCTCGGGCGGCTGCTCTACGAGGGCCGCTGGTTCGACCTGCAGGCGCTGATGCTGCGCGACGCGCTCCAGCGGTGGGTCGCGCCGGCCGTGAGCGGCGAGGTGACGATCGAGCTGCGGCGCGGCGAGGACTACACGATCCTCGACACGCGCGGCGACTCGCTGACGTACGACCCGGAGCGGCTCTCGATGGAGCGGAGCGCCACCGCGTTCACAGCGGCCGACCGGATCGGGCAACTCGCGGTGAAGATCAACGACATCACCGACGCACGCCGGATGCTGGCCGAGCTCGGCTGGTCGCTGTGACGCTCTGGGCCGGTCGCGTCACGACCGAGCTGTCGGCCGAGGTATGGGAGTTCCTGCGCGCCGATGACGCCGAGCTGCTCCCGTACGACCTCGAGGCGACCCTCCTGCACGCGCAGCGGCTCCATGCCGGCGGCATTCTCGACGACGCCGAGCTCGCAGAGGCCACCGAACGGCTGGCGGCAATCGAAGAGGTCGACCCCTCGGACGAAGACGTGCACTCGTCGATCGAGCGGCAGCTCGGTTCGATCGGCCGCAAGATCCACGCCGGTCGCTCGCGCAACGACCAGGTGGCGGCCGCCTTCCGGCTCTACGTCGCAGACGCCTGCGCCGAGGCGAACGACGCGCTCACGCAGTTCGCTCACGTGCTTCTCGAGCGCGCGGCGGCCGAGGCGACGACGTCGATGCCGGGGTATACGCACTTGCAGCGCGCACAACCGGTGACGCTCGGCCATCACCTGCTCGCCTGGGTCGAGATGCTCGAGCGGGATCGCGCCCGGTTCGCGTTCGCGGCAGCGCAGGCGGCGCCGTCTCCACTCGGCGCCGGCGCGCTCGCAGGCTCGACGCTGCAGCTTCCTCTGCCGCCGAACGCGATGCGCAACTCGATCGACGCGGTGGCCGACCGCGACTTTGCGCTCGACTACCTCTACGCGGCGGCGGTGTTGTTCACGCACCTGTCGCGGATCGGCGAGGAGCTCGTGCTCTGGACGACGAGTGAGTTCGGGTTCGCCCGCCTCTCGGAGGAGAGTGCGACCGGCTCGTCGATCATGCCGCAGAAGTTGAACCCCGACGTGGCCGAGCTCGCGCGGGGGAAGGCAGGGACGGCGATCGGGCGGCTGACCGGGCTGCTCGCGACGGTGAAGTCGCTGCCGCTCGCCTACGACCGCGACCTGCAGGAGGACAAACCGCCGGTGTTCGCTGCGCGGCGCGACGTCGCGGGCGCCCTCGCAGCGTTGCGGGTGCTCGTCGGCGGCCTCGCGTTCGACCACGGCCGGCTCGCGGCCGCGATCGCCGATCCGCTGCTGCTCGCGACGGACGCGGCAGAGGCGCTCGTACGCGAGGGCGTGCCGTTCCGCGACGCACACGAGCAGGTCGCGGAGGTCGTGCGGGCCGGGAGCTTCGAGGCGCCTCGGCAGGTGACCGAGTCCTACCTGCTCGGGCGTGGCATCGACGTGGCCGCCGCGGTCACCAAGGCTCGGGAGCGCTGGTCGTGACGGCACCGCTGCAAGTCTCGCTCGTCGGCCGCGACCTGCTGCGGATCGGCGACCTCGTTCCGGCAGAGGCGGAGGCGATCCTCGACACGGCGGTCGGCCTGAGACGCGATCGCGCGCCGCGTGCCCCCGGCGCGACGCTCGGGCTCTACTTCTCGAAGCACTCGACGCGGACGCGGGTGTCGTTCTCGGTCGCGATCGCGCACCTCGGCGGCAGCTCGATCCCGCTCTCGCCGGACGAGCTGCAGCTCTCGCGCGGCGAGTCGCTGCCCGACACGGCTCGCGCACTCTCACGGTACGTCGACGTGCTCGCCGTGCGGACACATGCGCACGCGGAACTGGAGGCCTGGGCCGAGTGGGCTAGCGTGCCGGTGCTGAACGCGCTCACGGCCGACGAGCATCCCTGCCAGGCACTCGCCGACGCGCTGACGATCCGCGACCGGCTCGGCTCGCTCGACGGGGTCCGCGTCGGCTGGGTCGGCGACGGCTCGAACGTGCTCGTCTCGCTCGCCTCGCTCGGTGCGCTGCTCGGTTTCGAGGTCGTGGCCGCGTGCCCGGCCGGGTACGAGCCTCGTGCAACCGCGGGACTGACTGTGGTTCGCGATCCTCGAGAGGCCGTGCGCAACGCCGACGTCGTCGTCACCGACACGTGGATCAGCATGGGCCAGGAGCACGAGCGGGCCGAGCGGCTCGCGGCGCTCGAGCCGTACCGGCTCGACGAGGCGCTCCTCGCAGCTGCGGCTCCCGACGCGTTCGTGATGCACTGCCTACCGGCTCACCCGGGCGAGGAGATCGAGGCGGGCGTGCTCTACGGCTCGCGATCGGCAATCTGGGACGAGGCCGAGAACCGCTTGCACGTGCAGAAGGCTTTGCTGGCGCTCGTGCTAGGCGTCTGACGCGGCCCGCACGAACGCGGCGAACGCCGGCTTGTGCACTCCGGTTCGGGTCTCGAGCCCCGACTGCCAGCCGGCGAGTTGCGGCTCGTCGCGAATCAGGAACCACAGCAGCATCGTCACGCGCGGGTTTGCGCGCGCCATCGCGACCGCCTGCGTGAGGAAGCGCGCCTGCTTGGCCGGCGTCACTCCGAGCCCCTTGTCGGGCGGGTCGGTCTGATAGCCGTACTCGTCGAGCCAGATCGGCTTGCGGCCGTAGAGCTTCGTCACCTGGCTGATCAGGTCGCCGATGTTCCCGAACGTGACCGCTGTGCTCGACTTCGGACGCGCCGACGGCGATTCGCTCGGGCCGCTCGGATAGGGATGATGTGCGTACGCATCGAACCCGCGGGCTCCGGCTTTCTTCATCGCGCGGAGAAAGGCGAGCGGCGAAGTCGTCGGCCGACTGCTCGTCGGCGCGTTGTTGCCACGGGGCGCGGTGTCGCCGCAGGCGACGAGCTCGCCGGGGATCAGCGTGCCGTGCACGCCGGACACGACCGCGTTGCAGATGCGCGCGTAATCGCGGGCGCTCTGGATCACCCAGTGCTCGCCGACACGCCGCCACTGCGGCAGGAGCCCGATCGGCAGGTTCGGCTCGTTCCAGGCGGTCCAGTAACGGACACGCGGCAGCACGTTTCCGTCCGACGTGGCGAACGTTCCGCTGTAGCGCTTGGCCGCTGCGTACGCGAACCGCTCGAGATCGGATCCGCGCGTCGGTGCGTACGTCGCCGGACGTCCGCCGTTCGCCCAGGTCGGCGTGCCGAAGATGGTGAACATCACCTGCGCGCCCGCGTCGGTCGCCGCACGCACCAGCTCGTCGTATCGCGCCCAGTCGTACGCCGGGTCGGTCGGATCGACCGCGTTCGCGGGCCGGCTCTTCGCCGCTCCGAGCGCGCCACCCCAGTGCAGCTGGACGCGCAGCACCTGCGCGTGCAGCTTGGTCAGGTCGGGATAGAACGCATCGGTATTGAAGTACGCGCTGCCGCTGTCGGTGATTCCGACCTGCAGACCGGAAGTCGCGCGAGCCCCGGCCGCGCATGTGGCGGCAGCCACGAGGACCGCCAGAACCGTCAACTTCATCAGCGTCAGCTTCCCAGCCTCGTGTTAGCTAAACGAGAGAAGCGCGTGAAGCTTTTCGTGCGCTTGCGGTCGCAGCGAGGCACAGCGCGGCTGCGATCACGAAGCCGACGCGTCCGCCGCCAGGAAGCGAGAACGTCAGGCCGAGAAGCGGCGTCCCGACGAGGATCACGAGCGTCGCCGCGAGGTTGACGAAGCCGACGGCGGCGCCAGGCGCATCCGGCCGGAGGCGCTGCGCACCGGACAGCGCGGATGCGAAGGGAATCCCGGCCGCGAGCCCGACGATCGCCGCGGCGAGAACCGCGAGCGCCGGCGGGCGCGCAACGGCGAGGAGCGCGATCCCGAAGGCGCCGAACACGAAGCTCGCGCGCACGACAGCCGGACGGTCGACCAGCCTGCCGCCGAGCGGTCGTGAGACGACGCC
>DASYPH010000204.1:0-12358 GCA_036006925.1 Gaiellaceae bacterium
GGCTCGACTTCGATGCGGTGGCCGTCGATGGTCACGCCGCCGCCGCAAGCGCCGGCCCCATCTCGGGCCGGGCCGGTCGGAGCGACCTCGTCGAAGGTCCGGTCGTACCCGGCGGCGACGAGGGCATCGTGAATCGTCGGATCGAACTTCCCCCCGGTTTCCTCGCGAGCCGCGAGCGCCAGCCCGACCACATCGGCCAGATCGGCCGAGGCGTCGAGAGTGCCCGCCTCGTTCAGCTGCGAGAGCTCGGAGGTCGGCCGGAAGCGCGACATCACCTGCTCCAGCCGTTCGAACTCCGCTTCGGCCCGGTCGAACGCGGTGTCGTGCGAGTTGGCGTCGAGGACGAGCTCGATCTCGGTGCCCATCGCCCGGAATGACCGGTGCGCGATCATGACGTCCTCGTCACGACGAGCGGGGGAAGCGTGACCACGCGGACCGACGGCGCGGCGCTGGCGACCGGCTGGGTGGCCGCCGCCTGGCGACGCGCGGCCAGCGCCTTGCGGTAGTTGGCCCACCGCGCGTCGACGATCTTCTTGACGCGAAGCGACTCGACCTGAACCTGCGCCTGTCGTGCAGCGAGAGCTGCGATCCGCGGATCCCGCACCGGCTGGGCCGGCGCGGCCCACGGGTGCGCCGCGACGGTGGCCCAGGCGACGAAGAACGCGACGATCGCGAGCGTCAGCGCGTAGAGGCGGGCGACTGCACTAGTCATCGAAGCCGCCTCCTCTGTCGTCCCGCTCCGAGGAGCCGTCGCCGCCGTGGCGGTGGATGACGTGAACGATCGGCGCCGGCCGCCGGTAGATGACCGTCTGCGGCGCCGCCGCCGGCGATGCGGCCGGAAGAGCCGGCACCGCCGGAGGCTTGCGCTTGAGCTGGGCCCGGAGCGCAGCTTCGGCCCGGTTCAGGACGCGCGTCTGGTGCACGACCTGTGCGTTGCTCACCTGCGGCCTCGAGGCCGACCCGAGCTGCGTCGTGCGCAACGCGGCGAACATGCCGGCGACAACGGCGACGGCGAGCGCCAGTGCGATGAGGAATCCGTGTGTGCGTGTCATGAGTCGCACCCTAGGAGGCGATCGGAAAGGGTCGGGCAAGGCGTCGCTGTGGGTTTGGCAAAGACTCGGTAAACCACTGAGGCAGCCGAACGTGTCCGTTGCGACGATGTGTCCATGAACGTCTTGCTCGTCGAAGACGACACGTCGATCGCTGAGCCGCTCGCCGCCGGCCTCCGGCGCGAAGGCTTCGAGGTGGAGCACGTCGGAACAGGCGGGGAGGCGCTTGCGGCCCCGATCCCGGACATCGTCCTGCTCGACCTTCGCCTGCCCGACATCGATGGCTTCACGGTCTGCCGTGAGCTGCGGGCGCGGAGCGACGTCCCGATCATCGTCGTGTCGGCCAGAGGCGAGGAGGTCGATCGCGTCGTCGGCCTTGAGCTCGGCGCCGATGACTACCTGGTCAAGCCTTTCGGTCTCCGCGAGTTGATCGCACGGATTCGAGCGGTCACCCGGCGAACCCGTAACGGGCATTCGGGCGACGATGAGATCGTGGCAGGTCGGCTACGTGTCGACCTGCGTGCGCACCGCGTGCTCGTCGACGGCCACGAGGTGCAGCTGACATCAAAGGAGTTCGACCTGCTGGCGGCGCTCGCACGCGACGCCGGCGCGGTCGTCGACCGTGAACGCCTCCTCCGCGAGGTGTGGCAGACGACGTGGTACGGATCGTCGAAGACGATCGACGTGCACGTGGCCGCGTTGCGGCGAAAGCTCGGTGACCCGGCGCTGATCGAGACCGTGCGCGGGATCGGCCTCCGCCTCCACGCGTGAGCCGGCGGCTGCTTGCGAGCTATCTCGCGCTGACGGTTGCCGTGCTGGTGGCACTCGAGGTGCCGCTCGCAATCGTGAATGCCCGCGCCGAGCGGCGCGACCTGACCGCGAAGGTCGAGCGCGACGCATTCGCGGCCGCGTCGCTGGCCGAGGATTCCCTGCAGTCTGGGAAGACGTCGCCGACACTTCGGTCACTCGCAGTCCGTTACCGCCGGTCGACTGGCGGCCGGATCGTGATCGTCGACCGTCGCGGCCGAAGCATTGCGGACTCAGCGCCGACGACACCCGGGGAGCGGTCGTTCGTCTCGCGCCCGGAGATCGCGGCGGCGCTCCGTGGCCAGACCGTCGAAGGGATTCGCTTCTCGCAGACGTTGCACGCGCGTTTGCTCTACGTCGCCGTGCCCGTGGCCTCGGCCGGGCGCGTGTTCGGTGCGGTGCGGATCACGTATCCCACGTCGACGCTCGACAGCAGGACGAACCGGTACCGGTTCTCGTTGCTCGGAGTCGCGCTGATCGTTCTCGCGGCGGCCACCGTCGTCGGGTTGCTGCTCGCGCGTTCCGTCGCGCTGCCACTACGCCGGCTCGAGGCAGTCGCCGCCCGGATCGGGGCGGGTGAGCTCGACGCCCGAGCGTCGGAGGACAGCGGGCCGCCGGAGGTGCGAGGTCTGGCTCGCCAGCTGAACCGCACCACCGCGCAGCTGTCCGCGCTGATCACGTCGCAGGACCAGTTCGTCGCCGACGCCTCGCATGAGCTCCGAACACCGTTGACGGCCCTGCGGCTCAGGCTCGAAAACGGTGAGACCGAGGCTGCGATCGAGGAGGTGGAACGCCTGTCGCGTCTCGTCGAGGAGTTGCTCGCACTTGCGCGCGCCGACGCTGAAGGCGGTGTCGCCACCGCGGTCGGGCTCGGCGACGTCGTCACACGGCGCGTCGAGCTGTGGACGCCCTACGCCGACGAGCACGATGTCGCGCTCACCGTCGTCGACGAGGGCGCGATCGTATCGGTCGGCCTCGGACGCGTCGAGCAGATCCTCGACAACCTGCTCGCGAACGCGATCGAGGCGTCGCCCCCCGGCTCGACCGTCTCCGTCTCGGCCTCGGCTCGGGAGCTGCATGTGGTCGACGAGGGGGCCGGGCTGAGCGAGGCCGAGCGCCGGCGTGCGTTCGACCGCTTCTGGCGCGCGGGAACGGGCCCAGGGTCCGGCCTCGGACTCGCGATCTCCAAGCGACTCGTCGAAGTCGACGGCGGCACGATCGAGCTGCGGGCCGCGGCCGGCGGCGGCATCGACGCGGTCGTGCGCTACCCGTGACGTCCGGACCGGGTCCTATGCTCGGTTGAGATGCTCGACCGGCTACTGCTCGCCGCCGCGGCTGGGGGCCTGCACACGGCGCATTGCGCCCGCCCCGCCCGGCGCCAAGGCCCACCGGCCGTGCCACCGGTCGAGTCGACCACACTGCTCGGTGCAGACCCTCCCCGCGACAACGCCAATAGACGCTCGAGCATCTAGTGGCAACCTTGACCCGAATGCACCCGGGTTTCGCAGGTGTGGTCCAGAACGAGTGGCCGAGGCCGCGCGGGTTTCAGGCGCCCGAACAGCTCGACGCGCTGCCGATCACGACGCTTCCCGGCGTCGGGGTGACGCTCGCCCGCCACCTGCGGGCGCTCGGCATCGTCACCGTCCGTGACCTGCTGCTCCATCGCCCGCGCCGCTACGAGCGCGCGGTCGACGAGATCGCGATCTCCCAGCTCTGGGGCGACGACGAGGTTGCGATCGCCGGCGAGGTCGTCGATGTGCGCACGCGCAGGATCGGCGGGCGGCGCTCGATCGTCACCGCTCGGGTCAAGGACGACACCGGCACGATTGGCGCGTCGTGGTTCAACCAGCCGTGGCTGGCCGACAAGCTCGCGCCGGGCACCCAGCTGCGGCTGCGCGGCCGGCTGGGCCGCTACGGCTTCGACGTGAAGAGCTACGACGTCGGCGCCGCCCGGGCGACGGCGGACTTCGCCCCTGTCTACCCGGCGAGCGAACGCGTGCCGGCGACCCGCCTCCGCGAGCTCGCGCGAGCGGCGATCGCGCATCACGGACGGTTCCTCCCCGACCCGCTGCCCGCGGAGCTCGAGCTGCCGTTGCGCTGCGACGCGATCGCGGCGATCCACTTTCCCGAGACGGAGGCGCAGGCCGAGGAGGCGCGCCGTCGCCTCGCTCTCGACGAGTTGCTCGCCCTGCAGCTCGTTGTCGCTCGCTCGCGCGCCGACGACTCGGTTGCAACCGCGCTCGGCGCGCCGGGGGACCTGATCGAGCGCTACCGCGAGGTGCTGCCGTTCACCCTCACCGAGCACCAGGAGCGGGCGATCACCGAGATCGACCTGGACCTCGCGCAGACGGTGCCGATGCAGCGCCTGCTGCAGGGCGATGTCGGCTCCGGCAAGACGGTCGTCGCGCTCTACGCGCTCCTGCGCGCGGTCGGGACCGGCCGGCAGGGAGCGTTGATGGCTCCGACCGAAACACTGGCCGAGCAGCACTTCCTGACGATCGAGCCGCTCTGCGCGGCGCTCGGCGTGCGCGCGGTGCTGTTGACCGGCTCGGTCGGCTCCAAGAAGATCCGCGCCGAACTGGCAAACGGCGCCGCCCACGTCGCCGTCGGCACGCACGCGTTGATCCAGCGCGACGTCGAGTTCGCCGATCTCGCGGTCGCAGTCGTCGACGAGCAGCACCGCTTCGGCGTCGAACAGCGCGAGGCGCTTGCCGTCGGTCGAAGCCCACACGTGCTGCACATGACTGCCACGCCGATTCCCCGCACGCTCGCCTTGACGATCTACGGCGACCTCGCCGTCAGCGAGATCGCAAAGCCGCCGGCGAACCGCAAGCCGATCGTGACCGCGTGGGTGGGGGCGGAGCGCTCGAGCGACGCCTACGCACGGCTCCGCGTCCACCTCGACGCCGGACGCCAGGCCTACGTCGTCTGTCCGCTGATCGAGCAGTCCGAGACCCGCCTCGCCCGCGCGGCCGAGGTCGAGGCCGAACGGCTGAGCAGGGCCGAGCTCGCGGGCTACCGCGTCGGCCTCCTGCACGGGAAGCTGAAGACGGCCGACCGGCGGGAGGTGATGCGCCGCTTCAAGGACGGCGAGCTCGACGTGCTCGTCGCGACGACCGTGATCGAGGTCGGGATCGACGTGTCGAACGCGACGATCATGATCGTGCAGGAGGCGGACCGGTTCGGCCTCGCCCAGCTGCACCAGCTCCGGGGGCGCGTGGGCCGCGGCGCCGAGCAGAGCTACTGCCTGCTGATCTCGCGCGACAAGGTCGAGCTGACCGACGTTGCGCAGTCCCGCCTCCAGGCCCTCGTCGACACGACCGACGGCTTCGAGCTCGCAGAGGTCGACCTGGAGCTTCGCGGCGAGGGCCAGTTGCTCGGCACGCGTCAGTCGGGCTGGAGCGACCTACGCTTCACCAAGCTCCGGCACGATCGGGACCTGATCGAACAGGCGCGCTCGCTCGCGCACGAGCTCCGCGACGCCGACGGGCCCTGGCAGGACGAGGCAGACAGAATGGTCGGCGATGCGGATCATCGCGGGGTCGCATAGGGGGCACCGGATCGCGGCGCCGAAGGGCCGCGACACCCGTCCGACGTCCGACCGGGTGCGCGAGAGCGCCTTCAACCTGGTTGGCCCCGTCGACGACGCCGTCGTCCTCGATCTCTTCGCGGGCTCGGGCGCGCTCGGGCTGGAGGCGTTGAGCCGGGGAGCGGCGTCGGCGGTCCTGGTCGAGTCCGACCGGGAGGCCTGCCGTACGATCAACGCCAACCTGGACAAGCTGAAGCTGCACGCGACGGTGCTCTGCTCCGATGCGCTCCGCGCGGTCGCCTCCGACCGGCGGACGTACGACCTGATCCTCTGCGATCCCCCGTACGGCTACGACGCGAGCCGACTCGCCCCGCAACTCGCCCGGCTCCTGGCCGAGGACGGTGTGCTCGTCTGGGAGAGCGCCGGCCGCGAGCCGCCGCCCGTGATTCCGGGCCTCCAGGAACGCACATCGCGCAGGTACGGCTCCGCACGGCTTACGCTGTTCGAGTTGTGATCACCGCCATCTACCCCGGCACCTACGACCCGGTCACGAACGGGCACGTCGACGTGATCGGTCGCGCCGCTCAGATCTTCGACCGGGTGGTCGTCGGCGTGGTCGGGAATCCGCATCACAAGACGCCTCTCTTCGACGTTGCGGAGCGGGTCGCGCAGATCAAGGAAGCGTTGGCGGGCGTCGTCACGAACGTCGAGGTGGACGTGTTCAGCGAGCTCGTCGTCGATTTCGCCCGCCGCTGGGAGGCGCGGGTGATCGTCAAGGGCCTCCGGGTCGTCTCCGACTTCGAGTGGGAGTTCCAGATGAACCAACTCAACCGGACGCTCGCCCCGGAGATCGAAACCGTGTACGTGATGGCCAGCCCGGCGGTCAGTTTCGTGTCGTCGAGCGGGGTGAAGGAGATCGCCTCGTTCGGCGGAAATGTCGAGGAACTCGTGCCCCCCGGCGTCGCCCGGCGCCTGAAGGAGATGTTCCCGAACAGCCGTGGCGGTGCTCCACTGTCCGACCAGGAGTAGACTGCACCGCTGATGGACGTCCTCGTACTCATCGACAAGCTCGACGACCTCGTGCACAACGCGAAGGCCGTGCCCCTGACCGACCAGGTACGGATCGACCGCGAGGAGATCTACGACATCCTCGATCAGATGCGGGCCACGATCCCCGAGGAGATCAAGCAGGCCCGCTGGATCGTCAAGGAACGCCAGGAGATGCTCGCCGAGGCGAAGCGCGAGCAGGACCGGCTGCTGCAGGAAGCACGTGAGCAGGCCGTCCGCGAGGCCTCCCAGACCGAGATCGTCAAGCTCGCCGAGCGCCAGGCCCAGGAGATCATCGACGAGGCACGCCGGAACGCGCGCGAGATGCGGCTCGAGATGGAGGACTGGGCCGACGGGATGCTCGCGACGCTCGAGACGAACCTCGACAAGTTCCTCGTCGCCGTACGTCGCGGCCGGGAGCGCCTGCACGAGCGCTCGCAGGAGTCGGTGGTGGCCGGAATCGGTCCCGTCGACCTCTCCGACAACGGCGACTCCAGCTACTAACAGTCGGCTACCCTCGTCTCGATGACGAGCTTCAACCTGCGCCAGGTGAAGCTGCGTCCGGGCGAGCAGCTGCGGGACGAGCTCGAAGTCGAATTGGCGCCGCTGCAGTACGGCGGACAGCACTACCTCCCGGTGCCGGCGACGGTGCCGGCGGCGTTCGAGCTGACACGCGCGACCACGGGCACGGTATTCACTCTGGCCTTCAGCGCCCGGCTGCACGGACCGTGCTACCGCTGCCTCGGCGATGCGGTGCTCGAGGTGCCGGTGCATGCGCGGGAGTACCAGGCGTCCTCGCCCGACGACCCGGAGCTGACGACTCCCTACATCGAAGGCGCGAATCTCGACGTCTCCGCGTGGGCCCGGGACGCGGTCGCGCTCGGTCTGCCGGAGAAGATCCTCTGCCGGCCCGACTGTGCCGGCCTGTGCGGCGAGTGTGGCAAGAACCTGAACGACGAGCCGCACACGCACGAGGAAGCACACGCCGATCCCCGCTGGGCAGCGCTCGAAGCGCTCCGCGACCAGGTCTAGCCGGCTCGCCTAGCTCACAGCGTCCGAGCGGCGTTCCATGAGGACGACGTCGCGCCACGTACCGCGCTTCTTCGCGATCCGCTCGCGGGCGCCGACGATGCGGAAACCGCAGCGTTCGTGGAGGGCGATCGACGCGTCGTTGCCGGCCAGGATTCCGGCCTGGATCGTCCACAACCCGATCGCGTCGGCGCGCCGCACGAGCTCGTCGAGGAGGGCGCTCCCGAGACCCCGGCCGCGTGCCGCCCAGCCGACGTAGACCGAGTTCTCGACGACGCCGCTGTAGCAGGGACGTGGCGAGAAGGGCGCGAGCGCAGCCCAGCCGAGCACGGTGTCCTCGCGGGCGACGAGCCGCGGCGACGGCAGGTGCGCCGCATCCCAGGCCTCCCAGGTGGGGACTTCCTCCTCGAAAGTGCCCACGTCGAGGCCTTCTTCGAAGATGCGGGCGCACACCGTCCAGTCCTCCGGGCGCATCTCTTCGATCGTCACAACGAGATCGTACGAGTCATGCGGAGCCGCTCGAGAAACCGACGGTCATGGGTGACGACGACGAGGCAGCCGGCAAACGTCTCGAGCGCGGTCTCGAGCTCCTCGATCGCCTCGAGATCGAGGTGGTTGGTCGGCTCGTCGAGCACGAGGCAGTTGACGCCCCGCGCGGCGAGGAGGGCGAGGCCGGCCCTGGTGCGCTCACCCGGCGAGAGCCTCGGCGCGGGGCGGTGGACGTCGTCGTCGCCGAGCGCAAACTTCGCGAGCAGCGTCCGCACCTCGGCCGGAAGCAGTCCGGACGCCTCGACGAAATCGTCGAGCAGCACCCCCGTGAACTGGTCGCGCGCCTGGTTGAGCTCGCCGAAGACGACCGCGGGGCCGAGCCTCCGCTCGCCCTCCGACAGCGGCAGCTCGCCGAGGAACGCTCGAATCAGGGTCGTCTTGCCGGAGCCATTGGCACCGAGGATGGCGAGCCGGTCACCCCAGTACAGCTCGAGCGAGATCGGGCCGAGCCGGAACGAGCCCCGCTCAACGACGGCGCCGGCGAGCTCGGCGATCACGCCGGCCGGCGGGGCCGAGGGCAGAGCGAGCCGCAACCGCCACGGCGACCACGGCTTCTCGACCTCGTCGAGGCGCTCGAGGTGGTTCTTCGCCTGTTGCACCTTGCCGCGGAGGGCGTTCGTCGCGCGGCGGTCGGAGCCGCCCGTCTGCCGCGCTAGCTGGTGCCCCCCGAGCTGCTGCGCCTGGGTACGTCGGTCGCGAAGGAGCGCCGCGTAGCGGCTTTTCTCGCCGATGTAGTCCGCGTAGTCGCGCTCGTGCTGCGCCCTGGCTCGCTCGCGCGCAGCTTCGTACTCGGACCACGTCCCGGCGTACTCGTGCACGTTCCGCGTCTCCGCCTCGATCTCGATCACCCGCGTGACTGTTCTGTCGAGGAAGGCGCGGTCGTGGGAGACGAGCACGACACCGGCAGCGAGCGATTCGAGAAAGTGCTCGAGCCGTTCGAGCCCGTCGAAGTCGAGGTTGTTCGTCGGCTCGTCGAGCAGGAAGACGTCGAACCGGGCGAGCAGGATCGCCGCCAGGGCGGCCTTCGCGGCCTCGCCGCCCGAGAGCGTCGTCATCGCCTGTTCGATCCGCGCGCCGAGCCCGACCTCGGCGAGTGCGGTGCGGGCGCGCGGCTCGAAGTCCTCGCCGCCGAGTGAGAGGAATCGCTCGAGCGCGTCCGAGTAGTCACCGGCCAGCGCCTGCTCGGCGCCGAGGCGCGCCGCGAGGCCATCCATCGCCGCTTCGGCCTCTCCGACGCCGGTCCGCCGCGCGAGGTAGCCGAACACCGTCTCGCCCGCGACCGGCTCGTGCTCCTGGGGCAGGTACCCGACCGCGCCGCTCACGGTCACCTGTCCCGCGTCGGGGGTCTCGAGCCCGGCGAGCACCTTCAGCAGGGTCGACTTGCCGATCCCGTTCGGGCCGACGATCCCGATCCGATCGCCCGGAGAGACGACGAGCGAGACCCGGTCGAGGACCTGGTGCGCGGCGAACCTTTTCGAGATGTCACGTGCTGCAAGTGAGCCCGGCACGGGGCGGACCTCCATAGTCGACAGGGACGAGAAACTGCGGTCTGTGACTTAGAAGTCCGTCATAGGAAGGCCCGCGGGCCTGCGCGGACGATACCTGACCGTCGCTATAGTGAGCGGCCGCAATGGCAGTCCCTAAGAGGAAAACGTCGAAGGCACGCCGCGATCAGCGGCGCGCGCAGCACTCGATCGAGGCGCCGCGTGTGAACACCTGTCCGCAGTGCGGCTCGCCGAAGCGCGCCCATCGCATCTGCCCGACCTGCGGCACGTACAAGGGCCGCGAGGTCGAACCTCTCCGGCTCCAAGCTCCGTAGTCGCCCGTGCCGCGCGTCGCAGTCGACGCCCTGGGCGGAGACAAGGCGCCCACCGAGGTCGTGCTCGGTGCGCTCGACGCCGCCGCCGACGGCATCGAGGTGACGCTCTACGGCCCGGCCGGGCTCGACAACCACGGCTTGCCGCTCGTCGTTGCGCCGGACCGGATCGAGATGGCCGACAAGCCGGCCGAAGCCGTCCGCGCCAAGCCGGATTCGAGCCTCGTCGCCGCCGTCCGGGCGGTCGGGACGGGCAAGGCCGACGCCGTGGTGTCGGCCGGCAATACCGGCGCGATGCTCGCCGCCGGCCTGCTGCACCTGCGCCGGATCCCCGGCGTGATGCGTCCGGCGATCGCGGTGCCGATCCCGGCCCGTGAGGGGGTCTCCGTCCTGCTCGATGCCGGGGCGAACGCCGATGCGCGCGCCGAGCACCTCTTGCAGTTCGGCCATATGGGCTCGATCTTCAGCGAGGAGCTGCTCGGCGTCGCGAGCCCCAAGGTGCAGTTGCTGTCGATCGGCGAGGAGGACGAGAAGGGAAACGCACTCACGCTCGACGCGCACGCCCTCCTGCGCGGCAGCGGGCTCAACTTTCACGGCAACCTCGAGAGCCGTGAGCTGCTCCGGGGAGATGCGGACGTCGTCGTCACCGACGGCTTCACCGGCAACGTCGCGCTGAAGCTGCTCGAAGGCACGATCAAGGATCTGCTCGACGCGCTCCGGAGCGAGATCGGCTCGACGACCACCGGCAAACTCGGCGGGCTCCTGATCCGGCCCGCCGCGCGGCGGCTGAGGACTCGGTTCGACCCCGACACGTACGGCGGTGCCTACCTGCTCGGGCTGAGGGGGCTGGCGGTGATCGCCCACGGGTCGAGCGGCCGCCGGGCGGTTGCGAACGCGATCCGGCTCGCCGCCCGCGGCGTCGACCATCGCGTCGTCGATCGGCTCGCGGAGCGACTGGGCGAGCGCGTCCGTGTATGATCGCGCGGTTTTTACAGGTAGCTCATTTCTTCGCCCCCAACCCACAAATTGAGGTGACATGGCAGCGTCGCGTGAAGAGGTCTTCGAGCGCGTCAAGGACGTTCTGACGGAGCAGCTCGGAGTCGAAGAGGATCAGATCACTGAGGAGGCGTCGTTCCAGGACGACCTCGATGCCGACTCTCTGGACCTGGTCGAGCTGATCATGGAGCTCGAGGATCAGTTCGGGATCAAGATCTCCGACGAGGACGCGCAGAAGATCACGACCGTCGGTCAGGCCGTCGACTACGTCACGTCCCACCAGTAAGCGGTCGACAGCCAGCTCGGACAGTCTGCGTGAGCTGATCGCGGCGCTGCCGGCTGCCCGGACGGAGGCGGTCTTCACGCACTCGTCGTGGGCCGCCGATCGTGCGGCTTCCTACGAGCGGCTCGAGTTCCTCGGCGACTCGGTGCTCGAGCTCGCGATCGCCCGCACCCTGTTCGATCGGTTCCCAGCGTTCAGCGAGGGCCGGATGGCGAAGATCCGCTCGCACGTCGTCTCGCGCGCCAGTTGCGCGATCGTCGCGCGCGAGTTGGCGCTCGGGGAGCGCCTGATGGCCGAGTCCGAGAGCCAGCCGAGCGCCGAGGTGACCCGGCTGGCCCAGAACCGCAACGTGCTTGCGGCGCTGCTCGAGGCGGCGATGGCTGCGCTCTACCTCGAGCACGGCTTCGAGCCGATCGCCGGAGCGATCGTCGAGGCGTTCGAGCCGCAGATCGAGTTCGCGCTGACCTCGCAGTTCGACCACAAGACGGATCTGCAGGAACGGCTCGCCCGCAGCGGCCGCGCCGTCAACTACATCGTCCTCGAGGTTGCCGGCCCGCCGCACGACCGGACGTTCACCGCCGCGGCGGTGATCGACTCCCAGATCGTCGGCACCGGCAGCGGCCGTTCGAAGAAGGACGCCGAGCAGTTCGCAGCCCGGCAGGCGCTCGCCGTCTACCCGGCTCCGGACGAGGGGTAGCCGGGGCCGATCGAGCCCATCCGCCACGACCGATAGCCTCCTCGCGCGTGCATCTGAAGGCAATCAAGCTCCATGGCTTCAAGTCGTTCGTCGAGCCGGTGGAGATCCGTCTCGAGCCGGGAGTCTCGGTCGTCGTCGGCCCGAACGGGTCGGGGAAGTCGAACGTCTCCGACTCGATCCTCTGGGCGACAGGCTCGATGAGCCCCGGCGAATTGCGCGCCGAGAAGCCCGACGATGTCCTCTTCGCGGGCTCGGTCGGACGGGGGGCGATCGATCTCTGCGAGGTCGACCTGCTGTTCGACAACGCCGACGGGGCGTGGCCGGATCTGCCCTACGCCGAGGTGTCGGTCGCGCGCAAGCTGCAGCGCGGCGGGGAGGGGCAGTACCTCGTCAACAAGACGCCGGTGCGCCGCATCGACCTCGTCGAATTGCTCTCCGACGTCGGCCTCGGCGGCGGACTGCGCTCGGTGATCAGCCAGGGGCGGGTCGAGACCGTGCTCAACTCGAAGCCACAGGAACGGCGCGAGCTGATCGAGGAGGCGGCCGGGCTCGGCCG
>DASYPH010000205.1:0-9786 GCA_036006925.1 Gaiellaceae bacterium
GGCGACGTCGGATCGGGCGAACCTGTCCGGCCCGTCCCCGACCCCAGGGCCAAGAAGTCGGTGTCCGGGTACCACGCCACACCGGCCATGACGTCAGACGAGCAGCCCGTGACGCCAACCGTGCCGTCGAGCCGTTCGTCGTTGCCGTTGAGGGCGATGAAGGCCGCGAGGTGACCTCCTGCGGACTCACCCCATACACCGATGGCTTCACCGTTCACGCCTATGTGCTCACCGAATTGACGCAGCCACCGGACGGAGGCCTTGACGTCATGAAGACATGCCGGGGAAGAGCGCTTCGCCGCTGAAGCGGTATTCGACCAGAGCAACAGCAACGCCTCGCTCGATCAAGGCCCGCCAGACCGGCTCGGTCACCGCGCTGTGGAGTCGCGAGCCGAAGAGAAAGGCGCCGCCATGGATCCACACCACCACCGGTACCGGGCCGCTCGGGCTCGGTGGCAACAGGACGTTCATTCGGAGTGGCCGGAAGCCCATCACCCTCGCGTACTCAATGTCGGCGTAACGGGTGCGGCCGTTTGAGCCGTCCGGCCCGGGCGCCGCTATTTCGTCCGGCGCGGCATAGGGGCCTGGGGGACCTGCGCTCCTTGAGCTGCATTGCCTGAAAACGTATCGCTCGTCATTGCCGGTACGAGCAACGTCGGCTGCCAGCGTTGGGAAATGCGCTCCGAGCAAGCCGCGCACGGCGCCCCTGGTGACGTGTCCGATCGGGCGTGAGAGGCTTTGCCTCGACATGAAGCTCCGGTTTCCGACGCGTGTCGAGCGGCCAGGCAAACTCCCGCACGCGGAGAGCCTCAAGGCTCCGGATCCTGACCTTCCCGCGTTCATGAACGAAGGGGCAGCCGTCCTGAAGCGACTGTTCGGGCGCGTGGTAGCCGAGTACGCGGAGTTCCTCTTCTACGCCTGGGACGACGAGCGCGAACAGGTCATCGGAGTCGGGCACGCGATTCCCGCGGCGTGGGACGGCGACGTAGCGAGTCTTCCCGACGGAGGATTCGACGCGATGCTCGAGGCACGATTCGCTCCGGCAGCGCCGACGCCGACCGTCCTCTGTGCGCTGGGAATCACGATTGCTCCCGAGTGTCGCGGCCAGGGTCTCAGCCGCCGAATGATCGAGCGAATGGCCGAGATCGGGCGCGACCATGGTCTTGACACGCTGATCGCACCTGTGCGGCCGACCCTGAAGCACCGTTATCCGCTGACTCCGACCGACCGCTACCTCTCATGGCGGCGGCAGGACGGCACGCATCTCGACCCCTGGCTGAGAACGCACGAGCGGCTCGGCGCCGACATCGCCAAGGTCGCCCCACGATCGGTGAGGGTCTCAGGCACCGTGGCGGAGTGGGAGGAATGGACCGGGCTGACGCTCCCCGACAGCGGCACTTACGTCGTGCCCGGCGCGCTGGTGCCGATCGAGATCGACCGTGAGCAAGACGAAGGCATCTATGTGGAACCAAACGTGTGGATGGTGCACCCGCCGCCTTCCGCTATTCGCCGCGGCGATACCCCAACCTCACGGTAGGCGGCTGGGCTGCGCCGGTGTTTGGGGAGTGTCACCTGACGACTCGCGGCGTTCCCTGACCCGCGAGCCAGTCCTCGATGCACGTCAGGTCATCGACGGAATGCCACGGGATGTCGACTAAAGCCGGGCGCGCCAGGCGTGGGCTCGTAGGTACAGGGCGAGTGCGTCGTCAAGCTTCAGTCGGGTTCAGGGGCCGGCTCAATGGCTGGGCGGCTCGGCGCCGCTTCATCAGGAAGTAGATGCCGTACGCGACGGCCGCGACGATGACCGCCTACATCAATAGCCAGGGCCACCAACCGTGAGTTGCTAGCAACATCTCGGACCTCCGTCCACCATCGGGGTGAGGCCCGTTAAGTAGCGACCAAGCTCCGTCGTCTCCCCCGGAGGGTGAAAACGCAAGCAGCCGGGACGCAGAGCCTTGTGCGTCTGCGCTGATGCGGCGAGGCGGGCGGCCAGCGAATCGGCGACCTACCCCTCAGTGAGCCACTGCCTACATTGGCCCGCACCCACTGGGAGAGGTCTCGCCTGCGCCAGGCTCGCTAATGACGCGGCGCGTCGCCGGTCGGTCGTTGGGCGGCTAAGACGAGAGGGCAGGCGCGTACCGAAACTGTCCTGCGACGGACTCCGTGTACGCGGTCAAGGGTCGGGCTTGGAACGCATCTCCCCATTCCGACGCCGGAGATATCACGCCCAGTTCACTGGCAGGGCGAAACCCGAAGCGGGTGTAGTACTGCGGTGCACCGAGCAGAACGATCAACGGGACGTTGGTGGCATCAGCAGCGGTAAGGAGCGCGTGCATCAGCGCGCTGCCGATGCCAGCACCTTGATGTTCCGGAAGGACGCCGATCGGCCCGACGGCAACAACCGGCTCGGTGCCGACGGTCGCCCGGCTCGCCGTCACGTGGCCGACCACCTCACCGTCGATTAGCGCAGCGAACGAGAGGTCGGGAATAGCGTCTCCGGCCTCGTACAGAGCCTCGAACATCCCAACTTCGGGTGGGATCGAACCGGGTTTCTGCGGCTGCCGAAAGCGCGGCCGCCGAAACGCCTCGGCGTAGACCTGCCGAATCGGCTCGTAATCGACCGCCTGCTGCTCCCTGATGATCACCGGCTCATCCTCGATCACATTCACCATTCGCCTGGTCGAGCGGCCTCTCGCCCGACAACTGGGACCCCGCCCGTGGGTCGCCGACGACCTTGTCCTGGCGAATGAACCGTCCGCGTTGCGGACGTTGCGCGCTCAGCCACGCTTCTATCGTTGCTGCCGACCTGCCCACCCGCAGCGGAACCCCGATCGCGTGAAGTGAGAAACCAGGGAAGCCTTCTACAACAGTCTGATCAGACGTTCCCGGCAGCGCCCGTCTTCGCGGCTTCCTCAGCCGCCTTGGCCGCCTCGCGAGCCGCTTTCTGCTCCGCCACCTTGGCCTTTGCTCCCTCGTACGACTCCTCGACGAGCGACCTGCCACCGGCCCAGCCGAACACCCAGACGAGCAGCACCACCGCGACCAGGATCGACCACGCAGTCGAGATGAGCTGCTGAGACGCCGAGTACGCGGTCGCCGTGTGCGAGTCGGCGACATCCTTCAGCGCGGCGACGTTGAACGCCTGGTTGACACCGGCTCCGCCCGGAGTGAGCGAGACGGTGTTGGAGATGCTGTTGCTCCCGGTCACGCCCATCACGGTGTGGAAGGTGACCGGGATGTCGTACGCGGCCAGGAAGACGGCGGTGATGCAGAGGCCCGCGGTCCACGCAACGAACTCGGGTAAAAACACGCGGCCGAAGTAGGCGCGGGGATGAGCAAGGATCTGGCCGCCGCCTCTCGCCTGGCTCCACCACCGGCGCACCCTCGCGTAGAAGGTGCGGACCAGCACGGCGATGCCGACGCCGGCGCCGACGACGAGGGCAGCGGTTGCCCAGGGGTTCTCGTGGATCCACGAGAACGAGATGTCGAACGATCCAGAGACGCTGAGAAAGAGATAGAGGTAGACGAAGCACGCCGCGACCGTGAAGAAGATCTTCTGGATGACGAAACCGCCGATCATCCCGGCGAACGTCGCCGACGCGATCACCGTCGTGAGCATCACGAACATCACGATCGTGCCGAGGTTCGCGGGCAGGAGGTTGTTCAGCGCCACGCAGGTCGCATACGACGCGAGGACGAGACGGAAGCGCACCTCGCCCGGGTACGCGTAACGGAGGATCGAGTACCACGCGTACGCGGTCGCGGTTGTCTTGATCGTCATCAGGATCACCCCGGCGACGACGTACTCCCGCGAGATCCCGGTGATCGTGTCCCACAGCTGCTCGCACCAGCCACGAATGTCCCAGCCGACGAGGTTGGCGAAGGCCGCGCCGGCGACGAGCCACGCCAGGATGAGCACGATCCGCTTGACCGGGTGACCCGTTGGCGGCTCATGGCCGCCCGCGACGGCGACGTCGGTCATCGAGTCAGAGCGCCGGACCGGCCCACGGTCATCGCTCAATTCTCGCACGCTACGCAGGCCCGTTCGTGTCGCTGAGCGATGATGATCAGGGTGTCCGTCCCGGTTGGGTCGATCCAGAGCTTCGTCGAAGCCCACAACCAGTGGGCGCTGCTGCTGATGTTCGCCCTGCTGACGCTCGAATCCTTCGGTCTGCCCGTTCCCGGAGAGACCGCGCTGATCGCCTGCTCGGTCCTCGCCTCGCAGGGATCTCTGTCGATCGTGACCGTCATCGTCGTGGGTGTGCTCGCCGCAATCATCGGGGACAACCTCGGCTACTGGGTCGCCCGCAGAGGCGGTCGCCCGGTCCTCGAGCGCCACCGGTTGACGCGACGCTACGCCGAGCGCTACCTCCCACGAGGGGAGCGGTTCTTCGCGAAGCACGGCGGCAAGGCCGTCTTCTTCGGCAGGTTCGTGGCCGTGCTCCGAGTCACCGCCGCGTGGATCGCCGGCCTCTCGCACATGCCCTGGTGGCGATTCCTCGCGTGGAACGCCGCCGGCGCTTTGGTGTGGGCCACGGGTGTCTCCCTCATCTCGTACTACCTTGGAGATGCCGCGGCGAGCGCCCTCAGCCGGTACGGCCTCTACGCCGCGGGCGGGGCGATCCTGCTGACCGGCCTCGGGTTCCTGGTCGTTCGCTGGATCGAGAAGCGTGCGCTCGACGATGAGTAGGCCGTGCGCGACGAGGCCAGCCACCTGAACAGCTCATGAGAAACCGCCTGCGCGATCGGATCGAGTCGTGGACGCTCGGGCGTGCCGCGCTTGGCGCAGCCGCCGGCTACACGCGCCACGCCACCTCACAGCTGGCAGCCGCGATCTCGTATCGAGTCTTGTTCTCCCTCGTGCCGCTCGCCGCGTTCATCGTTGCCATTGCCGACGTGCTGCTCCCCGACGAGCTGCGGAACGCGGTCGCGCGCTGGCTCGTCTCGGTGGTTCCCGGACGTGCGCTCGACCCGAGCGTCGAGCAGGCTCTCACCGGATCTCGGATCACACCGACCGTGGCCGCTGCCATCTCGCTGGCGATCCTCCTGTGGGCGGCGAGCGCGATGATGGCCGCGATCCGCATTGCCTTCCGGGTGATCTGGGAGAACGACCGCCGCCGTCCGTACGTCCAGAGCAAGCTGCTCGACTTCGCGCTCGTGCTCGGGGTCGGCCTGCTGGCCGTTGCGTCCCTCGGGGCGACCCTGCTGGTGCAGGTGCTGGCGGAGATCGGCCACGATCTCAGCCGGGCGTTCGGGACGGACACCTTGGGCGCGTTCTTGGCGACTGCCGCGGAGGTGCTGACCTCGACCGGCTTGACGCTCGGCGTGCTCGTCGTTCTCTACCGTACGGTCCCTCCCGTCGCGCCTCGGCTGGGCGCTGTCTGGCTCCCGGCGCTACTGGCTTCCATCGGCTTCCACGTGGCGACCGCGGTGTACGCGCTCTACCTCGCGCGGTGGGGCGACGTCGTCGCTCTCTACGGGCCGCTCGCGGCGGTCCTGGGGTTCCTGCTGGTCGTGTACGTCGGTGTAATCGTCATACTGCTTGGCGCCGAGCTCGTCGCTGCGTGGCCCGAGCCCGGCAAGGAGCGCTGACGAACAGGCTGCCGGGGCAGGAAGGGTGGCGCGCTCGGACGAACAACGCGGGATGAGGCTGCCGCGCTTCTTCAAGCAACACGATCACCACCCCGAGCCCGAGCCCACGCCGGCCGAGCCCGAGTCCGAGCCCGCGCCGGTCGAGCACCACGTCGTCGAGATCGATACCGATCAGCTGCGCCAGCTCTCGAACGTGTTCTCGGCGCCGAAGTGGCTGCGCGACCTCGGGCTCGCCTCTTGGCTGCTCGCCGGGGTCGCGCTCCTGCTCGTGGGGATCGTCTGGCTGGCAGCGACGACGGCGACGATCGTCGACCCGGTGGTGGCCGGGCTGATCGTGGCGACGGTCGCCTCGCCGGTCGTCGGCTGGCTCGGCGCGCACCGCATTCCGCGAGCTGCGGGTGCGGCGATCGTGCTGCTCGGGATCATCGTGATCGTCCTCGTGCTCGTGCTGGTCGTGATCGGAGGGATTACGAGCCAGCTGGACGAGATCAAGGCACAAGCCGAGGCGGCAGCGCCGAAGGCGCAGAGCTGGCTCACGGACCTCGGGATGAGCTCGCAGGCCGCGAAAGACACCACCGACGGGATCGCGCGAGCCGCCCCAGGCGGGACGGACACGCTGATCCACGGGCTCGTGAACGGGATCTCGTCGCTGGCGGCGGCGGCGATCCAGCTCTCGTTCCTCGGCCTTTCGATCTTCTTCCTGCTCAAGGACGGCCCGGGAATGCGAAGGTGGGTCGAGGGCCATATGGGCGCGCCGCGCACCGTCGCCCACGTGATCACCGGTGGGGTGCTGACCTCCCTGCGGCGTTACTTCGCCGGCGTCACGCTGGTAGCCGCCTTCAACGGTTTGGTGGTCGGGCTCGGTGCGTTGGTCCTCGATGTGCCGCTCGCCGGGACAATCGCGCTAGTTACCTTCGTTACTGCCTACATCCCTTACCTCGGCGCGTTCGTCGCAGGCGCCTTCGCGGTTGTGCTCGCGCTGGGAGGCAGCGGGACGACGGCCGCGTTGATCATGCTCGTGATCGTGCTGCTGGCGAACGGCCTTCTGCAGAACATCTTCCAGCCGGTGGCTTTCGGCGCGACGCTGAAGCTGAACCCGCTCGCGGTGCTGATCGTGACGATCGGTGCAGGTTGCCTGTTCGGCATGATCGGCCTCGTGCTCGCGGCGCCGCTCGTCTCGGCGGCGCGCCAGATCTCGATCGAGCTCGCTGCAGCCAGGCAGGCCTCGCGCCCCCCGGCCGCGGCCGCCGACGCCCCTGCGTAACGAGATCCAGTGGCTGTGAAGGACCTCTTCCTCCTCGATCCGAGCGTCGTGTACCTGAACCACGGCTCCTTCGGCGCCTGCCCGCGGCCAGTGTTCGACACCTACCAGGCCCTGCAGCTCGAGCTCGAGCGACAGCCGATCGAGTTCCTGGCGCTCGAGCGGCGCTTTCCGGCACTGCTCGACGCCGCGCGCCACGAGCTGGCCGCCTACGTCGGCGCGCCGCCCGACGACCTGGTCTTCGCAACGAACACGAGCTCGGCGCTGAACGCGGTGATCCGCTCGCTGCCGCTCGGCCCGGAAGACGAGGTGCTGCTCGGCGATGCCGAGTACGGCGGCCTCGAGATCCTCTGGCGCTTCGTCGCCGAGCAGACCGGCGTGAGCCTCAGGCGAGCGCCGTTCGCGGAGCTGGAACCGGCACCCGACACGCGGGTCGTCTTCTGCTCACACATCGAATGGTCGACCGGCCGCGTCAACGACGTCGCGGCGGTCTGCTCGGCGGCCCGTGCGGTGGGCGCACTCTCGATCGTCGACGGCGCTCACGCGCCCGGCCAGGTCCCGCTCGACCTGGTTGCGCTAGGACCCGACGTCTACGTCGGGAACTGCCACAAGTGGCTCTGCGCGCCGAAGGGCTCGGCGTTTCTCTACGCACGGCCCGACGCCCAGGAATCGATCGAGCCGCTCGTCGTCTCCTGGGACTGGATCGACGGCGCGCCGTTCCACCAGCGCCATCGTTGGCAGGGCACCAGGGACCCGGCCGCACTGCTGGCCGTCCCGGCCGCAATCGCCTTCCAGGCCGAGCACGACTGGCCGTCGGTGCGCCGGCGCTGTCACGCGCTGCTCGACCGGTTCCGCGGCGACTGCGCACTCGAGCCGCTGACCGACGAGTACGTCCAGATGCTCGGGTTCCGCCTACCGGTCGCCAACGGCGCCGCCCTCAAGCGGGCGCTGTACGAGCGGCACCGCATCGAAGTGCCGATCGTCGAGACGAAGGATGGCTGGACAATGCGCGTCTCGATCCAGGGCTACAACGACGACGGTGACGTCGACGCGCTGCTCGCAGCGCTCGACGACCTTCTCTAGAAGCCCGGGCTACAGCGAGCGTGCTTCGAGCGGCGTCTCGCCGGAGGCATCGACCCGGTAGGCCGCTGCGCCGGCACGGCACGTCACGACCTCGACGAGCTCGCCGTCGACGTAGTGCAGCCCGACGCCGTCGTCCGCCGCGACGCCCGCCGCGAGGCCGGCGGCGACCAGCTCGCGATAACGTGGACGCCGCTGCTCCTCGCCGTCGTAGTGCGGGCAGGCACTCCCTGGCAGGAGGCCAAGGCAGTTCATCGCGGCGAGCTGCGGACCGAACGAGTCGGTGACACCGTGCTCGAACCAGCAGATCATCCCGGCGCTCGCGCCCCACAGGACGACGCCCTCCTCCCAGGCCTCGCGCAGCAGCAGGTCGATGCCGTGCACGCGCCAGATCGCGAGCATGTTCGCGGTGTTGCCGCCGCCGACGCAGATCGCATCCTGCGAGAGGATCAGCTCGCGCAGGTTCTCGGGTGGCCAGGGAAAGGTCTTCAGGTGCGAGAGCGACGCGCGGCCTGCGAACACCTCGTAGAAGCCCACGATGCCGCTGTTCGACTCCGCGGTAGCCGTCGGGACGTAGAGCAGCCGCGGCCGCTCCTTGCCGGTCAGACCGAGCGCGTAGTCATAGAGCCGGTCTGTCTGCTCACGGGTGTCGCCACCCCCGCCGAGCCCGACAATGTGCCGCGGAGACCCCACCTGGGAAGAGTCTACGACACCGCTTCTGGTTGAATCGAGCCATGGCTGCACCGTCAAAGCTGCACGTCGGGGATCGTTCGTACGAGATCTTCCGCATCGACGGTCATGACGTTTCGAAGCTGCCGTACACGTTGCGCGTGCTGCTCGAGAACGTCCTGCGCCAGGGTTCCGAGCACGACGCCCAAGCCGTGGCCTCGTGGGACGCCACGGCTGCACCGTCAGAAGAGATCTCGTTCGCGCCTTCGCGGGTCCTGCTTCAGGACCTGACCGGCGTACCGGCGGTGGTCGATCTCGCCGCGATGCGGAACGCGATGGCGGATCTCGGCGGGGAGGCGTCGAAGATCAACCCCCTGATCCCGGTCGAGCTCGTGATCGACCATTCGGTTCAGGTCGATGCCTTCGCCTCGCGCGTCGCGTTCGGCCGCAACGTCGAGCTCGAGTTCGAGCGCAACCACGAGCGCTACCTCTTCCTGCGCTGGGGCCAGGAGTCGTTCACTGACTTCAAGGTCGTGCCGCCCGGTACCGGTATCTGCCACCAGGTGAACCTCGAGTACCTGGCGCGGGTGGTCGAAGACCGCGACGGCGTTGCGTTTCCGGACACGCTCGTGGGCACGGACTCGCATACGACGATGGTCAACGGTCTCGGAGTGCTCGGCTGGGGAGCCGGCGGCATCGAGGCCGAGGCCGCGATGCTCGGCCAGCCGCTGTCGATGCTCGTCCCGCAGGTCGTCGGGTTCAGGCTGAGCGGCATGCTGCGCGAGGGCGCGACCGCGACCGACCTCGTGCTGACCGTGACGGAGATGCTGCGCAAGACAGGCGTCGTCGGCAAGTTCGTCGAGTACTTCGGCGAAGGGCTCGCCTCCCTGTCGCTGGCCGACCGGGCGACGATCGGCAACATGTCTCCCGAGTACGGCGCGACGTGCGGCTTCTTCCCTGTCGACCAGGTGACGCTCGATTACCTGCGCCTGACTGGGCGAAGCGCCGAGCGGGTCGCCCTAGTCGAGGCGTACTGCAAGGACAACCTGCTCTGGCACGAGCCGACCTCTCACGCGACGTACTCGGAGATCGTCGAGCTCGACCTCGGCGACGTCGAGCCGTCGCTCGCGGGGCCGCGCCGCCCTCAGGACCGCGTACCGCTCGCGCGTGCCAAGAAGGCCTTC
>DASYPH010000206.1:0-2245 GCA_036006925.1 Gaiellaceae bacterium
CGATCGAGATTGCCCGGCGCCGGCCGAACGTCTACCTCGAGACCTCGGGCATGCCAATGCATACCAAGATCCGCGAGGCCTACGAAAAAGTCGGTCCAACCCGTGTGCTCTTCGGCACGGACGTTCCTTTCCACCACCCGCTCGTCGAGATCACCAAGGTCCGCGTGAGCGGCCTGCCTGCGGATGCGATCGACCGTGTCCTGAACAAGAACGGACGGCTGCTCTTCCTCGGCGACGAAAACGCGAGCCAACCCGCCGGATGACCCTTCCGCCATTCGAGCTACACCGTTCTGCGAGCGAAGAGGAGGCCCGGGAACTGCTCCTCCGCCACGGTGACGACGTGGCCGTGATCTGCGGCGGCACCGAACTGCTGCTCCTCCTCAAGCTCGGCTACGCCGCCTACGGCCACCTCGTCTCGATCAGTGGAATCCCAACACTGCGCGGAATAGGCGCCGAAAACGGCAGCCTCGTTATCGGCGCCGCGTCGACTCACCGCGAAATCGAGTCCTCTCCGCTCGTCCTGGAACTCCTGCCGGCCCTAGCCGCGATGGAGCGGCGAGTAGCAAACATCCGCGTGCGCAACGTCGGCACCCTCGGCGGCAACCTCTGCTTCTCCGACCCCCATTCCGACCCCGCCACCTTCCTCCTCGCCCTCGACGCCGAGGCGGAGTGGGCAGATCGTCGTGCACCGCTCCACGAATTCCTGATCGGCCCCTACCAGACCGCGCTCGCACCTGGCGAGCTCCTAAGGGCGATCCGGATCCCTCTTCCGACGCCAGGCACACGAATCGTCCACCGCAAGCTCGCGTTCCACGAGCGCCCCGCCGCAACCGTCACCGCCGCCGTGCACGTGCAGGAACAAACCATCACCAACGCCCGCATCGCTATTGGATCCGTGGGACCTCAAGCCGTACGAGCAGAAGCGGCGGAAGCTCGCCTAGGCAGCGTCGCGACCAGCGACACCAAAGCGATCGCCGAGGCGGCCGAGAGAGCTGCCGAGGCGTCGCAATCGGTGGAGGACGCCAACGGAAGCGCCGACTACAAAAGGGAACTCGTGCGCGTACTCGTAGCGCGCTGCCTTCGCGAGGCAACGAGTGTGGCGCCCGCTGATACCGCTATCTAGAGAGGTCAGGTGAGAGGACGGTGGCCCAGGCCACCACGCTCCTCTCCTCAGCAAAACTCGCGTATCCGGTCGGCAGCGCCATCCGGTCTAGAGGCTCAGTCGTGTCGAGTTCGATGAGGTCGCCTGCAAGCTGAACGCTGCCCAGGCCCGGGGTTGATGCGGGGGCGAGGTAGGCTCGCCGCGGTTGTGGTCTTTGTGGAAGGAGGTCGTGGTGCAGAAGGAGCACGTGAACCCGGCGAGCTGGCAGGAGAAGTTCGGATACACGCAAGGCTGCCGTGTGGATGAGGCGCAGCGTCTGTTGTTTGTGGCTGGTCAGATAGCCCTGGACGAGGACGGCCAGCTCGTGGGTGAGGGCGATTTCGAGGCGCAGACAAGACAGGTGTTCGCGAACATGGGCCGCGTCCTCGAGCTAGCCGGGATGAGCTTCGAGAATGTTGTTCAGGTCGGCGTGTTCATGACCGACATAGGCCAACTTCGTACGTACGCCCGGGTTCGGGACGAGTTCGTCAACACCGCCACGCCACCCGCCTCGACCGCGATCGGCGTCACCAGTTTGGCTCTGCCGGATCTGCTCGTCGAGGTCAACGCGATCGCCGTGTCCTAGTCAGCCCGTTCGGACATCCCCGAGCTGGCCCAGCACACGGTCCTCTTGCTCTCGCTTGGGTCATTCCGGAACACCGGCCCAGGCGAGAGTGCCCGTCTCGGCGCCGTCCGAAGGAGCGCTGCGACCGCTGAGCTCAGGCTCTTTGGCAGAACCCTGCGCGAAGTCGCTCAGCCGCCTACCCGCTGGTCAGCGGGCGACCACTCGGCGGTACCTCAAGATCGCGAGCACTCGAACACGAGGGCGATTGTGACCGACCACAGCGCCGCGAGCCAGACGTCGTTGCCTGCCGGATAGTCGATGAAGAGGTGCCGGATGGCGTTGACCATGGTCGTGAACGGGTTGTGCTCCGCGACGGGTTGGAGCCACCACGTTCAACCGCGACTGTACCTAGCGTCTGCGACTGTGGCGACTGGCGCGCAATCGCCACAAACGGCTTGAACAAGCCGCTCGTGCGCGAAGCTGGAAAGGCCGCGGAAAGCTGCGGCTAGGTCGAGGAGAGCATCCCGCCGAAGGCGGCC
>DASYPH010000207.1:0-1936 GCA_036006925.1 Gaiellaceae bacterium
CACCACGTAGAGGCCGATGATGGCGGCGAACGTGACGCCGATGCCGCTCGCCTGCGTGACCGCGTCGGAGGTCCGCATGACGTTGTAGACGATCCACGGCTGGCGACCGACCTCGGTCACGATCCAGCCGCACTCGAGCGCGACCACCGCCGCGACCCCCGAGACCGCCGTCGCCCGCAGGAACCAGCGCGATTGCGGGAAGTCGCGCTTGCGCCACCACCCGATCCCGAGCCAGAGCGCGAGCAGGATCAGCACAGAGCAGATCCCCACCATGGTGTCGAACGCCCAGTGCAGCATCGTGTTGGCGGGCGGCCGGTCGTTGGCCGGGACGGAGTCGAGCCCGGTCACCTGCGTGCTCGTGCTCCAGCCGACGAGGAACGAGTCGAAGCCGGGGATCCCGATCCCGCCCTTCACCCCGTTCGACGTGCACCGCCCGTAGATGTACTCGGTGACGTCCGTCGAGGTCTGCTGCACGC
Source organism: Gaiellaceae bacterium (assembly GCA_036006925.1). Taxonomy (GTDB): domain Bacteria; phylum Actinomycetota; class Thermoleophilia; order Gaiellales; family Gaiellaceae; genus PALSA-600. Next base: position 477 of record DASYPH010000207.1, read on the forward strand.
ACTCCATTCCGGCGAACTTGATGGGCTGGTCCCGGGCGATCGCCCGAGCGGCCGTGTCGCCGACGGCGAACTGGATCGGCGTGGCGATGCACGCGACGGTCAGCGGGATCAACAGGCCGAGGCGGTGCGCGCGATCCCGCCGTCCGCGCAGCATCCCGACCGCGTAGATCCCGGCGACCAGGAAGCCTGTCACCAGGTAGGCCGCCAGGATCATGTGCGGCACCTCATAGGAGACCGCCGGGTTGAAGATCACCTTCCACGGGTCGACCGAGGTGACCGTGCCCGAAGTCGGCGAGAACCCCTGAGGCTGGTTCATCCACGAGTTCACGGCGACGACCGAGAAAGCGCCGCCCAGCCCGGTGATCACGACCGGGGCACCGGCCCAAAAGTGCGCCCACGGCGACAGGTACTTCCAGCCGAAGATGTAGACGGCGATGAAGATCGCCTCGAGGAAGAAGAAGATGCCCTCGATCGCGAACAGCACGCCGAACACCGAGCCGAACCGGCCGGTGAACCCCGGCCAGAGCAGCCCGAACTCGAACGAGACCACCGTCCCGGTCACCGCGCCGACCGCGAATGTGACCGCCACCGCCTTCGACCAGCGGCGGGCGAGGCGCAGCGCATCGGGGTCGTCGTGGCGCAGGCCGCGGTAGTTCGCGATCAGCATCATCGCGGGCAGCGCCACGCCCAGCGACGCCAGGATGATGTGGAACCCCAGCGTGAACGCCATCTGGCTCCGCGCCGCACTCAGGTTCGACGCAAGAGTGAGCATGGCTCGCTAGGAGTGTTCCACCGTGATCCGGCCGGGGCGCTGGTGGGTCGTCGCAGCGCCGGCCCAGTCGACGATCGCCTTCGCCCGGTCCTCGTTCGTCGGCAGCAGCGCGAGATGGACGGTGCCCCACGCGAGTTGCGCCTTCTTGCCGGTCATCGTGCGACCGCCGAGCATCTGGACGACCGCGGCGCCTCGGCCGATCGCCGCCATCGTGCCCTTGTCGCGATACGCGAACGGCTTCGTCGCCTTTCCCGAGACGGTGCGGGCGATCGTCTCGCCGACGTGCTCACCGGACTGAAGGGCGACCGAGCCAAGCTGGGGCAGGACGGTGTTGGTCTTCGAGTCGGTGATCGCTGCGACGTCTCCGACGACGAAGACCTCGGGATGGCCTGAGAGCGTGAGGTCGGGGCCGACGCCGATGCGGTTTCCGCGCTGCAGCTCGAGCCCGAGCGAAGGGACGAGCGGGTTGCCCTGGAGCCCGGCGCCCCAGACCAGCGTGTGCGCGCGCAGCACGTCGCCGGACTTCAGCGTGATCTCCGTCGGCGAGACTGACGCGACGGCGGTGCCGGTCAGGACCTCGACCGTCCTGTCGGCGAGCGCCTTGGCCGTGTACTCACGCAGCTTCGGCTTGAACATCGGGAAGAGCTCCGGTCCGGCCTCGACCAGCGTCACCCGCGCGTCCTCCTCG
>DASYPH010000208.1:0-3975 GCA_036006925.1 Gaiellaceae bacterium
ACGACCCGCGATGGTCGAACGCAAGAACGTAGAGCTTCGCGTCGTAGCCAAGTTCGTTCAGTCCGATCCCACCCATCAATATTCCCTCCCTGTGAATTGCTCCAGCTTGCTGAGTTGGTGCCGCGCTTCGATCCGGCGAACCGTGCCGGAACGCGAGCGGAGCGCAATCGAATCCGTGATTGCACCGCCGCGGACGTAGCGCACGCCGCGCAGCAGCGCGCCCGTGGTGACACCGGTCGCTGCGACGAACACGTCGTCACCCTCAACGAGGTCGTCGGTGAAAAGGATGCGGTCCAGGTCGTAGCCCGCGGCGACGAGCTGTTGCCGTTCCGCATCGTCGCGCGGCCAGAGTTTCGCCTGGATGCCTCCGCCGACGGTCTTCAGCGCGGCGGCCGAGATCACGCCCTCGGGGGTGCCGCCGACGCCGTACAGCAGGTCGACGCCGGTCTCGGGTCGCGCGGCCGCGATCGCCGGGGCAACATCGCCGTCGCGAATCAAGTTCACCCGGGCACCCGCCTGGCGCAACTCGCCGATCAGCTCGGCGTGACGGTCGCGCTCGAGGACGACTACCCGGATGTCGCTCGGCCGGACGCCTTTCGCCTTCGCGACCGCGTTCACGTTTTCGGTCGGCGTGGCGTTGATGTCTATCGCGCCGACCGCATCCGCCCCGGCCGCGATCTTCTCCATGTAAACCGCGGCACCCGGAAAGAACATCGAGCCGCGCTCTGCAACCGCGATCACGGCGATCGCGTTCGGCTGCCCGAGCGCTGTCAGGCGCGTCCCTTCGAGCGGGTCGACGGCGACGTCGACCTCGGGGCCGGTGCCGTCTCCGACCTCCTCCCCGTTGTAGAGCATCGGCGCCTCGTCCTTCTCCCCCTCGCCGATCACCACGACCCCTCGCATCGAGACGGTGTCGAGCATCGCCCGCATGGCATCGACGGCGGCCTGGTCGGCCGAGATCTTGTCGCCGCGCCCGATCCAGCGGCCCGCACCCATCGCGGCGGCCTCCGTGACCCGGACGAGCTCGAGTGCGAGGTTGCGATCGGGACGCGAGCCGGTCATCGACCCGGATCCTAGAGCGGCTGCCGCGGCGGCCGGGGAACCTCCGCGAGGAAGCGCTCGACATCCGCCGGCGTCCGGAGCCGGATCACCCGCCAGCTCGCCAGTCTCGTGGGGTAGTCACGCCGGCGACGGAAGTGCGAGTCCAACGCGAAGAGAACGAGTGATTCGCGGCCCCAGAACGCCGACCTGAGCGACTCCGTGTTCCCGTTCCAAAGCTCCTCCCGGCCGCGGATGCGGCGAACGGTTCGTCGAAGCAGGCGCGGCAGCCAGACGCGGATCGGCAGGTCGAGCCAGACGATGACGTCGGCCGAACGCAGCAGCAGGTCGCCGAGCTTGCCGTGGTACGCCCCGTCGATCACCCACCCGTCCGTGCTCAGGACCGGCTCGATCCGGGCGCGCAGCTCCTCATCGGAGGTCTCGGTCCAATTCGGCCCGTGCACGAGCGCGTCCATCTCGACGAACGGCACCTCGAGCCGCCGCGCGAGCTCCTTCCCGAGCGTCGTCTTACCGTTTCCGCTCGCGCTGGCGATCACCGTCACCTTTCGCATCGCAGGAACCTACTCGCCGACGCTCGAGCAGCCGCGCCGGAACCTCGTTCGAACGTGGTTCGAGAGTCGAGTCTCCCGAGGCACGTTCCACTGCCCGGAGACCCGTGGTGGCTGCCAGCTCGCACTCCGGCCGTTCCACCAACAGGATTTACGAAGTTGGAAGGCTTCTGTGCGCCTTACGCAGCGGTGGCTGCCACCTCGCGACCAAGCCGAATCCGCGGCCAGGCCGAACCTCGCGAACCTCGTTCGAACGTGGTTCGAACGAGGTTCGCGAGTTGGCAGGTCTCACATACGTTCGGGGGCCTCGATACCAACCAGGTCGAGGCTGCGCGCGATCACGCGCTGCGTCGCCGCGCACAGGCCGAGCCGGAACGACTCGGCGGGTTCGCCGAGCACACGGCACGCCTGGTAGAAGCGGTGGAAGTCGTCGGCGAGCCGGATCGAGTAGGCGGGCAGGAGTTGCGGGCCACGCCGCTCGGCCGCCTCGCGCACCGTGGCGGGAAAATCGGTCAGGCGCTTGATCAGCTCCTTCTCCTCGGCCGCGAGCGGTCCAGGCGGCGCGCCACCGACGACTGCGTCTTCCGCATTCCGCAGGATCCCCGCGATGCGGGCGTGCGCGTACTGGACGTAGTAGACCGGGTTCTTCTGCGACTTCTCCGCCGCGAGGTCGAGATCGATCTCGATCGCCTGGTCGGGGCCGCGGTTGACGAGGTACCAGCGGGCCGCGTCGACACCGACCTCGTCGAGGAAGTCGTCGAGGAAGACGACGTTGCCCGCGCGCTTCGACGCCTTCGACGCCTCACCGCCGCGAGTCAGATGGACGAACTGGTACAGCAGCACTTCGACGCGATCGGGGTCGTAGCCGAGCATCCGGGCCACCGCCGCGTACCACTTGGCAGTCGCGTGATGGTCGGCACCGAGCACGTAGATCGCACGGTCGAACCCGCGATCGAGCTTGTCGACGAGGTACGCGACGTCGGCCGCCCGATAGGTCGGCGTCCCGCCGCGTTCGGCCGACCGGATCAGCACCCAGTCCTGCTCGTCGCCATGCGCGGAGGATCGTGCCCAGAGCGCACCGTCTGCCTCGAAGGTGTCGAGTTTCGGCAAAAGCTCGGGCAGCCGCTCCTCGAGCTCGCTCTGCAAGACCCAGCCGTCGAAGTGAATGCGAAAGCGCTCCATCGTCGCTTCGATCGACGCAAGCATCCGCGGCACCGGATCGCCGTCGGCCTGCGCGAGCTCCACGACGTAGTCGCCGTGATAGCCGTCCTCCGGCACCGGCTCACCGCTTCGCAGCGCATCGATCGACGCCCGGAATCGCTCGAGCTGAGCGCCGGCGTCGTTGTAGTAGTACTCGCGCGCCACTTGGTGCCCCCCGAACGCGAGCAGGCGTGCGACGCAGTCGCCGTACGCGCCGTTGCGGGCGGCGGAGACGACGATCGGGCCGGTCGGGTTCGCCGACACCATCTCGACCTGAATCCGCTCACACTCGGTCGCCCAACCGCCGCCGTACCCTTCGTCGACCTCGGCGAGGGCGTCGAGAAAGAACCTGTCCGCCAGGCGGAGATTGAGGAAGCCGGGACCGGCGACCTCGGCCGACTCGATCTCGTCGAGCGCCCCGACCTTCGCGGCGTACTCCGCCGCGAGCTCGCGCGGCAGCCGCCCGACAGCTTTCGCCGAGCGGAGCGCGACGTTCGTCGCGAAGTCGCCGTTCGCCGAATCCTTCGGCCGTTCGAGCTCGACCGGCGCGCCGAGTGCCGCCCCGATCCGGTCGGCCAGGCGCTCGACGACGCCCGAAACGGGTTCGCGATCCACGCCTCTAGTATCGTCAAGCCCGATGGACGACGAGCAGGAGCGGCAGCTCAACATCCACATGGAGCCGCAGCACCTCGCGGGCGTCTATGCGAACTTCGCCAACATCACGTTTTCCGACTACGAGTTCACGCTCACTTTCGCGCGCATCGACCACGAGGTCGAGGAAGGCGACGTCCCGGGTGTCGTCGTCGCGCGCGTCAACATGTCGCAGCAGTTCGCGGCCGAGCTGCTCGCCGCCCTGCAGGACGCCCACTCCAAGTACCTGACAGTCAAGGGCATCCAGGACCTGCCCGAGACGGATCGCTAGCGTCTCTGTCCCCGCCACGCCTGCGCCATGGCGATGCGCTGCATCAGCGTCGGGTGGTTCTCGAGCCAGAGGTAATCCCAACCGGCCGGGTTCGGCTGCTCGAGGCTCGTCGTCTGGAAGCTTTGGAAGAGCTTCGTCGCTGACGCCGGATCTCTCGTCGCGCGGAGAGCCCGCCAGTCGGCTTCGGCCTCGTAGCGACGCGAGACGACGTTCTGCAGCGGCGCGGTCAACAGGCCCAGGACGGCG
>DASYPH010000209.1:0-8420 GCA_036006925.1 Gaiellaceae bacterium
GCGCAAGGTCCCGCAGCTGGTCTTCGTCTCCGCGACCCCGGGATCGTTCGAGCTCCGCAACTCGAAGGCGGTCGCCGAGCAGCTGATCCGTCCGACCGGCATCGTCGATCCGGACGTCGAGCTGCGCGCGACGAAGAACCAGATCGACGACCTCTTGAACGAGATCCGCCGCCGCGAGGAGGTCGGCGAGCGGGTGCTCGTGACCACGTTGACGAAGAAGATGTCCGAGGACCTGACCGACTACCTGCTCGAGGCGGGCGTGAAGGCGCGGTACCTGCACTCCGAGATCGACACGCTTGAGCGCATCCAGATCATCCGCGAGCTGCGGCTCGGCGACTACGACGTCCTCGTCGGGGTCAACCTGCTCCGCGAAGGGCTCGACCTCCCCGAGGTCTCGCTCGTGGCGATTCTCGATGCCGACAAGGAGGGCTTCCTGCGCGGCCGCACCGCCCTGGTCCAGACGATCGGCCGTGCGGCGCGCCACGTCAACGGGCGAGTCCTCATGTACGCCGACAAGCTGACGGAAGCGATCAAGGGGGCCGTCGAGGAGACGACCCGGCGCCGGAACGTGCAGCTCGCCTACAACGAGGAGAACGGCACGACGCCGCTCTCGATCATCAAGGGCGTCTCCGACATCGCCGAGTTCCTGGCGCTCGAACAGCCGCATGTTCCGAGCTCGCGCCGGAGCCGCGGCGGCGCCAAGGTCGAGGGGATGACGAGCGACGAGCTCGAGAAGCTCGTGATCACGCTCGAAGAGGAGATGTTCCAGGCGGCCGAGGAGCTCCGCTTCGAGTACGCCGCCAAGCTGCGCGACGAGCTCAAGGAGCTGCGCCGCGACCTGACAGCACTCGCCACCGTGAAGGCATGAGCGTCGGGTTCGTCATCGCGATCGTGATCTCGGGCTTTTTCACCGGCGCGCTGGCGCGGCTCGCGATTCCGGGGCCCGACCCGATGCCGATCTGGCTCACCATCTCGATCGGGCTCGTCGGCTCGATCGCAGGGGCGGTCGTCGGCCGGGCGCTCTCGAACGACAACGGCTACGTGATCTCTTTCACGTCGTTCGGCGTCGCGATCGCGCTGGTTGCGGCCTACCGGCGCTTCGTGCAGCAGCGGCCGATCTTCGGGCCCGGTGCTGCGGCCTATCCGACGCGCGGGCTTGGCGTCGACCAGCAGCGACAGCGACTGCGGAAGCTCGGCGTCGACCCGGACCTGCTGCGTCCTGATCCGAAGTTGCTCGAACGCGCGCGGCTCGAGGGGATGCTGCAGGAGCTGCACCGGGCCGGGCTGCTCGACGATGCCGAGCTGCAGGCCAAGCGCGCCGTGCTCGATGAGCGCTAGGTCTCGCGGCCGAACCGCCGCTCGGCGGTCTGCCGCCAGCTGCTGTCGATCCAGATGAACGTCTCGCAGATGAGCGACCGCTCATCCGCGCGGTAGGCGACGCAGCCGCGGGCCTCACCGTGCCGTCTCGGGCGCGGGCGGCCGAGGCCGGGCGCGATCGAGATCACACAGCCGGGGGCACGACCGACGAGCACGTCGAACTCGTGCCGCTCGGCCACCGCGCCCTGGTGGATGTGCCCGCCGACGACGAGCTCGGCGCCGGCGGCGATGAGCCTCGACAGCACATGGTCCCGGCGGGCGACCGGCTTCTTGTGCCCGCGCCACGGAGCGTCGATCAGCTGGTGGTGCATTGCGACGACGCGGAGCGCACCGGATGCGGCGCCTCCGAGCTGCTCGGCTGCGCGTGCCAGCTGCGAGTCTGTGACTCCGCCTGACTGGTGGTGCCACGGCCGCACCGAGTTGATCCCGACCACGTGCAGCTGGTCGCCTGCGTAGGTCGGCTCGACGGTCTGCCATTGACGCTCGAACTCGCGCCACGGCGCCGTCACGCGGGCGGGGAAGGCATACGGGATGTCGTGGTTGCCGGGCACCGCCAGCACCGCCGGGCCGAGTTGCCGCAGAAAGGCGGCTGCGCGCTCGTGCTGGTCGCGGCGACCGCGGTGCGTCAGGTCGCCGCTCGCGATCACCAGCTCCGGAGCGACCCGCTCGATCAGGGCGGCCAGCGCGCCGTCTCGCTGAGGGTCGTCTCCGGCCCCGAAGTGGAGGTCCGAGACGTGAAGGAGGCGTGTTGGCACCGGCGAAGCAGGCTATACAGTGACCGAGATGGCCGACGAGCAATCGACGGAGATCTTCGACGACCTCTATCTCGGTCTGAGGGCGGGCGGCGCGCTTCGCAAGCAGCGTCGCGGCGAGCCTCTCACCGAGGAAGAGGCGGAGGCCCTCGGGCGCTGGCAGCGTCTCTCCACCTGGCGGAAGGGCGTCGCGGTCAGCGGCTTCGCCGTCGGCACGTTCGGGCTCGGCTTCACTCTCGGCGGACTGATCTTCGGCCGCTGGCGAAAGGCCTGACCCCGGAAGACTCGCCCGGCTCCGTCCGTGGCGCAGTCTCGCGCTGCGCTGAGAGCAGGAGCGCACCTGCCAGCCCTGCCAGACCGGCAGCACCACCGGCGATCCAGAGCGTCCCGGCGCCGCCGACGAGCGCGGTCAGGCCACCGCCGAGCGCCAGCGCGAAGAGCTCGGCTCCGTTCCGCAGCCCGTTGTAGGCGGCGAACGCCTGGCCGTGCCGGTCGGGCTCGATGTTCTGGTGGAGCAGCGTCCGGAAGAGCGTGTTCTTGACCCCGTGCGCCATCCCGCCGACCAGGTAGCACGCGAGCATGAACGGGAGCACCATCCAGAAGGGAGCAAGGAACTTCGAGAACCCCTGGGCGCTCGCCGCGAGTAGCGCGACCAGTCCGACCGCGGCGACCGGTACCCGGGGTGCAATCCCGGTCGAGGCGGCGATCAGCCCGAACGCCCAAACGGTGAGGACGGCGCCGAGCGCCAAGCCACCGCGGTGGAGATCCTCGCGCACGTAGACGAAGTCGCCCGGAATCGAGGCGGACATGAAGACGAGCGTCGCGGCGCCGGCACCCATCGCAATCGACAGCGTCCGGCCCGTGAAGATCAGCTTCAGTCCGTCGCGTGCGCGCGGTCCGGGGCCGCGCGGGCGCTCGACCCGGCGGCGCGGCGCGACGGTCAGCTGTGCGAGCGCGATCAGCAGGAACGTCGCGCTGTCCGCGAGCAGGGCGACCGTCGTACCTGCACCGGCCGCCAGGGCGCCCCCGATCAAAGGACCGACGAGGAACCCGACCGAGCGGGCCGACTCCACGAGGCCGTTCGCACCGGCGAGGGAGCGAGACCCGGCGAGCAGCGGCACGAGCGCGAACTCCGCCGCCTGCCCGATCGCCGCGCCGGTGCCGAGCAGGACGGTCAGCGCGAGCACCGCGGGGATCGACCCGGTGCTGAACGCGAGGACGGCCACGATTGCCGCCTGCGCGAGGGCGGCGGCGACCGCGACCGCGCGCGTCTCCAGGCGATCGACGAGCAGCCCGACATGCCCTGCGAGCAGCGCGGCGGGCGCCCAGAGCGCGATCAGCAGCACGGAGACACCGGCCCCGTGCCAGCGCGACTCGGTGCGCAGCGCGAGCGTCAGAACCGCGACCCAGTCGCCGATCGACGAGACGGCGATCGCCGCGGCGACGATGCGCAGATCACGCGTCCGGGCCAGCACGAAGTGAGTATCGACCGGCCCTGTACGAACATACGTTCGGGAGGTAGAATGGCCCGATGGCTGCCGACGAGCTGATCGTCCACGGCGCCCGCGAGCACAACCTCAAGGACATCACCGTCCGGCTCCCGCGGAACGCCCTGATCTGCATCACCGGGCTCTCGGGCTCCGGCAAGTCGAGCCTTGCCTTCGACACGATCTACGCCGAGGGGCAGCGCCGCTACGTCGAGTCGCTCTCCGCCTATGCACGGCAGTTCCTGCAGATGATGGAGAAGCCCGACGTCGACTCGATCGACGGTCTCAGCCCCGCGATCTCGATCGACCAGAAGACCACCTCACGGAACCCGCGCTCGACCGTCGGCACCGTGACCGAGATCTACGACTACCTCCGCCTGCTCTACGCGCGGGTGGGACGTCCGCACTGCCCGATCTGCGGGCGGCCGATCTCCGGGCAGTCGATCGACTCGATCGTCGAGCAGATCCTGGCGTTGGCCGAGGGGACCCGGTTCACCGTCAACGCACCGGTGGTGCGCGACCGTAAAGGGGAGTTCCGAGACCTCTTCGAAGAGCTGCGCAACGAGGGCTTCTCGCGCATCAAGGTCGACGGCGAGCAGCATTCGCTCGACGAGCCGCCGACCCTCGACAAGAAGTTCAAGCACACGATCGAGGTCGTGGTCGACCGGCTCCTCATGAAGGACGACCTCCGCACCCGGCTGACCCAGTCCGTCGAGACGGCCGTTGCGCTCGCAGAAGGGTTGATCGTCGTCGACCTCGTCGACACGGGCGAATCGACGACGTACTCGCAGAACTTCGCTTGCCCCGAGCACGGCGTCTCGCTCGCCGAGCTGCAGCCGCGCATCTTCTCCTTCAACTCCCCGCACGGTGCATGCCCGCGCTGCACGGGGCTGGGCGCGCAGCAGGAGATCGACCCGGACCTGCTCGTGCCTGACCCGTCGCTGTCGATCGACGACGGGGCACTCGTGCCGTGGGCTGTCGGCGGCTCCGGGTTCTACGAGTCGGTCATCCAGGCGATCGCCGACCGCTACGAGATCCCGACCGACGTGCCATGGCAGGAGCTCAGCTCCGAGCAGCAGTCGCTCTTCCTCGACGGCACCGACGGGGACAAGGTCTACGTGCAGTACCGGAACCGAATGGGCCGCCGCCGCTCGTACATGGTCAACTTCGAGGGCATCGTCACCTCGCTGCAGCGGCGCTACCGCGAAACCGACTCGTCGACCCAGCGCGAGCGGATCGAGGAGTACATGTCATTCCGTCCGTGCCCGGTCTGCAAGGGCGCACGGCTGAAGCCCGAAGTGCTCGCGGTCACCGTCGGAGCAAAGAACATCCACGAGTTCACGCGGCTGTCGATCACTCGCGCGCTCGAGTTCGTCGACTCGCTCGACCTCACCCAGACGGAGCAGCTGATCGGCGTCCGGATTGTCAAGGAGATTCGAGAGCGGCTGACCTTCCTGGACGACGTCGGGGTGGGCTACCTGAACCTCGATCGTGCGTCGGCAACGCTCTCGGGCGGTGAGGCGCAGCGACTTCGCCTCGCGACGCAGATCGGCTCGCAGCTCGTCGGCGTGCTCTACATCCTCGACGAGCCGTCGATCGGCCTGCACCAGCGCGACAACGACCGGCTGATCGGCACGCTCGAGCGGCTTCGCAACCTCGGCAACACCGTGGTCGTCGTCGAGCACGACGAGCAGATGATGCGCAACTCCGACTGGCTGGTCGATATGGGGCCCGGCGCCGGCGAGCACGGTGGCCACGTCGTCGCCGAGGGGACCGCCGGCAAGGTGATGCGGAACAAGAAGTCGGTCACCGGGCAGTTCCTCGCGGGAACCCGCGGCATCGCGGTGCCGGAGCGTCGCACGGGTGACTTCGGCTGGTTCACCGTCTTCGGGGCGGCAGAGCACAACCTGAAGGGCATCGACGTCGACTTCCCGATCGGGAAGTTCATCGCGGTCACAGGCGTGTCGGGCTCCGGCAAGTCGACGCTCGTCAACGAGGTCGTCTACAAGTCGCTCGCCAACTCGCTCTCGAAGACGCGCGTGCGGCCGGGAGAGCACGAGCGGGTCGAGGGGATCGAGGCATTCGACAAGGTGATCGAGATCGACCAGCGGCCGATCGGCCGCACCCCGCGGTCGAACCCGGCGACCTACACCGATCTCTTCACGCACATCCGCGAGCTCTACTCGCTGACGCCGGACTCGAAGGTGCGCGGCTACAAGCCGGGGCGCTTCTCCTTCAACGTCAAGGGCGGCCGCTGCGAGACGTGCAAGGGCGACGGGCAGATCAAGATCGAGATGCACTTCCTGCCGGACGTCTACGTGCCGTGCGAGACGTGCAAGGGCAAGCGTTACAACCGCGAGACGCTCGAAGTGCGTTTCAAGGGCAAGACGATCGCCGATGTGCTCGAGATGTCGGTCGAGGAGGCTCTCGAGTTCTTCTCGAAGATCCCGAAGGTGCAGCGGCGGCTGCAGACCCTGCACGACGTGGGGCTCGACTACATGACGCTCGGGCAGCCGGCGACGACGCTGTCCGGGGGCGAGGCGCAACGCGTCAAGCTCGCCGCCGAGTTGTCGAAGGTCGCCACGGGCAAGACGCTCTACATCCTCGACGAGCCGACGACCGGACTGCACTTCGCCGATATCGAGAAGCTGCTCGAGGTGCTGCAGCGGCTCGTCGACGGCGGCAACACGGTGCTCGTGATCGAGCACAATCTCGACGTGATCAAGCAGGCCGATTACCTCGTCGACCTCGGGCCGGAAGGCGGCGAGGCCGGGGGCGAGATCATCGCCGTCGGTACGCCCGAGGAGATCGCCGCCGTCGAGAGCTCGTACACCGGCCGTTTCCTGCGTCCGCTGCTCGCCGGCCGCGCGGTCGTCGCGGCGTGAACTGGCGCAACCGGCGCAGCGTCGTGATCCTGCTCGCGGTCGTCTGCACCGGCCTCTTCGCTGCGGGCATCGCCGCCGCCTACCTGCACCGTCACGACAAGGTGTGCGACGACAAACTGGCTCCGGTCGCCCAACGCGGCGGCCTCCTCGGCCAGGTCGTGGTTCGCTGCCACAACGGCCAGATCGTGACGCTCAACAACTGAGCCCTCGCTTCGGCGTTACGCTGGCGCCGATGCGGGACTGGTGGCTGCGCGCGCTGCTCGTGCTTCAGAGACCGCGGCCGGTGTTCGTGGCGCTCCGCGACGACGACCCGGAATCCATCGGCGACCGCTCCGAAGTGGTGCTCGCGATCGTCGTGCTGGCGGGCATGGCGACCGTGCTGTCGACCACGACGGCGGGGAGCCTGCTCGACGACGGCTCCTACGACGGCCTGCTGGTCGCCGTCTGGACGTTCATCGCCGGCGGTATCTACGGGGCGTTCGCCTACTTCGTGCTCGGAGCCCTGCTCGACCGCAGCGTCAAGGCTCTCGGCTCGCAAGGGACGTACCGACGCTCGTGCCAGGTGCTCGCGTTCGCTTCGGTTCCGATCGCCTTGTCGCTCGTGCTCTGGCCGGTGAAGCTCGCGCTCTACGGCCAGGACGTCTTCCGCAGCGGCGGCCGTGACGGCGGAGCCGGAGCCCATGCGTTCCCGACACTCTTTGCCGCCTTCCTTGCGTGGTCGATCGTCCTGCTGGTGATCGGCGTGCGTGCGGTGCACGGCTGGTCGTGGTCCCGCTCGGCTGCAGCGACGGCGCTGGCACTGGTGCTCCCGGTGCTGCTGCTGGTTTCGCTCAGCTCGTTGTGAGCGACGCCTCGAACCGTTCGAGCTCCTCAGGCGAGATCCCGTACGTGTGCTTCTCCTCCGGAAACGCGCCAATCCGGACGTCCGATGCGTAGGCCGCGACGGCGTCGCCGATCTCATCCGCGATCTCGGCGTAGCGCTTGACGAAGCGTGGTGTACGGCCGGCGTACATCCCGAGCATGTCATGCCAGACGAGCACCTGGCCGTCGGTCCCGGAGCCTGCTCCGATGCCGATCGTCGGCACCTGCAGTGCCTCCGTGACTCGAGCCGCGACGGGAGCGGGGACCGCTTCGAGCACGATCGCGAACGCCCCTGCCTCCTGCAGCGCGAGCGCGTCGTCGTAGAGCTGCTTCGCGGCGTCAGCCGTGCGGCCCTGTGCCTTGAAGCCGCCGAGCTTCGTCGCGGACTGCGGGGTCAGGCCCACGTGGCCCATGATCCCGATGTTCGACTCGGCGATCGCACGCACCCGGGAGACCATCCGTCCGGCGCCCTCGAGCTTGACGACGTCGGCGCCGCCCTCCTTGATCATCCGGATCGAGCTGGCAACGGCTTGCTCGTCGGACACCTCGTAGGTGCCGAACGGGAGATCGCCGACCACGAGCGGGTGCGTGGCCGCCCGGGTCACCGCCCGGGTCAGGAAGATCATCTCGTCGAGCGTCACCGGCAAGGTCGACGAGTGGCCGAGCATCACCATCGCTGCCGTGTCGCCGACGAGGATCAACTCGACGCCCGCCTCGTCGGCGATGCGAGCAGCGGGGGCGTCGTAGGCGGTGATCATCACGATCTTGTCGTGACGCGTCTTCATCTGGGCGAGCTCCGGCAGCGGCAGCTTGCCCGGCGCCGGCGTCGAGGCGGCAGGCGTACGGGGGCGGGTGCTCATGACGCTCCTTTCAACAGGACGTTGTCGATCAGGCGAACGCGGCCGACCCTCGCCGCAACGGCCAGTGTCGGCCCATCGAGGTCGGCGACCTCGACGTAGTCGGGCTCGAGCCCGGCGGCGGCAAGGGCCTGGCGCGCCTCGTCCGGGTCGCCGGTCGCCAGGGCACGCGGGATGGCGAGCGCTTGCCGGCGCTCGGAG
>DASYPH010000210.1:0-4742 GCA_036006925.1 Gaiellaceae bacterium
CGGTTTCCTAAACCGCGTGCGCAAGTTCGATTCTTGCCGGGGGCACTGGTCCAATTCGGCTCAGGAACCGGGTTCGGCTTTTCCCTAGAGACACGAAGCGCGCGGTACTGAAAAGGCCGTCTACCAGCCGTCTACCACGACCAACTCCCCGCCCGCCTCGCGACTAGAAGGTCTTTCAAAATGACTGGAGCCTTCTGAAGCAGAGGATCGCGCAGGCGAGGCTGAGGAACGCCTCGTGGATCTCGGGGTCGCGTTCGTTAGGCGCAGCGGCGACGTCGGTCATGGGGTTCTCCTGGTTCGTTGGAGGCGGTGGCTTATCGCCGGCCGCGAGCCCGGCCGCGGCGCTTTTGTCGCGGCCCCTGCGCGCCCGTGCCGCAGTGACCGAGACGGTTGACGCACACGGCCGCCGCCGGGTTTAGTGGCGCCATGGCTGAGTTCACCGCCCCAGTCGAGAACTACGACCGCTTCATGGGCCGCTATGCCAGCGGGCTGGCGCCGAAGTTCGCCGATGCCGCCGGCGTGCGCGCCGGCATGCGGGTCCTCGACGTCGGCTGCGGCCCGGGCGCGCTCGCCGTCGAGCTCGCCGGGCGCGTCGGCGAGGACAACGTCGCCGCGATCGACCCCGCCCCCCAGTTCGCCGCTGCCTGCCAGGCACGCATCCCGGGCGCGGACGTGCGCGAGGGCGTCGCCGAGTCGCTGCCCTGGGACGACGGCACCTTCGACGCGGCGATGTGCTCGCTGGTCGTCGCCTGGATGAGCGACGCCGACCAGGGCATCGGGGAGATGGCGCGCGTGACGAAGCCCGGCGGCACCGTCGCCGCCGCGATGTGGGACATCCCCGGCGGCGGGCTGCAGATGCTCTCGCACTTCTGGCACGCTGCGCGTGAGATCGACCCGAGCGTCGCCGACGAGCAGCCGCGCGCCGGCGTGCGCGAGGGCGACCTCGTCGAGCGGTTCGGCCGCGCCGGCCTGCAGGGCGTCACCGGCGGCACGCTCGAGACGAGCGTCGACTACGCCGACTTCGACGACTACTGGGAGCCGTTCACCGGCGCCGCCGGTCCCGCCACAGGCGCCTTCTACGCCTCGCTCGACGATGCCGACAAGGCGACCCTGCGCGACACCGTGCGCGCCTCCCTGCCCGAGGGCCCGTTTACGTGCCGGCGCGCGCCTGGCTCGCGCTGGGAACCGTTTCGGGCTGAGTCCGAGCCGATCAGGCAGCCGGCGAAGCGGCCGACACGAGCCGTGAAGCGAACGCCCCACCAGTGCTGGGGCCGGGATACCCGAAGACGTTCAGGTAGGCCGCGTCGAAGCCGCGAACCCGCGTTCGTGCAGCCGTTCCGGCATGTGAGTCCGGCCCTGACGGCGGGCTCAAGCCCGTGGCCGTCAAGTGGATCGTCCGTAGCGCTCAATCCACCCTCCCGGCGTCTCGGAACCGCCGTCGGTACTCGGGATGCCGATGCACATACTCGTGCCGCCTCCAGGTCCGGCCTTCTACCTCATGCACGCCTGGATCTGGAAGCACAACCCGTCGGGGATGATGTCCGACTGGAACCGAAATCACGTGTCCCTGAACCGAATCGGGCCATCCACTTACCAGGAAGACCGAGACGAGGCGCCAACGGCGCCCGTTGTCCTCGGCGGACCGCCCCCTTCGCTTGGGCCAGTGTTCAGCGAGGCCGTGAGGATGCGGGCGGCGGGACGAGTGGATCGCCAGCGTTGCCACGACGCTCAGTCAGAGACGAGGGCCGAGGATGCTAGTGGCGAAGATCCCGCTTTCGGAGGCCGAGCACAGCCAGCGCTGTGAGCGAGATCGTCACTGCGGCGAGGACTGCGAGATCGCCGGTGTCGACGCCGTTTGCGATCGGGTCGTGCCCTTCGTAGTAGTGGAACAGCGAGAGGTACTTCAGCCAGTCCAGTGCGCCGACGAGCGGTGCGAAGCCGTTGAGAAGAAATCCGAGCACGGCGATCGCCGCAGCTGTCCCGGCGGCGAGGCCGCGTCGCCCGGTCGAGGTCGCGAGCGCGAGGGCGATTGCACCGACGGCCCAGCCCAGGAACGCAAGGTGGAGCACGAGGGCGCCGATGTTCGCGACGGAGATGCCACCTCCGCCAACGGCGACTCCGACGATCAGCCCGACCAACGTGCCGACCGCAACCAGGAGCACGCTGACCCCGACAGCGGAGGCTCTCGCCAGTACCAGGCGGGAGCGCTCGACCGGGTGGGCAAGGGTCAGCGCGAGGATGCCGGCCTGCTCCTCTCCTGCCGTGGAGCCGGTCGCGACGGAAATGCCGGTGTAGGCGACGAGGAGCGGGCCGTACACCGCTCCGATTTCGCTGCGCATCCAGCCGGTGATCGTTCCGTAGTCGGCGCCGCCGAGGAGGGTGGTCACGCCTTCTGGCAGGTCGAGCTTGCCGATGGAGTCTCCGACAGCTGGGAACAGCGCGCCCACCATCACGATCACCAGAGCCATGCCCACCGCCGCGAGCAGTGTCGGCAACAGCCTCAACCGCAGCGTCAGCCTCAGAGCGGGAAGGCTCAACTGTCGTCGCTCTCACGGTAGTAGCGCAGGAAGATCTCCTCGAGGTCGTCGTCGCGGCTTCGGATCGACCGCACCTCATGCGCGGCGAGCGCCTTCACGAGCGCGTCGGCTGAGCCCTCGAACGCAACGACGAGGCGCGTTCCCTCGAAGGCGACCTCGCGGACGCCCGGCACCGCTGCGATCTCCCCGACGCTGGCAGGGGCACCGCCGAACTCGATCTCCAGCCGCTGGACAGCGACCGCCCGCAGCCTTGCCAGAGAATCCACGACCACGAGCCGCCCGCGCCGCAGGATCGCAACCCGGTCCGCCACCCGCTCAACCTCGGACAACGTGTGCGACGAGAGAAGAACCGTTCTTCCCTGCGCCGCGACTTCTCTCAGGAGCGCGTGGAAGCTCTGCTGGACGAGCGGGTCGAGCCCCGCGATCGGCTCGTCGAGAATCATCAGCTCCGGCTCGTGCATGAACGCCTGGATGAGCCCGAGCTTCTGCCGGTTGCCGGTCGAGAGCTCGCCGACCTTGCGGCCGAGATCGGCGTCGAAGCGCTCCGCGAGCGTATCGCGGACCCGCCTGTCGACACCGCCGCGGAGCTCTGCCAGGTAGTCGAGCATCGCAGCGCCGCTCAACCCCGGATAGAGGGCGAGCTCTCCGGGCAGGAAGCCGACCCGGCGCCTGATCTCGAGGCTCTTCGCCTGGGCGTCGAGGCCGAGCAGCGTCGCCGAGCCCGAGGTGGGCTTGATGAGATCGAGCAGCAGCCGCATCGTCGTCGACTTCCCCGCACCGTTGGGACCGAGGAAACCGAGGACCTCGCCGCGCCGCACCTCGAAGTCGAGGCCGAAGAGCCCGCGCCCATGCCCGTAGTCCTTCGTCAGGCGCGTCGTCCGGATCGCGGTCTCAGCGGTCATGAGCCGCCCGCCGAGTTCAACTTGCGGCGGCGGTCGTATCGCGGCGGACGATCGGCCGGCCGGCGGTCACGGTGCGGGAGAAGGAGAGCTCGCCGAAGCCGAGCAGAACGAGGCAGGTCGGGATCATCGTCCTCTCCTCGGCGGAGACAGCTTCGAGAAGCTCGGCGGAAGGCACAGCGGGCATGGCAGGCACAGCGGCGCATTATGCGTGGACTCGCTCCAGCGAAAGCCAGCTTGTCGATTCCGCGTGCTGGACACGTAACACAAGCTGACACCCATGAAACCGCGGATGATCGATCGCCCAAGCGAGTCCTCAGCGAACCTAGGTGCGGTCACGACCCGCGTGAGGTACGTCGCGCGCCTTTCGCTCGATTCGTTCGATGGCTGCGTTTGCAACCGTTGGCATCGCGAACCCTGGGAAGGCGAAGGTCGAGCTGACGTTGATCTCGCAGAGCACGAAGGTGTCCTCGCCGGCGGTTGTCTTCGGCCCGTACAGGAAGTCTGCGTCCCAGATGACAGGGAGCGAGTGCGTTTCGATCCCGAGCGTGCGTTGCATCTCCGGCACCCACTCGACCTCCAAGCGGTGACGAAGTTCGGCATAGGCGGGAACCGAGGGAAGCTCGAACGTCTTGGAGGCTGGTGCGTGCGCGGCATCCGCGGGCGGCAGTAGCCCACGCGGGTACTGATGCGCGAACCCGACGACTTGATCGTGCGTCATGTATGCGCGGATCATCCCTTCTCGCAAACGCGGCTGGTACGGCTGCTCGACCATCAGCCCAGTGCCGGCGAAGTACTGCTCGCAGCGCGCGACGAACTCGTCCAGCGGAACCCGGTCGGGGAGGCTCTCCCGAGTCGCGTGTTGCACCTTTACCGTGCCTGCGCCCGCGGCCTCGACCTTCCAGACTCCGGTTCCGCCCATGCCGCGACGTTGCTTCAACACGCGCGGGATGCCATCTGCGAGGCGGGACGGCAACTGCTCGCGTAGTTCGGCGGGCGTGCGGTAGAGGCGGGTCTCGGTGCCCCAACTCATACTCGCCGTATCGACCAGCACCTCCTTTGTGCCCATCCTCAGGATCACGTCCGGATGCGCGCTGATCCAGACACCCGCTCCGGCGACCTCGCGGAGCAGCGGGTCGAGCTTCGACCGATCGAGGCCGTCCTGAATCGGGTTGACCCACACGAGCACACCGTCGAGTTCGAGAAGCTGTGCTCGCACTTCCTCGACCGTCTCGTCGGAATAGATGATGGGTTCGGCACGAACGCCGCGAGCCGAGAACGCCCGAAACATCTCGCGTAACTTGCA